>NZ_JADJUO010000012.1:0-196092 GCF_016717045.1 Candidatus Villigracilis proximus | reverse complement strand
TAATCCCCTCAAGGAATGCGATAACCGTAACGGCGTATCCAACAAGGCCAAAATCATCCTCGGTTAATAATCGAGCGGCACAACTGTGCTGATGAAAACCATAAATTTCCGGTAAACAAGCAACATGGCGCCAGGCTGTGCCACGGTTGCCACCTTGGAAATATCGGCGTTTTGAAGTTCTCCAGCTCAACTGGAAGAACTCCATGGAATTTCCATTCTTCATCCGGCTTCATAATATTTGTCGTAATTTGCTTTTGGCTGAAATACAAAATGGCAACCAACATCCAGAACACATTGGTATACGCATTATTCTTGTAAATCGACATGAACATATATCCTGCAAGAGAAGCGAAAAGAGCTGATGTGATATACATCTCATCCCGCATCCCAATAATTTCAAAGTCTCTCTGCGCTTCCAAGAGCTTCATAAATATGGAAACCACCAATAAAAGAAATACACTGGTGCAATCACACCCTGCTCTGCTAATAATTGAAGATACAAACTCGCTGGTTCGCGCTCTTCACGACGAGGATCAAGACCAATCTCACGCGAATATTTGATATGGTTTTCTCCGTAGTTACTCAAGCCAACTCTAAAGATCGGATAATCTGAAAAACATCATCGCCGCAATGCTTCACTCGTACGTCCTCAAAGGACCATCAGCCACCACTGCAGTATCTTTTAAATGGATTCAATTCTGTTAAAGTTAGTATCCTTTCGGCAAAATTTCCCGGCAAAAACTGATTACGACAAGACTAAAACGGATACAACCAGCATTGCAGAAAAAAATTTGGACGATTAAATAGAAAATAAACAAAAATAGTGAATATTAAATTAGCAAAACCGCCGCGAGAATCGAAGTAAAGATTAAAGCCAACGCGCAAGTAACGCCCCCGCGCCTGCTACAAGACGTAATATTATTTTGATTCATGCCAGGTTCGATCCGCAAGCAACAATAAATATGATTGCCAACACTTGGGCATAAGGGTTTGGGTAAGATAGGGTCCAGTGATTTAGGGCGGCCCACATATCCAGAAAATTCATTTCCACCAAACCCCCAATATTCATTGCTAAATGTACCGGTCAAATTCTGATACACACTAATGGAGGCCATCAAAATCCCTGCAAAAATGACCGCCCAAATTGCGTTTCTCAGCGACGAAGATCCTTAATTATATAAATTGCCAGTGAAGAAATCAAAATATTCTGCGCAAGATCAATGAATTCCGTTGTTGCTGGCTCCATGTTCTGCGCCGCCAACGACCGAAACCATTAAAAACACAACATAAACTACAAGAATAAGCTGTTACGAAGCCAGTTAACGGAACGTTCGTTGAACAAGAGCATCCGAATTACGATAACCATTATTAAGAAAACCCACCAAAGGTTGTCCAGGGCCTGGCAACCCAAGAAATTCAGTAAAGGCTCTTTGGACTTGCAAAATTACAATAATAAGAGCCATCAAACCGAGGGTGATTGGAAACCGTACTAAACACCATTGCCAAAGCCGGTATCGTAACCAGTGTTAACCAGCCAAACTGCCCTACGGCAATTGAAATCAAAATGCCAAGAACTGATGCAATAACCACAGACATCAGTGACGCCTTGTTGATATCCAATAGGGATGATTTTTGCATCGGTATGGAATTTACTGTTTTGTCATTCGTAATCATTAATTATTAAACTCAATGAAACCAATTGTATTTATAAGTATCAAAAAATGCTGGAATTAATTAATGTCGTCTTTCTGAACCCAAAACGGACTACGCATTTCCCAAACATACACGGATTTAATTCATCACGTTTGGACTGATCAAGCGCTCCGATGGTTTTTTCAATCAACTCCTGCAGTAATTCCGTTACTGTATTCCCCACCACCGACATGGGGGATCCAGGTTAATTTTCGCATCATATTGATGTAAGTCTACAGGGACCAAAAGTGATTGATAAATTCGTTTAAAATATTCGGCTTGCAGATTCGGCGGAAGTCATGGGAAGCATGACAATGAAACTGTTGTCATTCCACCCCTGCCGATATTGTCGTTACCACGCAATTCTTTTCGTAAGGTATCGGTAACGCTGCCAAGCACCCGCAAAACTCCCTGAGGAGGAAGCGTACCTGTAAAATCTGACATTCCATTTAATTCGATAATACCAATCGAAAGCACATCAGATGAATTTTTGAGACTTCATCTTCCAACAAACGCGTAAAGTATCATGTTATATACGCCCGTGTCGACATCCATCTGCAAACGCTGACGATAAGCCTCAAGAGGAACTCGAATTTGTTCACTTAATATTGCCAAAACCGCCCCCTGCCAGCTCCAACAATAGCGACAACCCTGCATCCTGAAGCGGACTTGGACTATAAGGAGCAACAGGTTGTGCCGCTTCATCCAAAAGTTAAGTTCATAAATTCTATTAATACTACGGGGTAAACAAAATAGTCTGATAGCCTATTGCATTCGCCAAATCAGCCACCAATTGCGGGTCGGTTCCGGATACGTTTAACTCCAAAACACTGGACTCAGGAAGGACAACTGCATCAATGGTGTAATCCTTGGGCACGAAATTTAACACCTGGATAGCTCAACGAATCCACTAATATTCTCTGGCTACCCATAACTTCCGTGTACGTTGCGACAACAGAGGGCAAATCCAGTGTCTCCAGCCCGGCAATTGCAGTTTCCGGGCTGCCTTCACTTGTCAAGCAAAGACCCTGGTGTAATAATAAATCTTGCTGTCGTTTTATATCTAGGAATTGCCAGATATGAAGCAGTCAACGACGCAAGCAAGGAAACAAGCGCAACAAGAAGAACAAGCCACCACCCCCGTTGTAACATCCGAAAATAAAGTTTAAGTTCCATATAAATTATCCTTTCTGCTTTTTGGTAACTTTCAAAAATAAATCAAACAATCTCGAAAAACACAGACCTTGCATTTTTGCAAAGAAATAATATTATACCCGTAAGGATAATAAATTTTACTTAATGCTAGTACCAATGGGATACCCTCTTAAATTCTCGGCTCTATATCGGTAATCACTACAAAATAGATGATGCTGCACTCCCCCTCCCAAAACCCGAAACTCGCAATACGCTAATGAGCGCCTCTTTGTTTAAATACCGCAGTAACCGTATGAAAGAGAATGTTTATATCAAACCAAATGCCAGCCCGTTCGATATAGGCTATATCAAGGCGTAAACGATCATCAAACTCAAGTTGTGCGCGGCCAATGATCTGCCACAAGCCGGTCAAACCTGGCGCAACATCCAATCTTTCGGTATGCCACAGCTTGTAGGTCTCTGCTCCAAAAGAGGTTGGACGCGGTCCCACAAGACTCTTACTCGCCTTTTTAAGACATTGAACAACTGGGGCAGCTCATCCAAACTTGTCTTCGCAAGATCCTGCCTACTTTGGTGATGCGCGGATCATTGGTAATTTAAAATCCGGCCACTGCAGCTCGTTCAAATGAGCATATGTTTCTTTCAGCGCTTCAGCATTCGGAACCATTGAGCGGAATTTATACATGATAAAACGCTTGCCGCCTTTCCCGGTTCGTAATTGTGTAAACATTGCGGGGGCTCCGGGAGAGGTGATGGTAATAACTACCGCAATGACACAAATAACAGGAAGCCAAAATGGAGCACTCAAAAGGACCAGAGCAAGGTCAATCGTCCGCTTAAAGAAAAATAAGCACGCCCCGTAATGATGCGTTTCTTTGGATCAAAGGAATTAATCCATGCATTCTGATCGATAGGAGTTAGTGTCATACTTTGTCATTTTATAGCTTTCTCAGTGGCATCAATGGATCTTTGGGGTATCAACGATTGCTTTGAACGGTCTCGCGCCAAATGTAACAAGTCTTCAAAAGTTAATGCTTCATCAGGAAAGGATGCCACGCCGCAATTGACATGCAGTCCTGCGCGCTCTTCAACAATTTTACAAATGCGTTCAGCCAAAAAAATAGCGCTTTCCAAATCAGTTTCGGGCATAAAATAACAAACCGACCTACATGATCCCGAATAAGCAAATCGGTCTGACGAACCGCCTCACCAATTGACTGCCCAATACGTGCATTGGAAAGCCGGGATAATACATCGTGCTGCAAACTTTTCAACATCTCCCGTACAACTTCTTCATCTTTGGGATAGGCATGAACCACCAGCAAGGATAATGGCCGATGATAGCGCCTGCTTCGGGCAAATTCAATTTTCAACTGTTCTGAAGCAGATTCCATTTCAAGAGCACGATGAGGGAATGTCCCTTGAGCAAGAGCATCCATCAGCGATTCAGAACTTTCAATTCCAACAGCCAATTGATATGAAAGCCACACTCCAACTTCGAGTATTACAATTTCCAAAATAATTACTTCCATATCCAGTGTGGCTGTTAGTTCACGGTCAATGATCTGAAAAAGAGCAAAATAAATTGCGCCCCAGAAAAACATGGGAACAAAAACGGAAACCTTGTGCAGGAGGGAACGAAAATCATTACCGGCACAATAATGATGGCGGTAAGATAAAAATATGCAGCAAAGTTAATAATTGGCGTATTGGAACGATCCAGCTGACCAAGTACCAGTACAAGCAGCAAATAAAATGCAATCCAGAAAAATGATCTCTTAAGATTTGTCACGTTAGCACCTAAAAAATTACATATCAATTACATATCAAAATCAATGAACCGATTTTAACATAGAAATACGACAAATAAAATCGCATTCACGCTCCTTTTATATATAAGTTGTTTTTTTACAAAAACAGGTCGTCAACTGAGTAAGAATAAACGCTAAAAATCTATCTGTATACGAAAGGAAATAAAATGGACCAAAAACCGGAACTTTTCAACTTACAACCTTCTGTCATTACCATTTATAGCACTGCTTGGTGCCCTGACTGTAAACGGGCAAAAAAATTCTTTGGAGAGCATCGCGTACAATATATAAACATTGATATTGAAGAGATTCCAGAAGGGGTGACTTTTGTGGAAAATCTTAACAACGGGATGCGGGTTATTCCTACAATTATCTTCCCTGATGGCGAAATTCTTGTAGAGCCATCCAATTCCCAGCTTGCTGAAAAACTTGGACTAAAGGCCGAAGCAAGCAAAGAATACTATGATGTCATCATTATTGGTAGTGGCCCATCAGGACTAACGGCTGCGTTATATCTGGCGCGTGAGGGAATGGAGACTCTGGTTATTGAAAAATCAGGAATTGGCGGCCAGGCTGGTATAACGCAAACCTTGGACAACTTTCCGGGTTTTGATGAGGGCATCTCAGGAGCAGATTTTGCAGAGCGTTTGAGCAGGCAGGCGCGCAAATTTGGAGTGGAACTCCTGCAAGCACAGGAAGTAACCGAGATCAAAAGGGATGGGCAATACCATATTGTGCAGACCAGTTCAGGCAGACGTTATCACAGCAAGGCTATTCTGCTTACTTCTGGCGCACGTTATCGCCGTATGGATATTCCCGGTGAAGATGAGTTGATTGGCATAAACGTCCATTTTGCGCTACTTGTGACGGTGCTTTCTACAAAGGCAAGAAAGTATTGGTGGTCGGCGGAGGGAATAGCGGCTTCGAGGAAGGTCTTTTCTTAACCAGATTTGCCGCGCAGGTTGATATTATCGTAAACTCACAGGAACCAAAAGCAAGCAGAATATTACAGAACAAAGTGGCTGAGAAGGAAAATATGCGTGTCCTGCTTAATCACAACATCAAGGAGCTGCGCGGAAAAAAACAAACTTGAGTCTGTCATTGTTGAAGACAAAAATAAAAACGAAAGCAAAGAACTCAATTATGACGGCGTGTTTGTATTTATCGGACTAACCCCTAACAATGACCTGCTAAAAGGAACTGCCAATCTTGATCAATGGGGTTTTGTTAAAACTGAGTATATGATGACCAGCGTACCCGGCATTTTCGCTGCTGGCGACGTACGCGCCGGCTCCACAAAACAAGCCGCCTCCGCTGCGGGCGAGGGCGCCTCAGCCGCGCTCGCTATTCGAGAATATTTCAAAAACAATCGGCGAATAAAAGTAAATTACAATAATGTTTCGACTAAAAACGAGGAGAATAATATCTTGACTGATCTATACACCACACAACCATCACAGATTGTGATGTATGCAACCGAATATTGTCCTGATTGCCACAGGGCAAAGGCATTCTTTGACACGAATGGGATTCAATACCTGCGCGTCGGGCTGGAAGGTAACGATAAAGCAACTGAATTCGTAGTCACTGTAAACAAAGGAAATAAAAGCGTTCCAACCATCATCTTCCCTGATGGTGACGTGCTTGTTGAACCAAGCTGGGAAGAACTTCGGGCAAAACATCCAAAACATAAAAATCTACACTGTGTAAAACACAATCAAAAGCAGAGATATTCTTCAAGTGAGATTTATCTCTGCTTTTGATTTAAGCAATTTAATATGTATAATAAAAGTATGAAGAAAACATCTGCTTTCCTTATCCTTATATTTTTTCTAACTGCGTGTGATGCATGGGGTGTCTCTCCACAGCCATTCCCGGTGTGGACTCCCATTCCATCACGGACGCCGGGCATTATTACAGCCACACCCATGATTATCACGCCCACACTTTCCACCGAAATAGTACCAGGTGTAACGGTCCTTTCGCCGAGCACTCCCACAAATACCGAAATCCCATCCCCCACCTTAACGAGTACGCCGATCACCCCAACTGAAACGCCAACTCTTGCACTGATACAGTCTGTGACTGTGGATATTCTTGGTTGTAACACCAGTCTGGACATTAGCCACGGCATGGGTGAAGTGACAAACGCCTACGTCACTGTGAAAAACACAGGAACGGCGGATCTGCCGAATAATTGCGCTCTATTGCGCGCAATCGATGAAGATCGTGAACACCCCGACAAGCAGGTTTGTGTCACAAATTTACCTGCACAAAATCAAGTGACTGAAATTAACTGTTGACTCTGTGTATCAACAAAATACCATTATTCAAGTGGACATTTCTTCAAACGAAGTTGTCTTATTGCGCGTGGATAAACCATCCTGCACGGATATAGGTTTATTTGGCGGCGCTCCTTCAGATCTGGGTGTAATTAAACCAATTCAGCCTTAATGCTTCACTTCATTAATTATTTTGCCAGAGGCAGTGTAAATATAAAGACACTGCCTTTTTCTTTACCTGCACTCCTGGCCCAAATTCTGCCGCCATGTGACTCGACAAGATGCTTCGCAATCGTCAAACCAATTCCTGAGCCGCCGCGCGCGTGGGAGCGGGATTTATCCACAGGTAAAAACGATCAAAGATGCGCGCAAGATGTTCCGGAGGGATGCCATCGCCAGTGTCAGCGACGGAAATAAGCGCTTCATTTTTTGTCACGTTCAATCGAAATGGTCACAGTTCCATGCTCTGGTGTGTATTGCAAGGCATTACCGATCAAATTAGTAAGCACCTGAAGAATGCGCCCTTCATCAGCCAGAACATGTATGGGATCACGCGGCAGGCTCAAAGTCAGTTTGACACGCTTTTCATCGAATTGATATTTTAATCGCTTCGTCACCGTCTGAATTAAGAAGCCGAATCCACAGGGTGGATATCCAATTGAGTAGATCGGGATTCAACACGACTCAACTCCTGCAAGTCATCAACCAGACGGCTCAAACGTCCGGCTTCAGAATGAATCTGTTGATATGTTTCTGTAGATGCGGGGAGCACACCATCCATCAATGCTTCAGCAGTACCTTTGATCGCGGTCAGCGGCGTGCGAAGTTCATGCGCCACATCTCCGATCAATTGGCGGCGCATGGATTCAACCTGTTCGAGCTGCTCTGCCATTTGATTAAAACTTCCCGCAAACGCGAACAAACGTCAAACCCGTCCAAACCAGGCATCATAACGTCAAGGATGACAAGGTCCGGATGAATAGCATACGCCTGCCTTAAACCATCCTCGCCCAAATATGCCTGATGTACAGTAAGCTCAAGAGGCTTCAAAATTACCTCAACCAGCTTCCCTAGTTCGGGATCATCATCAATTACGAGCACTTTTTTGTTCAATTGGCTACCTCACCCTTACAATGTAATTTGATTGTTTTTCGCAGCTTAAAATTCACCCTTCCACCAATAAGATTGACATTTCCATCACTAAATTAATTATGAATTATTTCACGATTACTATATCATAATAGATTTCAAATTTCAAGTTTTAATCTGTTTGTGTGGCCTGCATAATCAGGCGGCATGTTTCCCCCTCCCCTGGCAACTTCCACAAAGTCAAAAGCCTGGGTTTTCAGGTATTTAATATAGTCGTAAGAGTAAGTTTGCCCAAGACCGAAAGATGGATGGGAGTTCGCATGGCATATGACAAAGCCTCTTCCGCTGTCAAACTCACCGAAGAACAACTCGACTTCGACAAATCCATCATTACAGTTGAATCTGAAAAAGGAAATCAATATTTACTCTCAAAGTTGATGAAGCGATTCAATTACGCAACACCCATCCCGCGGCAGGAGTATACGCCTTTGGCATCAGGTCATTGCCTGCTTCGGCTTGAAAGTCCCAAAAAGATAGAATGCCTGGAAAATCGAGAGTGGATAAATTTGCCACGGAAATATTTTGGCGATGGTGGTATTTCAAGCCCGTTTCATAGACTGGGCTTGGATCTGCAACACCTGTTGGATCGCGTCCTGATTTCTCGCTTCAGTCCTGACTGTGAACTGGTTTGAAAAATAATCGGTAGTGGTATACCGTATAGATGAAAAAGCGCGATTCAGTAACTGGAAAGAAATACCTCCAAGTCTCAGCAGGCGAGGTCAGAAGTTGAAAAAACAAATGACAATCAATATGATAGAATCTGTAAACAAATAGCCAATTCATTGCACAAAAATTTTTTTCACCATGAATGTCCTGACTAAAACATTTCCTATCCCTTTCCCTCCTAAATCGGTAGTTACCCATATGAAAAAAAACCTTATAACCCGCCTCATGAAACCGCGGCTCTTAAGCCGCATCTGGAATAAAATCCATTCCCTCTTTTATTTGGATCAATGGATTGTTCTCATAACTGCCAACACTGGATACAAATCCCTTGCGTGGGAAAATTTCAAACCCCTCATTCCACCGCTGGATCGCTTCTGGGCAGATCCTTTTATTTGGGAGCGTGAAGATAAATATTATGTGTTCATTGAAGAATTACCGTACTCAACCAACCGGGGAATTATTATCTGCATAACTCTGGATAAAGAGATGAATATCATCTCCAATCAAGTAGTGCTGGAAAAGCCATACCATCTTTCATATCCCTTTCTTTTTGAACACGAAGAACAGCTTTACATGATTCCGGAAACAAAACAAAATAACAGGATCGAACTTTATCGATGCGTTCACTTCCCGGATCAATGGGAGTATGAGAAAACGCTTATTCCCAATATTCAGGCGCTTGACACGACCCTGTTGAAAAAAGACGGGAAATGGTGGTTGTTTGCAAATATTCAGGAGGAAGGCGGCTCAAGCTGGGATACATTGCACCTATATTATTCAGACAACCCGCTCTTAACCCGATCGTAAAGGACATTTACTCCGCACGCCCTGCCGGACGTATCTTTTTAGATGGAGAACACATAATTCGACCTTCACAAGACTGCTCAGCTCTTTATGGGTATGCAATTAATTTTAATCGCATCATAACGCTTAGTGAAACCGAATACTCCGAGATTCGCGAGAGCGTATTCAAGCCACCAAGCAAAAGCAAAACCATCGCCACCCACACCTATAACTCCATTGGGAGACTAACCGCCATTGACGCAATTCAACTGAGACGCAGGTTTTGACAATCATCTTCACAGGTAAATCTTAAGTAAAATCAGTGAAACAAGAAGCTCCGTGAATTCACGGAGCTTCTTGTTTCATCTTTAGCTACACAAACAAAAAGAACTATTTTTGCACCAGCACAAATGTCCCTATAAAATTAACAGAACCTTCAAAGAAACCTTCTGCACTAACATGGCCGCCTTTTTGAACGATGCGTCCATCTCCAATATTCTGATTGTCCAATAATTCCACCCACTTCACGCCATCCCAATATAAAATCGCCAGGTCCAGGTTTTTCAAAGCATCGGGAATGGCAAAAAAGACTCGCATGAAAGGATAAATTCTATCTTCTGCGTCCACCCAGTCTGATCCGTCCCAATACACGATCTGTGCGGCAGGATCCTGCGTATTTGCATACCAGATCGAACCCGGCATATCAATAGGCTGCACAACCTGCCCATCCTTTGTGATGGATAGGTTAAAACTAGAAACCATGGTGTTCCCAGGAGGTAAATCTCCAGGCAAAGCATCCACCGGCAACTTCACCAATCGGGCAGAATCCACGATAAAACAGGGGATATAAGCGCCATCACCATTCACAAGAGTCACCAATGTACCTTGAAATTTAGTGCAGTCAAGAGCGACCGTCTGACCATCCTTGCCAATTAAATTATTGACCGGCAAAACCGGTAAAGACAGAGCATCAAAATCATCTCCAACATTCCCGCCATTATTTCCGCTACCATCATCATTATCATCATCTTCTCCATTATCTACGGGAGGATACGTAAAACACCCGTTTGAAACAAGGAGCAATTGGTCTTCATCAACACCAAGGTTACTATCAATACTTCCGCCAAAATCAACGCCATTCAAGGTAAGCAAACCCAGAAGATCAGCTTCAATTTCATATCCAATATTGTCATTCAAAACGCCACAAGTTACCGACGCAGATCCATCAGTTTCAATGTAAAGTCCATTCCCGCCATTAAAACCGGCGTACGTCTCATCAATGGCAACGTCAAGTACGGCATGCACAAAAAGGCCATCTGAATAATTATCATTAAATGTATTTACTCCAGACAATGTGAAGCTGCTCAACGAATAAAACTCTGCGCCATTCCCAAAAACGCCGCCAACACCATTGTTGTTCGCTGTAACATTCTCAACATCAATTTCGCCAAAAGCGTCCACATATAACCCAGTATTGTTATTCCCATTAAATACATTCGTGCCAACTAAAGAAAAACTTCCCAGTGTATATAACTCAGCGCCGTTTCCCAATGCATTATCAATACCATTATCGTTGACGGTCAAATTCTCAGCATTGATATCACCAACAGCATCAACATAAAGCCCAACACCGTCATTATTATTAAAAACGTTGTCCCCAACAATAGAAAGAGTGCCTGACAAATTCAATTCTGCGCCAATGGAATTATCAATAGCTGTCACATTTTCAACGTCAATATCACCAACCGCATCAATAAATAATCCTGCATCCTTGTTCCCGGTAAATGTATTCACGCCTGTCAAAGAAACACTACCCGACGAATTGAACTCCGCTCCAGTCCCAAAGATAGCGCCATTACCGCCAGCCGTTATGTTTTCAGCGTCAATATCACCGCCCGAATCAACAGATAGCCCGTTATCATTATTATCTTCAAAGACATTTGTTCCGGTCAGAGAAACATTACCTGTTGAAGAATCCAGTTCGGCACCACTGCCCGCGCCGTTACCGCTTGCGATTACATTTGAGACATCAATATCACCAAATGAATCCACAACCAGCCCTGATGTATTATTATCATTGAACACATTGGTCCCGGACAAAAACACAGCACCGGCTGAAGAACTCAAGTCTGCGCCATTGGAACCATTATTACTTGCGGTTATGTTTTCAGCATCAATATCTCCAACGACATCCACAAACAATCCGCTTTCGAAATTATCGTCAAAAAAATTTATCCCGGTCACAGAAACATTCCCCGTTGAAGAATTCAACTCTGCCCCTCCGCCAGAAACGCCCCCAGATCCATTGCCGCTTGCGGTTACGCTAATAATGTCAATATCGCCAAGTGCATCCACAACCAATCCCGTTACATCATTATCCACAAATATATTGCTGCCTGACAGAAAAACACTACCACCAGATGAATTCAAATCTGCTCCGCCGGCGCCATTATCGCTTGCGGTTATGTTTTCAGCATCAATATCTGCAAAAGCATCAACAAACAAACCAGTCAGAGTATTATCTTCAAAGACCAATGTGCCTATTAAATTAACGCCCCCGGCTGATGAAGCTAATTCGGCGCCACTACCGCCATTACCACTGGCGGTCACATTCTCCACATCAACATCACCTGTGGCCTCCACATAAAGCCCTGCATCAAAATTATCTTCAAAAGTATTTACCCCAGACAAAGTGACACTACCAGACGTTGAATACAACTCTGCCCCATTGCCAGCAATGCCGCCTGCCCCATTACCGTCAGCGCTTAAATTTTCTACATCGATATCATCAGTTGCGCTTATATATAAACCAGTATCGTCATTATCATCAAAAACATTTACACCTGTAAGGGTTACGCTCCCTAATGAAGTCAGTTCTGCACCATTGCCAGAATTATTAATGGAAGACACTTCATCCAGAGCAATATCACCAGAGGTTTCAATTTCCAAACCAGTTGAATTGGTCCCGTCAATTACAATTTGATTAATCGTGACTGGCCCGCCCCAATTAACAATGGAGACGGGAACAGAAAAAGTAGAGGAGCCAGAGACATTACTTCCAATCGTAGAGGTTCCATCCCAACCGCCCTGTAAAGTTAATGAATAATTACTCCATGTTGAAAAATTCAGGCTTGTACCATCAATTGAAATATCCGATGATGAAGCATCGTTGCCACCCATTATCCAAATTGTGCCATCTTCAGCAGGCTGGGGAATTACGCCGTTATCTATATCGTCAATTAATGAAAATAAATCCAAGTATGTAGTTGTGCAATTTCCCACACCAGGAATAGGCGGATCACCGTCTGGACACCATATCGGATCACCGACAACAAAAGTATTTGCTGCCTCCAAAGTAGCCATGGGCTCGATATGGTCATCCACCATAATGATCACGGTGATGTCTGCCGGAAGTTGGTCCAGTACCTCAGGCAATGTCGTCGGGATTTCTTGCACAACTGGATCCAGAGTTGCAGCCGGCTCCACCGTGGGAGGTATAACAGGCTCTTCAGTTGCCGTTGGCGGCGTAGAATCATCTGCAATTGCTGTTGCAGTAAAAAATAAAGATAATATCAATGAAATAGTTGTTGCCATAAACAATAGATTAAAAAATTTGTGACTTTTCATAAACTCTCCATTAAAAATATAACAAGAATACAATATAATACTGAATTTGAAAATTGACAATCAACTATTCGGGGGTAAAATCCGCAATCTTTGTGAAATTGAATACTAGTCAGATTTAAGGTTAAACTACAATCCTTGTTCCTTTTCAAAAGAATAATTCTATAATGGTACTGCCGAACCACGCAACAGTCTTGACGTAATAACAAGAATCGAATAACCTTTTAATATACGCAAGCATTCCCACTGCTAAATATAAGCCACGCCCAAAAAACATCAGGATTTTAATGCTCTTGATACTTAATAAGTTTCAACTCTACTTACAGGTGCTATTTATACGATGGTAAAAAAAACATCAATTCAACATATTCAAAGCTTAAAAGAATTCGAGGGGTTGAAACAAGACTGGGAGCATCTACTTGACCAGTATAAAAATGAAACTATATTCCTTACATGGGAATGGCTGTACGCCTGGTGGAAACATAATCAAGAAGGTAAAAGGTTATGGCTGCTAACCGCCCGGCAGGATAACAATCTGGTCGGAATAGCTCCATTAATGCTCTCATCCCAAAAAAAACACGGGATGTCTTTCCGCCTGCTGCAAACACTGGGAACACCCAATACAGATCAGAGTGATTTTATTGCACTAGATAATGACCCTGAAATTGTCATTCAGTTTTGTAATTATATTCTTACTCAAAAAAACACATGGGATGCAATTGAGCTGAACGAGCATAAAGATGAAGATGCAACCACCCATATTATTACCAACGCACTGGTAAATCACAAACTAATCACAAAAATCAACACAAACCTTCACCATCATGTAGCGATTACAGAATCCTGGGAAGGCTACTTAAAATCCCTGTCAAAAAACATGCGGCGCGACATGGAAAAATGCATACGGCACACAAAAGAAAAACAGTCGGTCAACTTAAAGTGTTTTCGCGGCCCCGATGTTAAATGGGAGCATTTTGAAACATTTTTTGAGATCAACAAAAATGGACATTTCCCGGAAAAATATAAATCAGAAACCGAACGCGCCTTCCACCGCGAATTATTTGAGATAATGCATACAAAAAACTGGATCGAGGTTGTACTGCTTTATTTCGATGATGTCCCCGTTGCCTATGAATACGGATTCAATCTCAATGGACGATTCGAGGACTGGAGAACTGGGTACGATACAAATTATTCAGACCAGGCTGTCGGCAAACTTCTGCTTATTCTATTAATGAGAGATCTATTTGAAAACGGCTACAATGATTTTGACTTTCTCCGTGGTGAGTACGAACACAAGGACCGCTGGAGGCCCTCAAGCCGCAAATTTCTCAACATTGTTGCAGTGCGCCCAAACCACCTTCAGGCGCGCATTGCATTAATAATACTTCCCAAAATATGGCATTGGGTAAAAAAACACATCCAACACAAACAAGGCAGCTAACGTTATAACAATGAACAAACTTATCATCAAAAACATACAAGACACTGAAACATTTAAGAGTATTCAAAAAAACTGGGACCAACTTCTTGCTGATAGCCCCACTAAAAGTGTATTTCTGACATGGGAGTGGTTATACAGTTGGTGGAAAGTAAACGGCAACAATAAAGAACTGTGGCTCATAACCGCCTGGCGCGGCGATGAAATCGTTGGTATTGCACCTTTGATGCGGGAAACCAGAAAAAAATTCGGGTTGTCACTACACGCCATCGTCAACCTGGGAACACCTCAAAATGACGTGGGGGGGTTTTTATTTAACCCGAAAGATGTTGATGTACCGCATTCCCTCTTTAACTATTTAGATCAAAATAAAGATAAATGGGATATCGTTGAGTTGAACGAATTCGCATCGAATGGACCTGAGCATAATCTATTAGAAAATCTGTCTCTAAATAACCGCCTCTTATGGCGTGAAGAAAAAAACTCGCACTACTTTATTACCCTTGAAAATAACTGGGAAAAATTTAGTGAGCGACTTGCGAGAAAATTTCGATATAATCTACGGCGCGCATTAAGACTGGCTGAAGAAATTGGAAAAGTTGAAATCGAGCACTTTTCTGGAAATACCGCAACCTGGGAGGCTTTCCAGACTGTTATTGAGATCAACCGTCATGCAAACTATCCGCGCTTATACAATTCCCCATCAGAACAGATGCTGATCAAGGAATTAATCGAACAAACGACATCAGGTCAAAGCTGGCTCGATATCTATATTCTTTCCGTCAACAATAAACCTGTCGCCTATGAATACGGTTTTGTATACGAGAAACGGTTTGAAGATTGGAGGTCAGGGTTTGACACAAGATTCCCGACCAATGTTTCAATCGGTAAAGTGCTTGCCATGCAAGTTGTTCAAAAATGCATTCAAGAGAATTACAACGAAATCGACTTTCTACGAGGCGACGAATCATACAAACAGGAGTGGATGCCCTCAGAAAGAAGTTTTAGCAATATCCGCCTATTTAACAATGGACGAATATTTGCCGTCTTTGCTTATTGGTGGCTTCAAAAAATCAAGCCCGCTTTAAAAAAGGGCAGGCTAAATATTAATGAAAAAAAAGATAAAATCAGGGATGAAAATAACGCAAACCCCTAATTCAAATCAAGAACTTGATGCGAAACTTCATTCATATTCAAACTTTGCATTCCATATCGTTTTTGTAATTCTTTAAATTTAACCAAAATTTTCTCTAGAAATAAAAAGTTGTCGGTTATATTGCTGCTAAAATCTTCGGGGTGCCACCAAAGGTGGAATATTTGACCCGACTGTGCGGCCTGCGTCATGGATGTCAAAATTCTTTTCAAACGTAATGGTTCAAGAATGCGAAACCGCCTCGAATAGGAACGCAGATATCTACTCGAAGGAAGATTCACGGGCAGCGATACTGCTTCGGGAAAGGGATAAGCATTCGTGCCTGAGATATTGACATACGCATCCATCAAACGCATAATACGGCGGAGCCATTGTCGATGCGCAGCCCTCTTCGATGTTCTGCGAAACCATACAGATTCATTACCGCGAAAAGCCAGTATCCCGTTTTTAGCACAAACTTCCAGATATGGATCATCGTATTGATTTCTAGGAAATACAATACTTTTTAATTTCTGATTATACTTTTCTGCGGCTCGGATGGCTGCGTGAAGGTCGCTTTCGAAATCAGAGATCGACTGACCATCTTCCAGACAATAGTAATGAGAAAAAGTATGGGTAGCCAGTTCCTGATAGGGGGTAGATAGAATTTCATGTATCAGAGAAGGGGCATAACACAGCAAATCCTCATCTTTATTGAATTCTGTTTCATTCAACAAAGAATCGTAGGGAGACAGGGTTTTATTTGAATATCCAGGCAGGGATTTAGGCAAAGCCGAAAGCAATTCAGCCTTTGATTCAAAAAAAAGAAAACCAACAGTTGCCCATGTGGCATGAATATCATATTTCTTAAACATCTCCAGCAGCATGGGAACAACCTGCCGGGTTGGTAAAATTTTATTCCTATTGCCAATCGACTCAAAGTCGCGTATTCCCCATGACAATTCAAAATCCAAGGAAATAACAAGAGCGCCTGATTTAGTAAGCATGACACCTCATTTTAATTAAATACTTTAACATAACATACCGAATGAAAACTAAGGAAGAACTACAAATTGGTCTGCACTTTCATCAACATTGCCCGAAGCGAGCAAATTCACCTCAATATTACCAACAAGATTATAGCCGTTCTGTTGTTCCCAAACTCCATCATTAGCAAAACGAACCGAATATTTCGGATTGTTTTGTAAACTAACATACGCATCAGGCATCCATAGTGCAAGTTTATATTCGCCCAGAGGAGCGTCTGCCGGTATTCGTAATCGGAAGTTAAATGATGAAACGGTATCAGGCGCCCAAAACCTTGGATCAACCGGCAGTAATGTTTGATAGCGCTCCGCTCCATCCAGAATTAAATACAACGGACGTGGGTTTTTCAAGTTTGAAAAACCACTATTGTTTAATTCCACTTTCAAGTTTAGGATTCCTCCGGGAAGTACAATTTCATTTACCACCGTAGAAATTAATGAAAAACGGTATCCCAATTTGCTTTCCACTTCATCATAACAACCTTGTTCAGCCCAGGAATTGAGCACTTCCGGATACCATCCATCGCCAATCTCATCAAAGTGAAAAAACGCCAACTCGCGCAATGCTGTCGGACAATCACTTCGAGGCGGGTTATACGCACAACTTTCGCCTCCGACAGGCACAAACCGAGTTGACAATGCCAAATATTCCACTTCTTCTTCATAACTATTAATGCCATCACGAGCATATGTGTTTTCATCATCATCACTGGCTAAAAAACAATCATTGTGAAATCCAACTCGCGCTTGATACGTACCATTAAAGGCATTCTGCGCAGATAAAGGTACTGGAAAGTTTTGGATAATATCCACAGGATAACGCAATAAAACCATCCGATCAGACGGAACGGCATCAAGCAGGGAAAATAGCACCTGCCGTTTTGCTTCAATATCATCGTCCAATCCATTCGTGGAGGTATGCCACTCTCCCCAAGCGCCGATGAAACCTGCCTCCAACCATACGATCACATCTGCATTTTTCCGAATCACAGGTGTAAGTTGTTGAATATGAAAGAGAATTTGCTCCAAATCAGCATCAGGTTCTGGAAATGGATAGGGGCCATCGTTGTAGGAAAAACGCAGTATTACCTTTACCCCACCAGCACGTATCAATGAAAACCACTCATCCAAATCAGAAAGAAATACCTGAGGCAGCTCGTTTGCCACATACTCATCCAGCCGAATAGTAGCATACACAAGCGTTGTTCCATCCTCGTAATATTGAAAGTAATCCGAATCCTCCAAGTCCAACTCGGTCGAAAACCCACGCTCTGGATTTTGTATCAATTCACTTGACGGCAGGAAAACTTTTGTAACAAGCGGTGGCTCAGAAGAGTCAAAAGGGATAGTTGCCTCAGTCTGAGGCGCAACGGGAATAAGCGGTGTTGGAGTAAAAGAAACGTTACTCAAAGGAAGATGTTCATTATTAAAAGAACAGGACACAACCCCCAATATAAGTAAAAAATTAAGTAGTACTTTTTTCATTCGTACAACTCCACGCACAACAAACGTTGAAAACAATAGATTTTATTGGAAATAACAGACTAGTACAATCCAGCGGATTCATTTCGAGCAATAGGTAATAAATAAATTGGGTGCATTTTAAAAAACGCACCCAATTTATTTGCTTTACACCACTGCCTTACTTTTATTACCTACCAATCATTTTTTATTGGGTGTCAACTTGCTTTTTCTATTGGTGTAAAGGGCAATCCCAATAACAACAAAAATCAAGAAAACAGTAACAACCAGCGCAATTGGCAATAATGCAGAGGCTGATGTGCGAGTACCTGTTGGAGTACTCGCAACATCTGTAGCAATAACATCTGAAGGAATAACGACAGCCGGCAAAGAAGCAGGATCATTTTCATTCGCGAACAAACGCGTATCAATTGAAATGACCTGCTCGTCTGTCACAACAGCAAAATTCCCGATTAATTTAGGACGGGCAGACTCGTCAAGTAAAGCATCCGCGGCCCAGGAAACTCCGAGGGGAGAATTCCCTAATACTGTAATAATTAGGTTTTCCGGGTTCCAGGGCGACGGCAATAGCTCCAAATATCCCGCCGGCATTTGAGGGTCAATTTGATAAACAACCTGTAATTCAGATTCTTGCGCAGTATCACTATCCGCTGGAAATGGAGCAGGCAACCTGTCATTAATCTCGTTCATAAATTTCATCTTGCTTGGAAAACCTATCACCAACAGATTGTAAATTGAGCGGGCAGCCTCTGGCACATCATCTGCATAAAAAACAGTGGGTGTAAAAATCACGCCATCTGAAGTTGCACCCAAATCGGCGGCAAGTTGAATGGCATAGCGCCAGGAATCAAAATTGTCTCTCTGTAACACAAAAGCAATCTGACTTAGTTCAGGCACCTGAACAAATGGGATTGGGTATCCGCCCAAATCAGGAACATCAATCGTGTTTACAGGAGCTGGCCCCAAAGGCAGGTATAAACGAGAGTCAGACCAAAGCGTAACGAATAGGCCGGCTTGATTTGGATCAGCACACTCTTCAAGCGGCTCAAGAACTGCGGTCACATCCAAAAAGTTTAATCCGGGTCGAACCGCAGAAGGCGGGACGGCAATCCGTACACGATTATTTGGTTTATTAGCGGTATCATCACTTAATCGAATGCTTCCAATCGGCTTGTCATTAAGTACAATAAACAAACCAGACCTGCTGTAATTCAAAAGCATACTATTACTTATGGAAATTTCAAAATAAGCTTCTGCAGTTACAGTTTGTCCTGTAGGAATATAAAACTGATAAGTTTCAGTATTCTCGCCGCGACCTTCAAATGTGGCGCTTTCATACCCTAAGCCGCCCAAGGTCTGGTCAACCGATGATTCGTTTATATAAACTCTGTCATTTACATCATCAATCAACGCAAGATTCGAAACATTATTTGGACGGATTACGCCGGTACTTAATGCCTGAGCAGCTTTTATCGTAGCCTGATCATTATTTCCAGAGACTACTAAAATAACCCGATCCGGACTCCACGGTGAGCTGATCATTTGCAAAACACCAGATTCTCCAGCGCTGGCAAATTGACCTTCATTTACCCCCAACGGTAGAAGAAGTTGATATAAGGCGGGCAAAGATCCGGCATTCCCCACCATAATTAAATGACTATCAGCCGAATTATCTGGAGTCAACCCACTACTGGAAACAACATCAATAAGCATGGAATTACCCGACCGCGCTTGCAAACCAGCAGCAACAGTTACAGCAGCCTGTAATTCAGCGGCAGTGGGCTGATCAGGAATAACGATACGTGCAGAGTCAACAAAAATCGAGTCTTGATATAGAGGGCGGGGAAAATTCGCCAAATTTGTATCTGGCTGAACAATCTCATGAGGAATGGTAAATCGTGAGCTGGAATGAATCACAACATCCATTTTTTGATCGATCAAACAAGCCTGGCTACTACTCAACAAAAAGGCTAATTCAACACGGCCATCCTCGCGAAGAGGGCGCAACACATCCAACGGAATAGAGATCACTTGCGTGACAGCGCCAGATTGATTTAATGGCAAAACAGCAACGGGTATGCCATTTATTGTGACGGTTAAAGTTCCACCGTATATGGAGCCGGCTTCAGCCTGCGTGGTTGAGTTTTGTATCGCAACCGTCATATTTAATTCAAGTTGGGCACCCTCCAGCAATTTCCAGTTTGCTGGCAATCCAAACAGTAAGGTTTCGGTTGCAAAAGGTCCGAACATACGTAATTCTTCCTCACGTAATTGAACAAACGTAAAAGAAGTTTCATCAGCTACAGGCATTACCACAGGATTTGCCTGAATACCCCGGGCAGACCCTATGGTGTTGGGCAACAACAACAGACAAACGCTAAAGATAATAAGAGATAATATTGATTTTTTCATTTTTTAAATTCCTTTCCGACATCAAATAATTAGCTACTGGACAAAAAACTTATTTCAGAACAGTTGCCTTTTGCATGTAGATTTTCTCAAGCGAAAGCAACATGGTTTCCATTGTGAACACTTCATCAATCTGTTTTTCAGCAGCACGACAGAGTGCCTCGGCCTGCTCAGTATCTTCAAGAATTTCGTTTATTGCATCAACCATTGCCTGAATATTTCCCTGCGGAACGAGTTTGCCGTTTCTGCCGGTCTCAATCAATTCACTTGTACCCAAGTTACTCGTCGCCACCACAGGAACTCCAGAGGCAAAAGCCTCCAAAATCACGTAAGGATACGCTTCCCATTGAGAAAGTAAAACAAAACAGTCAAAAATTCGATAAAGCGCAGGTACATCCGAGCGTTGTCCAAGCCAGTGAATTCGGTCATCCAAGCCCAGTTCGAAGGATAACTTTTTAGCCTCCAATTCCAGCGGGCCAGATCCAGCCCAGACAAAATGAACATTGGGTCTGATTTTATTTATACCAGCAGCCACCAATACAAAATCCAATGGCAATTTTGGAACCGCCAGACGACCCACTGTTCCAATTACCGGTGAATCAGCCGGAATATTAATGGTTTTCTTAATTCCGGAAATATCAATATCATTTCGAAAAGGACGCGCATCAATACCAGTGTGAATAACTGCGTACTTTTCGGGGGTACCAACCCCATACCTTAAAGCCAGGTCACGCTCATGTTGTGCGACAGCGACAATCTTTTCTGTGAAAATCGCCGCAAATTTTTCAAACAACGCAACCACCCAGGCTAAAATCCCGGGGGTGCCTTCGTGAAAAGCAAAGTTATGCGGGGAATAAATCACTGGAATACCTGTGCCAATGGCGGCCATCCGGATCAAAAATCCGGGTTTTGACGCATGTGCATGAATGATGTCATATTTTTCATGCCTGATATGAGAAGTTAATTTCAAGTAAACCCAAGCATCTGTTAATGGATTTACTTTATAACGATTCATTGCCAGATGAAAAGCTTTAACGCCATACCTTTGAGTTAACTCAGCTGCAAATTCTTTTCCATTTTCAGACAGGCACACTACCGTAATGATAAACAAATCCCGATTTAATCCACTTACCAAAGACTTAACGTAAGTGGCAACACCGCCGGTAGATTTTGAAACAATTAATAAACGAATTTTCTGCGGCATATTCAATTACCTGCTTCCGATATTTCGGAGAAATCAGAGATATCGAATCCTCTGGCTTGCAGAAGTTCAACATACAAAGAGGAAATTTTATCGATCATGGCGTTCAGACTATATTTCTTTATGACCCTCTCCTGCCCGGATTGACCCATACTTTGGCGCAGTGCCGGATTCTGAATCAATTTCAAACAAGCCTGTGCCAAATCTGCAGGATTTTTTTGAGGTACGAGAAGCGCTGTCTCATTGGGAAGAACTACACCGACAACACCATCCACTGAAGTGGATACAACCGCTCGGGCAGCTGCCATCCCCTCCAACAGAATTACCGGCAACCCTTCCCATAGTGAAGAAAGCACCAGTACATCCAAGGCCGCCAAGATCGCGGGAATATCTTTTCTCATCCCGGTAAAAATCAATGAAGGAAACAACCCCAGGCTCTTTGACTGTATTTCCAACTCTGATTGCAAGGGGCCATCCCCAACTACAAGAAAACGTGCGTTTGGCTGCTCTCGAAGCACTTCAACTGCGGCTAATAAGAATGTCGGTATATCTTTCTGAGGTTTCAATCTACCGATAATACCCAGCAAAGGCGCATCAGGCATAATGTCCAACTCTGCCCGAATACTTTTTGCCTTATCCTCATGCCCGGTAAACGCAGCAACATCAACTCCGTTTTCTATAACCACTATTTTTTGCGGTGAAACTCTGGTTTTCCTAAGATGAAACTCCCGTACTTCTGAAGAAACAGCGATAAGCCGGTCAGCCCAATACGCCGTGGCACCATAAAGACGACCGAGAAACCAGTTATTTGCCCATACATCATTGTTGTGTAAAGTTGATATGACTACCGGCACACCTGCCAAACGCGCAGCCAACCGTCCGTGAAAATCACTTTTAAACAAGTGAGTGTGTACAATTTCGGGCGGATCGCTTCGCATTAGTTTCACCATACGAAACATAAACACAGGATCGACCAAGCCCATTCGTGGAATATGCTTTAAGGTCAATCCTTTATCTGCCAACTCTTGAACAAACGGGCCGGGAGTACTATATCCAACCGTGATGCGATACCCGCGCCTTTCAAGCCCGGACGCCAAATCTCGCAGCAAGGTTTCTGCACCGCCAAAAGTCAAACCATCAATTAAGTGAAGAGCATGAATCTTTTTCATAGGAAATAATTTAATAATCTATAAGCAGCTATTTTTTTATTTGTCCAATAATTGAACATACAAAGACTCATACTGAGCGCCTACCACATTAAAATCGTAAACATCCAATATTCGCTGTTTTGCAAGTTCACCAAGCTGAAGGCGTTGTCGTTCGTTTTCAGCTAACTCAATCAATGTTTTTGACCAGGCCTGCACATCAAGCGCGGGGCCATTCTGCCATACTTACCTTTATCTAAAACTTCATTATTGCCACCCACTGGAGTCGCCACACAAGCCAGCCCGGAGGCCATAGCTTCAAGGAGTGCATTAGATATACCTTCGGTAATAGAAGGCAAAACAAATATATCCGCGGCTCGTAAATAAGGTTGTACATCCTTTTGATTGCCGGCAAAAGTAACCTGCCCTTTCATATTCTCAGCAATATCTTGCAAGAGCAGTCTTTCGGGACCGTCTCCAACAATCAACATATGCAATGAAGGGCAGGAGATTTGTGCAATCTTTAATGCTTCCAACGCTGTCGGCAAGGACTTGACCGGATCAAGCCGTCCAACAAAAAGTAGAACCGTTTTACCGGTCAGTCCCAATGATTCCTTTGCCGCAGCTTTTGATGTCTTATCAAAAACATAAGCACTTGAATCAATGCCATTATTAAAAAGCACGACACGGTCCAAGGGTATGCCAACACTGAGGGCTTCGTCGCGCATAATATCAGTGAGCACAACAACCACATCAGCCCAACGACGAATCGCAGCCAAACGCAAACGTCCTCTCCAGGTTTTACGGGAAACATTCACGTCGCCGATGGAATTGCTGCCGCCAAGTTTAACAATGACACGTTTACCCAACAAACGCCCCATAAGAACGGCAACAAATGCCGGGCCAAAAGCCAGATGGGCATGTAAAATTTGATATTGACGGCGCATTTGGTACAGAGTTATTAATGCGAACAACATAAAAGTAAGGGTGCGGATTTTTCCCGACCCTATGGTTCGCGGACGAATGATCTGAAATCCTTGACGCATTTCATTTGCAGCCAACCCAGGCGCCCGACGTGTAAGTACCCAGGTGGGCCATCCATGTCCAGCCATATAAATGGCAAGACGCTCTGCCTGTGTCTCCGCTCCACCAACTGGAAGAGGTGGAAATTCATTTACCAGCATCATTACGCCATTCACAGGTTAATTTCTCCCCAAGGCATCACGTAATCTATCCACGATGGACAAAATGATCTCGCGCTGAAAAATCCACAAACTGGCGATATAAACCAGTCCACCAACAGCCACATTTACAATCAATAAAAGCCATGGTTGTAGAAAAGCCTGAGTCTGACTCATCACCAACATAACGGCAATTGCCATAAGAGAACCCGATAATACAGCAGGACGCAATGCACTCCCAATCTCAATCATAGACAAACCAATCAACCGTGTTGCAATATAAAAATTCAGCAAAGCGCTTAAGAATGCGATTAATGCATGCATCCAACTTACCATGACAATGGACTGCGCTGACAGCACGGCCCATGATAAAGCAGGGAAAAGCATGGCAAGACGGGCCAGCCCCACCCACGTAAGAATTTGCGGGCGACCTTCAGCCCAATACACACTGCTTGTATTGTGAACAACCGAAAGGAGCATTGCATATATCGCGATTCCACGTACAACTGGTACGGCATCAATCCATTTCTCTGTAAAAAATGTGATGATAAATGGCTCAGCAACAAGAGCCAGCCCCAAACCCATTGGGATCGTCATTAAAGAGATGTAACGTGTTGCAAGAAAAAAAGCCCGTGACATATTGCCAGTTTGTTCACGCATTTGCGCATATATTGGAAACAACACATTACTTAAAGTACGGGCAAATTCAAGGATCAATAAATCAGGCATACGAAAAGCAAGAGTATAGACGCCAAGTTTCTCAGAGCCCAAATAACGGCCCACTAGTAAATAGTCTAGATTCATGAGGATAACCGCCAGCAGCTCTCCGGCTATAAAAACGACCCCATATTTTAGGAGAGCGTACCCCATCTTAAAATCAAGGATTAAGGAGGGACGCCAGGGAGTAACCACCCAATAGGAGATTGAAGAAATCAATGTGCCAATTAATTGTCCCCAGATCAAACTCCAGGGGCCAAATCCAGCCAAAGCGAATCCAATAGACGTCAACCCTTTGGCCAGAGATTTAACAAATGAAGGAATAAAGCTACGCTTAAAGGATAATCTTTTAAGTAAAACTGCTTCATGCATATATCCCAAAGCAAGGAAAGGGAAAGTTAACGAAAGAACACGCGTTATCTCCACCACACGCTCATCTCTGAAATAAATTGCTATGGCTGGAGCAAAAATCCAGGTTAAGCCGAAAAACAGAAAGCTTGTAATTTGATTAATCCAAAAGCCGCTGGAAATTCGTTTTTGATCGTCGGGAAAATAAATGATTGCAGCCGTCACACCAAGGTCACTAATCCCCTCAAGGAATGCGATAACCGTAACGGCGTATCCAACAAGGCCAAAATCATCCTTGGTTAATAATCGAGCGAGCACAACTGTGCTGATGAAAACCATAAATTTCCCGGTAAACAAAGCAACATAGCGCCAGGCTGTGCCACGGATTGCCACCTTGGAAATATCGGCGTTTTGAAGTTCTCCGCTCAACTGGAAAACTCCATGGAATTTCCAGATTCTTCATCCGGCTTCATAATATTTGTCGCAATTTGCGCGGCTGAAATACAAATGGCAACCAACATCCAGAACACATTGGTATACGCATTATTCTTGTAAATCGACATAAACATATATCCTGCAAGAGAAGCGAAAAGAGCTGATGTGATATACATCTCATCCCGCATCCCCAATAATTTAAAGTCTCTCTGCGCTTTCAAGAGCTTCATAAATATGGAAACCACCAATAAAAGAAATACACTGGTGCCAATCACACCCTGCTCTGCTAATAATTGAAGATACAAACTCGCTGGTTCGCGCTCTTCACGACGAGGATCAAGACCAATCTCACGCGAATATTTCTGATAGTTTTCTCCGTAGTTACTCAAGCCAACTCCAAAGATCGGATAATCTGAAAACATCATCATCGCCGCAATGTTTTCACTCGTACGTCCTCTAAAGGACTCATCAGCCACCACTGCAGTATCTTCTTTAAATGGATTCAATTCTGTTAAAGTTAGTATCCTTTCGGCAAAATTTCCCGGCAAAAACTGGATCACAACAAGACTAAAAACGGATATAACCAGCATTGCAGAAAAATTTGGACGATTAAATAGAAAATAAACAAAAATAGTGAATATTAAATTAGCAAAACCGCCGCGAGAATCAGTAAAGATTAAAGCCAACGCGCAAAGTAACGCCCCCGCGCCTGCTACAAGACGTAATATTATTTTTGATTCATGCCAGGTTCGATCCAAAGCAACAATAAATATGATTGCCAATACTTGGGCATAAGGGTTTGGAGTAAGATAGGGTCCAGTGATTCTAGGGCGGCCCACATATCCAGAAAATTCATTTCCGCCAAACCCCCAATATTCATTGCTAAATGTACCGGTCAAATTCTGATACACACTAATGGAGGCCATCAAAATCCCTGCAAAAATGACCGCCCAAATTGCGTTTCTCAGCGACGAAGATTCCTTAATTATATAAATTGCCAGTGAAGAAATCAAAATATTCTGCGCAAGATCAATCAATTCCGTTATTGCCGGCTCCATGTTCTGCGCCGCCACGACCGAAACCATTAAAACACAACATAAACTACAAGAATAAAGCTGTTACGAAGCCAGTTAACGGAACGTTCGTTGAACAAGAGCATCCGAATTACGATAACCATTATTAAGAAACCCACCAAAGGTTGTCCAGGGCCTGGCAACCCAAGAAATTCAGTAAAGGCTCTTTGGACTTGCGCAAAAATTACAATAATAAGAGCCATCAAACCGAGGCTTGGATTGGAAACCGTACTAAACGCCATTGCCAAAGCCGGTATCGTAACCAGTGTTAACCAGCCAAACTGCCCTACGGCAATTGAAATCAAAATGCCAAGAACCGATGCAATAACCACAGACATCAGTGACGCCTTGTTGATATCCAATAGGGATGATTTTTGCATCGGTATGGAATTTACTGTTTTGTCATTCGTAATCATTAATTATTAAATCCAATGGAAACCAATTGTATTTATAAGTATCAAAAATGCTGGAATTAATTAACGTCGTCTTTCTGAACCCAAAACGGACTACGCATTTCCCAAACATACACAGGATTTAATTCATCACGTTTGGACTGATCAAGCGCTCCGATGGTTTTTTCAATCAACTCCTGTGCAGTAATTCCGTTACTGTATTCCCCACCACCGACATGGGGATCCAGGTTAATTTTCACATCATATTGATGTAAGTCTACAGGGACCAAAAGTGATTGATAAATTCGTTTAAATATTCGGCTTGCAGATTCGGCGGAAGTCATGGGAAGCATGACAATGAAACTGTTGTCATTCCACCTGCCGATATTATCGTTACCACGCAATTCCTTTCGTAAGGTATCGGTAACGCTGCCAAGCACCCGCAAAACTCCCTGAGGAGGAAGCGTACCTGTAAAATCTGACATTCCATTTAATTCGATAATACCAATCGAAAGCACATCAGATGAATTTTTTGAGACTTCATCTTCCAACAAACGCGTAAAGTATCGATTGTTATATACGCCCGTGTCGACATCCATCTGCAAACGCTGACGATAAGCCTCAAGAGGAACTCGAATTTGTTCACTTAATATTGCCAAAACCGCCCCCCCCGCCAAGCCCAACAATAGCGACAACCCTGCATCCCGAAGCGGACTTGGACTATAAGGAGCAACAGGTTGCGCCGCTTCATCCAAAAAGTTAAGTTCATAAATTCTATTAATACTACGGGTAAACAAAATAGTCTGATAGCCTATTGCATTCGCCAAATCAGCCACCAATTGCGGGTCGGTTCCGGATACGTTTAACTCCAAAACACTGGACTCAGGAAGGACAACTGCATCAATGGTGTAATCCTTGGGCACGAAATTCTTAACACCTAGATAGCTCAACGAATCCACTAATATTCTCTGGCTACCCATAACTTCCGTGTACGTTGCGACAACAGAGGGCAAATCCAGTGTCTCCAGCCCGGCAATTACAGTTTCCGGGCTGCCTTCACTTGTCAATAAAGACCCTGGTGTAATAATAAATCTTGCTGTCGTTTTATATCTAGGAATTGCCAGATATGAAGCAGTCAACGACGCAAGCAAGGAAACAAGCGCAACAAGAAGAACAAGCCACCACCCCCGTTGTAACATCCGAAAATAAAGTTTAAGTTCCATATAAATTATCCTTTCTGCTTTTTGATAACTTTCAAAAAATAAATCAAACAATCTCGAAAAACACAGACCTTGCATTTTTGCAAAGAAATAATATTATACCCGTAAGGATAATAAATTTTACTTAATGCTAGTACCAATGGGATACCCTCTTAAATTCTCGGCTCTATATCGGTAATCACTACAAAAATAGATGATGTTGCACTCCGCCCTAAAAACCCGAAACTCGCAATACGCTAATGAGCGCCTCTTTGCTTAAATACCGCAGTAACCGTATGAAAGAGAATGTTTATATCAAACCAAATGCCAGCCCGTTCGATATAGGCTATATCAAGGCGTAAACGATCATCAAACTCAAGTTGTGCGCGGCCAATGATCTGCCACAAGCCGGTCAAACCTGGCGCAACATCCAATCTTTCGGTATGCCACAGCTTGTAGGTCTCTGCTCCAAAAGAGGTTGGACGCGGTCCCACAAGACTCATATCGCCTTTTAAGACATTGAACAACTGGGGCAGCTCATCCAAACTTGTCTTTCGCAAGATCCTGCCTACTTTGGTGATGCGCGGATCATTGGTAATTTTAAAATCCGGCCACTGCAGCTCGTTCAAATGAGCATATGTTTCTTTCAGCGCTTCAGCATTCGGAACCATTGAGCGGAATTTATACATGCTAAAACGCTTGCCGCCTTTCCCGGTTCGTAATTGTGTAAACATTGCAGGGGCTCCGGGAGAGGTGATGGTAATAACTACCGCAATGACACAAATAACAGGAAGCCAAAAAGGAGCACTCAAAAGGACCAGAGCAAGGTCAATCGTCCGCTTAAAGAAGAAATAAGCACGCCCCGTAATGATGCGTTTCTTTGGATCAAAGGAATTAATCCATGCATTCTGATCGATAGGAGTTAGTGTCATACTTGTCATTTTATAGCTTTCTCAGTGGCATCAATGGATCTTTGGGGTATCAACGATTGCTTTGAACGGTCTCGCGCCAAATGTAACAAGTCTTCAAAAGTTAATGCTTCATCAGGAAAGGATGCCACGCCGCAATTGACATGCAGTCCTGCACGCTCTTCAACAATTTTACAAATGCGTTCAGCCAAAAAAATAGCGCTTTCCAAATCAGTTTCTGGGCATAAAATAACAAACCGACCTACATGATCCCGAATAAGCAAATCGGTCTGACGAACCGCCTCACCAATTGACTGCCCAATACGTGCATTGGAAAGCCGGGATAATACATCGTGCTGCAAACTTTTCAACATCTCCCGTACAACTTCTTCATCTTTGGGATAGGCATGAACCACCAGCAAGGATAATGGCCGATGATAGCGCCTGCTTCGGGCAAATTCAATTTTCAACTGTTCTGAAGCAGATTCCATTTCAAGAGCACGATGAGGGAATGTCCCTTGAGCAAGAGCATCCATCAGCGATTCAGAACTTTCAATTCCAACAGCCAATTGATATGAAAGCCACACTCCAACTTCGAGTATTACAATTTCCAAAATAATTACTTCCATATCCAGTGTGGCTGTTAGTTCACGGTCAATGATCTGAAAAAGAGCAAAATAAATTGCGCCCCAGAAAAACATGGGAACAAAAACGGAAACCTTGTGCAGGGAGGGAACGAAAATCATTACCGGCACAATAATGATGGCGGTAAGATAAAAATATGCAGCAAAGTTAATAATTGGCGTATTGGAACGATCCAGCTGACCAAGTACCAGTACAAGCAGCAAATAAAATGCAATCCAGAAAAATGATCTCTTAAGATTTGTCACGTTAGCACCTAAAAAATTACATATCAATTACATATCAAAATCAATGAACCGATTTTAACATAGAAATACGACAAATAAAATCGCATTCACGCTCCTTTATATATAAGTTGCTTTTTTTTACAAAAACAGGTCGTCAACTGAGTAAGAATAAACGCTAAAAATCTATCTGTATACGAAAGGAAATAAAATGGACCAAAAACCGGAACTTTTCAACTTACAACCTTCTGTCATTACCATTTATAGCACTGCTTGGTGCCCTGACTGTAAACGGGCAAAAAAATTCTTTGGAGAGCATCGCGTACAATATATAAACATTGATATTGAAGAGATTCCAGAAGGGGTGACTTTTGTGGAAAATCTTAACAACGGGATGCGGGTTATTCCTACAATTATCTTCCCTGATGGCGAAATTCTTGTAGAGCCATCCAATTCCCAACTTGCTGAAAAACTTGGACTAAAAGGCCGAAGCAAGCAAAGAATACTATGATGTCATCATTATTGGTAGTGGCCCATCAGGACTAACGGCTGCGTTATATCTGGCGCGTGAGGAATGGACACTCTGGTTATTGAAAAATCAGGAATTGGCGGCCAGGCTGGTATAACGCAAACCTTGGATAACTTTCCGGGTTTTGATGAGGGCATCTCAGGGAGCAGATTTTGCAGAGCGTTTGAGCAAGCAGGCGCGCAAATTTGGAGTGGAACTCCTGCAAGCACAGGAAGTAACCGAGATCAAAGGGATGGGCAATACCATATTGTGCAGACCAGTTCAGGCAGACGTTATCACAGCAAGGCTATTCTGCTTACTTCTGGCGCACGTTATCGCCGTATGGATATTCCCGGTGAAGATGAGTTGATTGGCATAAACGTCCATTTTTGCGCTACTTGTGACGGTGCTTTCTACAAAGGCAAGAAAGTATTGGTGGTCGGCGGAGGGAATAGCGGCTTCGAGGAAGGTCTTTTCTTAACCAGATTTGCCGCGCAGGTTGATATTATCGTAAACTCACAGGAACCAAAAGCAAGCAGAATATTACAGAACAAAGTGGCTGAGAAGGAAAATATGCGTGTCCTGCTTAATCACAACATCAAGGAGCTGCGCGGAAAAAACAAACTTGAGTCTGTCATTGTTGAAGACAAAAATAAAAACGAAAGCAAAGAACTCAATTATGACGGCGTGTTTGTATTTATCGGACTAACCCCTAACAATGACCTGCTAAAAGGAACTGCCAATCTTGATCAATGGGGTTTTGTTAAAACTGAGTATATGATGACCAGCGTTCCCGGCATTTTCGCTGCTGGCGACGTACGCGCCGGCTCCACAAAACAAGCCGCCTCCGCTGCGGGCGAGGGCGCCTCAGCCGCGCTCGCTATTCGAGAATATTTAAAAACAATCGGCGAATAAAAGTAAATTACAATAATGTTTCGACTAAAAAACGAGGAGAATAATATCTTGACTGATCTATACACCACACAACCATCACAGATTGTGATGTATGCAACCGAATATTGTCCTGATTGCCACAGGGCAAAGGCATTCTTTGACACGAATGGGATTCAATACCTGCGCGTCGGGCTGGAAGGTAACGATAAAGCAACTGAATTCGTAGTCACTGTAAACAAAGGAAATAAAAGCGTTCCAACCATCATCTTCCCTGATGGTGACGTGCTTGTTGAACCAAGCTGGGAAGAACTTCGGGCAAAAACATCCAACACATAAAAATCTACACTGTGTAAAACACAATCAAAATCAGAGATATTCTTCAAGCGAGGTTTATCTCTGCTTTTGATTTAAACAATTAATATGTATAATAAAAGTATGAAGAAAACATCTGCTTTCCTTATCCTTATATTTTTTCTAACTGCGTGTGATGCATGGGGTGTCTCTCCACAGCCATTCCCGGTATGGACTCCCATTCCATCACGGACACCGGGCATTATTACAGCCACACCCATGATTATCACGCCCACACTTTCCACCGAAATAGTACCAGGTGTAACGGTCCTTTCGCCGAGCACTCCCACAAATACCGAAATCCCATCCCCCACCTTAACAAGTACGCCGATCACCCCAACTGAAACGCCAACTCTTGCACTGATACAGTCTGTGACTGTGGATATTCTTAGTTGTAACACCAGTCTGGACATTAGCCACGGCATGGGTGAAGTGACAAACGCCTACGTCACTGTGAAAAACACAGGAACGGCGGATCTGCCGAATAATTGCGCTCTATTGCGCGCAATCGATGAAGATCGTGAACATCCCGACAAGCAGGTTTGTGTCACAAATTTACCTGCACAAAATCAAGTGACCTTGAAATTAACTGTTGACTCTGTGTATCAACAAAATACCATTATTCAAGTGGACATTTCTTCAAACGAAGTTGTCTTATTGCGCGTGGATAAACCATCCTGCACGGATATAGGTTTATTTGGCGGCGCTCCTTCAGATCTGGGTGTAATTAAACCAATTCAGCCTTAATGCTTCACTTTCATTAATTATTTTGCCAGAGGCAGTGTAAATATAAAGACACTGCCTTTTTCTTTACCTGCACTCCTGGCCCAAATTCTGCCGCCATGTGACTCGACAAGATGCTTCGCAATCGTCAAACCAATTCCTGAGCCGCCGCGCGCGCGGGAGCGGGATTTATCCACACGGTAAAAACGATCAAAGATGCGCGCAAGATGTTCCGGAGGGATGCCATCGCCAGTGTCAGCGACGGAAATAAGCGCTTCATTTTTGTCACGTTCAATCGAAATGGTCACAGTTCCATGCTCTGGTGTGTATTGCAAGGCATTACCGATCAAATTAGTAAGCACCTGAAGAATGCGCCCTTCATCAGCCAGAACATGTATGGGATCACGCGGCAGGCTCAAAGTCAGTTTGACACGCTTTTCATCGAATTGATATTTTAATCGCTTCGTCACCGTCTGAATTAAGGAAGCCGAATCCACAGGATGGATATCCAATTGAGTAGATCGGGATTCAACACGACTCAACTCCTGCAAGTCATCAACCAGACGGCTCAAACGTCCGGCTTCAGAATGAATCTGTTGATATGTTTCTGTAGATGCGGGAAGCACACCATCCATCAATGCTTCAGCAGTACCTTTGATCGCGGTCAGCGGCGTGCGAAGTTCATGCGCCACATCTCCGATCAATTGGCGGCGCATGGATTCAACCTGTTCGAGCTGCTCTGCCATTTGATTAAAACTTCCCGCAAGTTGATTAAGCTCATCATTGCCGCGCAGTTCAACCCGCTCATCATAATGACCTTCTGCAATTCTCCGGCTGGCGCTGGTCATCACGGAAACAGGCCCAAGAATATTTTTACTAAAAATAAAACTGACCAGCAATGCCACCAGTGAAGCCGCAGCCACTGATATCAACAACGACTCATTAAATGATTGTTGAAAATTTTGATAAAAATCAGACATCATGCCGCCCGCGCCCAACCCCTGCCCCTGCCCATGTCCCTGCCCTGTGCCCAACTGTTGTTCCATGAATAAAAGATGGCGCGCAAACGCGCGCGGCGTGGTGATCTTGGTGATGATGCCGATCACAGCCATGCCGACCACGATCACAACAAAATATGAAAGAAATAATTTAATGCCCAAATGAGAACGGATAATTTTCATGGCTCACCAACTTTTATAAAGGTTCATCATCAAAGCGATATCCCACACCGCGCACAGTTACAATAAAATCGGGGTTGCCCAATTTTTGACGAACATGCCCAAGGTGAACATCCACTACACGCATCTCACCAAAATAAGAGCCACCCCAAACACGCTCCAATAATTGTTCACGAGTGAGCACGCGCCCGCGATTTTCAGCAAGCACGCGCAAAAGATCGAATTCACTGGTCGTGAGATCAATGAGTTGATCATCCACTGCCACCTGACGCGCATCCAGATCCATTCGCATGTGACGGAAGACCAGCACGCTTCCTTCTGCGCCCGAGCCTGATCCTGTTTGAATACGCCTCAACGCCGCTTTGACTCTCGCCACCAACTCACGCGGACTAAACGGCTTGGTCACATAATCATCTGCGCCAACTGAAAGCCCCACGATCTTATCTGTCTCTTCTGTGCGGGCAGTTAATAAGATGACATACACCTGCGACTCACGACGCAGCCGTGAAAGTAATTCAAGCCCATCCATACCGGGCAGCATTACATCCAACACGATCAAATCAGGTTTGAAAGCCCGCACAGCCTTAAGACCCGAAGGCCCATCAATGGCAGTAAAAACTTCGTACCCTTCCGGCTTAAGATAAGCCTGCACAAGATTTACGATCGCGGGTTCATCATCAATTACAAGAATTTTAATCATGAGAGGATTTTACCTAAGTTGAGTTTTCTTTATCATAAAGCAATTGTAAAGATATGGTAAAGGTTAGTAGACATTATCAGAATGATACCCTACAGCAATCATCCTGAAGTTTATTTTGAGTAAATTGAGTGCCTGGCAACAACTAAAATTATAACGGTTACAGGGCCGGGAGAATCATAACGCAAAGGGACATCAGTATCCCGGCGAATATGCTTCACTCACATCGCAATGAAACCGGTCGCGTATTTAAAAGTGTATAATATCTTTATGGCAGACGAACAGATCAACTCTCTTTCACGCAACAAGATCGCCATGCTTATTGATGGTGACAATGCTCAGGCAGCCCTGCTCTCTCAAATGCTTGTGGAGGCAGGCCGTTATGGTCAGGTAACCGTCCGCCGTATTTATGGCGACTGGACAACAACCAGCATGAACTCATGGAAGGAAATTCTTAACTTTCACGCCTTTCAACCCATTCAACAATTCCGCTATACGATTGGAAAAAACGCCACTGACAGTGCCATGATCATTGACGCCATGGATATTTTGCATTCAGGCGTGGTGGATGGCTTCTGCCTGGTATCAAGTGACAGTGATTACACCCGTCTGGCTACCCGCATTCGCGAGTCTGGCATTTTCGTCATGGGGATCGGGGAAAAGAAAACACCCAAGCCATTCGTAAATGCCTGCGATGTTTTTGTTTACACCGAGAATCTAGTCGTCGAGAAAAAAGCTGAAACGCAGCCGCGCGCGCAAAAAAGCGGAACAAAAAAGACCAAAGACGAAAAAGAAGAAGCTGATCCAATGCCTCTTCTCACTCAGGCTTTTGAAATGGCCGTTCAACAGGATGGCTGGGCATCTCTTGCAAACATGGGAAATGCGCTTTATCAACTTGACCCGGCTTTTGATCCGCGTACATACGGGCACAAGCAACTTTCAAAAATGATGAACAAATTAAAAGATCGCTTTGACATGAAAACACAGGTTATGGATGGCTCGACCTTGTTCTTCGTAAAAATCAAAGAGTAACAATATAAAAATCCGCTGACCACAAATCAGCGGATTTTTATATTTATATAGTTGAAAGAATTTTTTAGACATTCGCAAAACGAAACACGGACGCTTACATCGAACGCAAGTGCGGTGTGAACTCAGGTAAGCATGAGCAAAAAACGTTTTTTATCAGCGTTCATCTATGTCCCATTTTTCAAACTGTCAGGCCGTAAAAAAGTATTTTCCTTTTTTTCACCAGTTCTTTGTATACGTCAATAATCTGGGCAGCGATTTTATCCCACGCATAATCCATTGCATATTTTGCAGCGCGCTGCCCCATTGAACTGCGCAAATCAGCATCCCCCAATAGCCAGGATAATTTCTCACACAATGCTTCAGGCTCACTGTCTGGAATTGTATAACCAGTCACCCCGTTTTGCACAAGATAACCAAGCCCACCCACCTCAGAGGCAACAACAGGTGTGCCGCAGGCCATTGCCTCCAACGCCACCATGCCAAAAGATTCATAAAGCGACGGCATCACAACCACTTCTGCGGCAGAATAATAGTACGGCAGAGTATCCTGTCCACGTTTACCGAGAAAAACAACCATCCCACCCATGCACAGGTCATCACACATCTTTTGCAGGCGCGCCATTTCCTCAGACATATTTTCAGGAATCACATTTGGTTCACCGCCAATGATCGCCAAATGTACAGGCTTATAAGCCTGCTGCAAATCCAAACAAGACATGGCTTGTATCAGCGTATCCACCCCTTTTAATGGCTCAATACGTCCTACAAAAAGAACCATGCGATTCTCAGGTCTCAAGCCAATATACTGTTTGGCTTCATCTGCTGGAATTGGATAAAAATGACTCGTATCCACGCCGGGCGGAATGACGACCATTTTACGGTCATCTGCCCGGTAGAGAAATCTCAACTGTGTCTGCTCAGCTAACGTGGCGACAACGATCCGGTCCGCTCGACGGAGAACCTGCCTCTCCCCATTGAGTCGATCCACGCCCGCGCGTTCTCCCTCTGAACGAGCCACGCGATTCTTCATTTCACCCAGTGTGTGAAACATGTGGACGATGGGGGTTCCACCCCAGGCATCGCTCAACGCCTCTGCAGCCAAACCAGACATCCAATAGTGGCTGTGGATCACATCATAAGTAATCCCCTTTTCAGCGGCGAATTGTTTTATCCCATCCACAAAATCGGGGATGTAATTCGCCATTTGACTCTTGGCTTGCGGTTCCTCAGGGCCAGAAGGTACATGAACCACGCGATTGCCATATCCAAGATCATGCAAAACATGCGGAACATGCTCATCTTGTGAACGGGTAAAGACATCCACATGAACACCCAATCGCCCCAATTCACGCGTCAGATCGCGGACGTAGACATTCATTCCGCCAGTGTCTTTTCCGCCGAGAGTAGCTAATGGACAAGTATGGTAAGAAAGCATTGCTATACGAAGCATATAATCATTTATTCCCGTTCTTCTGACAACGTGTAAATCTAAAAACTTGCGAGTTTACCTGTAATCCTTTATAATCCCCGCCGCTCCAAAAACACTTATAAGCCACCGTAGCTCAGCTGGTAGAGCAAACGATTCGTAATCGTTAGGTCGTCGGGTCGTAGCCGACCGGTGGCTCCAAAAGATATTATTACGCCGCGCATCAGCGCGGTTTTGTTGTTAGTGTGGAAATTTTCCTTGATATAATAATGCATTCTTCTTGAAAAATCATCTTGAAATGCGGCTGGAAATCCCATTACAAACATTGAATTTATCTGAAGATACTACAAAAAACACGAGGCTTCATGCGAAAATTTTGGGCAGAATATTCAATGTGAATGATGATGAATTTGGGCTGTTTGTATTGTTGAGCATTCTGCTGTTGGGGAATACTGTTGCGCGCCAGATGACCGGAATTATCGGCATTAGCGATCTGATTAATACGGCGGGTGTAAATCAGATCCTGATCGTAAACGCAATTAATGGCGTGTTGATCTTTATCACGGCCATGCTCGCCTCCCTGATCGTAGACCGCTTTGACCGGATCGAGTTATTAAAATGGACATCGTTTGCATTTGCTCTGATGTTCGTCGTTGTTGAAATTATCAGTTTGGTGAGTTCGTCTGAAAAAATTACAGCGGCGCTTGTTTATCTTATGTCACAACAACAATGGTTGTTGTTTCCCATGTTCTTTTGGGTTCTTGCAAATGATATTTTTGAAATTGCCCAGGCAAAACGCCTGATTCCCGCCATTGGAAGCTGGAGCTTTATTGGAAAGGTGATCGGCATTGGCGCCACACTTTTGCCCGCCCTGCTTTTTAGCTTTGGGTTGATGGAAAACAAGGTGCTGTCTATTGAAGTCGTCATCAGATTAAATATTTTTTATTATCTGCTTGTTTTTATCATGATAACAATCGGTTTGAAAAAAATAACGCTCCGCCCACTCGCCAAAACCGAAGAAACCATCAAGGAAACTTTAAACCGAGGGCCGCGATTTTATTATGGAAGTGCCTTCATTTCGTTATTTATTGATCGGTGTTGTATTTATCACCGCCTGCGATGTGATACTTGAGTATCGTTTTTTCGCAGTCGCCAAAAGCACCATTACCGATCCCGTTTCCTATAAAATTTATACAGTCTGTACCTGCTGATGATTGCGTTGGCCTCTTTTGCAATACAAGGTTTCGTAACAAGCCGGATCGTGCAGCGCCTGCAATTAAAAAATGCCTTTTTAATACAGCCCTTTGTTGCACTTGGCTCCACACTCGCGATGATCCTGTCTCCTGAAATCATCGCCGCCACCCTTGGGTCAGTGGTATTGAAAATCGGGCGCAACACAATTGACGAATCAACCAGAAAATCATTTCAGGGCTTTGTGCCTGAGGAACGCAGGGGACGCGTGGCGCTCTTCACTGATAATTACGCGCCGGCTGTAGGGATGCTTTTATCAGCTCTATTAACATTGGGAATTGTGTTCGTCTGCGAAAAATTTAACATCGCAAATGCCTTTTTTCATTTATTTAGGCCTGAGTTTAATATTTGCCGGTATTGCCGTATACTTCCTTTTGAAGATGCGAAAAGTCTACGACAATAGTTTATTCAACTGGAGACTCAAACGCCGTAAACGCGGCGGGGATGTATTCAGCAAGCTGGATTTTTAATCCTTGATTACACATAGATTTACAACAGGAGCGATCCATGTCAGAAAATAATTTATCCCGAGCGTCCATTTCCATCCGCTATGCAATTCCCGGGCTGCTTGCAGTGCTGATTATTATCGCACTGGGCTTAACAGGTTGGTTTTCCTATCAAAACGGCGTTGCGTCTGTGGAAATCCTTGCAAAACGTTTAAATCTTGAAGTTACCAGTCGAATTGAAGAACGCATAGTGAGTTTTGTCGAGCCGCCAAAACTATTTCACCAGATCAATCTTGCAGTTTTAGAGTCCACAAATACCGGACTGGATCAGTACGAGCTGATACGTGAACTTTTTTGGAACGAGGTCTATATCAGCGATTCGGTTCCTTATCTTTATTACGGCACAGAAGAAGGATATTTCCTCGGGATCGACACAAAATACAAAGGCGATCAACCCGCATATAAAATATTAAATTCCGACACCACGCCCAATCGCGTCACATACAGCGTCACTGCTGGCGGGCAACCCAAAGAAGTACTCGAATCAAAAGAATACGATCCTCGTGTGCGCGACTGGTATCAAGCCGCAGTGACAGCAGATGATTTCACCTGGTCGCCAATTTATCCATTCTCTGCGCTAAAAGAACTTGGTATCTCCCCGGTCATGCCGGTCAAGGACAGTCAGGGGAAACTGCTCGGCGTTCTTGGCGTTGATCTTACGCTGGGAGAACTCAGCAACTTCCTGCGAAGCCTTGAGATTAGCCCAAACGGAGAAGCATTTATCATTGAACGTGACGGCAACATGGTGGCAACGTCCACTGATCAACCGCCGTACACACTGATCAATGACGAACAAAGCCGGCTAAATGTGAAAGACAGCGACACACAATTGGTACGTGACACCGCCGACTATCTGCTCGCTCAATATGAAAACTTTTCAAACATCAACAAGTCAGAACAAATTACATTTGAAAAAAACGGCGAAAAATATTATGCACAAGTCAATCCTTTAAATGCAAATGGACTGGACTGGCTTGTTATTGTCGTAGTACCAGAAAGTGATTTTATGGCGCAGGTAACAGAAAATCTTCGCAATACCACCGTGTTGGGCATTGCAGCGCTGATCTTATCGACCATACTGGGTTATTTGCTGGCCGGATGGATCATTCGACCGGTCTTCACCATTACTGGCGTAGCCGCAAATATTGAAGAACAAAAATGGGAATTGGATCCGCTCACAAAAGTGTCAAATCGAACTGACGAATTGGGACAACTGGCACGCGTATTCCAAAAAATGGCGCAGGAATTACGCGCACGCGAACAAGCTCTGAGACAGCAGGTAAAAGAATTAAGCATCCAGATCGATCAGGCAAAGCGGGAACAACAGGTAAAAGAAATCGTTGAAAACGATTTCTTTATCGACCTGCAAAAAAGAGCCGCAGACATACGAAAAAGAAGTAACAGAAAAAATGACGGAAAATAGCATCCGATTGAAAAGTAAAAAGGCGATCCATAACGGGTCGCCTTTTTACTTTTCAACGGTTTGCATTACTGGTGCTGGGGCGGGCGTGGACAATGCTTGGGAGCAGGAAAAATTCGAAGCGAGGGAAATGCTTGTAAAACGCGCAGAATCCCCAGCGTCCAGTACACGCTGTGTTGGGCGGTTTTTGTGATGGTCGCTATTTTGGAATGAAAAAATCAACGATAATGTTAACCAGTATGGCGCACGAACAAACCAGTTCACGGTCTCCATTAGGGCGTAAACAGTTTCCAATGGCCTTCGGAGACGACCTCGATGGTTCCGTCGACCACTTTGATGGCGGTCTCGTCGTCAATTCCATAGGTCGGCACTGGTACCTCGGCCGCCATTCTTTCCACTTTTGACATGGAGCTTTCCGGGTGGTCCTTGTGATCCATGTGCGGAAGCAACGCAAAGTCAACCAGACCCAGCCCCTTATCGATGACGAAGGGCGTATTCGGGTCGTCGTATGTCTCTCCGAAAACAGGGGCCGTCACCATACTACCGGCGCTCACCCCCACATAGACCGTCTCGCGCAACGACGGCAGGAGGTCTGCCAGCCCGGACTCGCGCATCCAGCGGCACAGATACAGGACATCGCCGCCAAACACCAGCAGAGCGTCAGCCTCCTCGACAGGAGCGACCCAATTCTCTCTCTTGATACTGGGTAGGGCGGTGAGCTCCAACACTCCCAACGACTTCCAACCCAATTCGGTAAGAGGGCTGGAAGTTGCTCCACTGATGAAACGGTAGGCCATTGTGGGCCCAATGGAGAAGGGGTATATGGCAGTGGGAATGCAGAGGGCGCTGGACTCGGCAATCGGTTTGCCCAGCAGGTCGACCAGTGCGTTGTGGATGCTCGCGTTCTTGACGCCAGCCGAGGTGAGAAGATACTTCATGGTGTCTCTCCTTTTCTCATCAGAACTCCTTTCTTTGCTTCGTCTACCGCCCAACTATTGCTTATGACACACGGCGGAAAAAAATCCGCAAAGAACACACATTATTACGAAATAGCGTAATAATCGTGTTTTTCAAAGACTCCCTACCGGGATAGTGCGGCACCAGTATTGTGAGGTTTGAAATAAAAAGTTTCATTTGGATATAGTCTATTTTCCCAAATGGAATTGGATCAAATGATGGCTATCCATTACCGGAGGTGCAGAATTAATAATTCCAGTTTCAGAATATCCCTTTAGGCTATGATTCGAGTCAATCCCTGCGCCAAAAATCACGTACGGAACCAGATCAGGAAGGTGTTTTCCAGTATCGCAAACCGTATAATGATCGGGCAAAAGAACAATCCGGCAAGGCTCGGAATACGTCTCCAGATATTGCAACAAAGGTTGAATAATTTGAGAGTCAATATCGGCTATCGACTGCGCTTTCCCAACAACATTATGAATATGCGCTTCTTCATCAGGCGCATTACAATGTATTAAACAGACATCCACGTCATCCAAATGATCCATGGCCGCCTTAAATTTAGCGTTTAGATTTGAACCGCGATAACCAGTGGCTCCATCCGGAATGATTGCCTTCCCGCCCAGCGCGGTGGCCATGCCATACAAAAAGCTCAACCCGGTAATCGTCATACTGCGATAAGGCATTGGCGGGAAGTTCCGAATTCTTCCCGCACCCCAGGGCCACAACATCAGATCTCCCCGGACAGATCGAGACATCATATCTACAAACGGCTTATAAATTTCACCTTTAAAGCGCGGCAGGATATTATCAATTGAGAGGCCCATGCATTCATGAGGCTCAAATAATTCAAGTTGCGTATCGTCAATTTCCTCTTCACGGCAAATTAATACATTTCGATAACTATTGTCGTGGTAAATTTCAAAGCCGGCTGGAATCTGCACATCGTCGAGATAAGCACGTGCCAATTCATTACTGATCTGCCCCGCCGTAAAATCCTCAAGAACTCCAGAGGAGTTCACCTTTACAATATTACAACGGCAAACAAGATCATCAGGATTGGCCTTCAAACCCAAGGCGTATGATTCAAAAATAGATCGTCCACGAGGAACATACTGCGGCGGATAGTAACCATATATTCCCATAATACCCACCAAACTCCCGAGAGGCAGCCCGTCATGCATTGTTTTCATCAATCCGACACTTCCCCGCCTAACCATCTCATCCATGCCTGGCGTTCGTGCATACTCAGCAGGAGACAAACCACCAAGTTCCTCATACTGCACATCACACATGCCGTCTGGTATAAGAATAACCAATTTCATCAGAGAATATTCTCCTTATCAAAGTAAATGATGTTTCCAAAAAATATTCATTATTTTAAATACAGCAATATAATATAAAGTATCAGAACGCTCACAAAAATTAGCGCTGTCATTTAAGAAAATTCCGCCCGGAAATTTCAGGAATTTTATCATACGTCAAAAAAATAAAACCTGAAAATAATCACAATAGCCCAGCAATCACTGCCGATATTCAAGAAATTCTTTATGACTAATTTCAATTTACCAAAGTTCTTTTTCGGAAAGTCGTCTGGACAAGAGCCGGATGGCTTCTCGTCCGGAGATCGCAAAATCGTCAATGCTGTCCTGATTGCGGGATTTTTGGGTGCGATAGCACTTGCATTGATCAATATAAACAGAAACGAAATGATCCTGCTCGGCATAATTTTTCTGCTCTCATTGATCTTGATTTATCACCGGTACGACATAACGGCCCGATGGATTTCATTATTTTCAGCATTGGTCATCATTTCCGCCCTCTTATATAAAAACTACGGCATACGCGATACAGCCGTCATGGGATTGGTAGTCGTTCTGATTTCAGCGGGATTACTCGCCGGCCGCAAAGGCACATTTATTATCGGTACAATTATTTTAATAGAGATCACCATACTCGGCTATCTGGAATCCGCAGAAATTATTGAGAATAAATTAAGTAAATTTAACAATTTTTCAGATTACCTGACAGTAAGCTTAACCATATTTCTTATCACTATTCTGCAGTGGTTGATCATAAACCGTTTGAATAAAAACATCTTAAATGCAATGCAGGAATTAAATGACCGCACCAATGTGGAAGAAAAATTACGCAAAGCGGAAAACCGTTATCGTGATTTGGTGGAAAAGATTCCTGCTGTTATTTACATTTCAGAACCGGGAGAAGTAGGTCGCTGGCACTATGTAAGTCCGCAAATTACTGAGTTAACCGGGTACACACCCGAAGACTGGTTGAACGACCCATATTTATGGTATTCCAAAATACACCCTGACGAACAGCAAAAAATCATAGCGATTGAAAAAAATGCATTACAGACAAATACAATGCCGCAAATGGAATACAGGCTGCTCACCAAAAGCGGGAAATATATTTGGATCTACGACGAGAGTCTTCTGGTCTTGGAATCGTCCACAAGTCAGATAACAGTACAGGGTTTTCTGTTTGATATTACGGCCCGAAAAACAGCCGAGGAACAGCTGCAAAAGCGCCTCGCAGAGTTGAACGCGGTCCGCGGAGTGAGCCAGTCACTCATCGCCAAAACAAATCTGCTAAATTTCTTTGAGGAAACAGGCGAACAGATACGACTCGCCTTTAATGCCTCAAACTTGTTTATTGCGATCCATGATCCACAAACAAATCTAATTCACTTTCCCTACGATTATGAAGAGAACAAAAAGCACAAAGACCTACCCATCAAATTTGGCGAAGGGATGACATCCAAAGTACTTGAGATGAAAAAGACTCTTTTAATCAATAGAGATTGGGCCAATATTGCCGCTCAACATAATGCAATTTTTAGATACGAAAAAACGGTCAAATCCTCGCTGGCGGCCCCCATGATCATCAGGGATAAGGCTATTGGTATCATTTCCATGGATAATATTGAGCGCGAGGATGCCTTTACTGAAAATGATGTACGCCTGCTCGAGACAATTGCCGCGAATCTAGCTGTAGCCATTGATAATACTTACCTACAGGAATCATTAGAGCAGGAATTAACTATTCAGAGGAAATTGATCTCGGAGCTTGAAACCAAAAATGCGGAGTTGGAACGTTTTACTTACACCGCATCGCACGATCTCAAATCTCCACTGATCACAATCCGAGGATATCTGGGCTACCTTGAGCGGGATGCACGGAGCGGAAATTTTGAACGACTTCAGGTTGATATTCAACGCATCTCAGATGCGACAGAGAAGATGCACCGCCTGCTCAGCGAATTGCTTGAGCTTTCACGTGTCGGGCGCATCATCAATGAGCCGCAGGAAATACCGTTTACGGAGATCATCAACGAAGCTTTACGGCGTGTGGAAGGACAATTGACGGCAAACCAAGTCGCGGTTGAAATCACGCATGACCTGCCCGTCGTTTATGGCGACAAAGAACGCCTTGTTGAAGTGATACAAAATTTGGTTGACAACTCCTGTAAATTCATGGGGAGCAAAAATCCCCATGATCCAGATCGGAATGCAAATCGAAAAAGATGAATACATTTTTTACGTGAAAGATAACGGTATTGGAATCAAGAAACAATTCCACGAAAAGATCTTTGGTCTGTTCGATAAACTGGATTCAAACACTCACGGAACCGGTGTAGGGCTGGCTCTGGTAAAACGAATCGTTGAAGTTCACGGCGGCAGAATTTGGGTGGACTCGAAGAAAATTCTGGAGCGACCTTCCACTTTACACTTGGGAAAAATAGTACAAACCTGAAATCAGGCAGCGCAAAACGCTACCTGGTACGGATCACCTTCACATTTGAAACCCAATTCTCCTGAGGAATACTTAATGAAATCATATCAAAGTCTCCTGACAGGTTTTGAACCAGCACAACAGCATTAAGAGATTGATTTGATATCTGGTCAAACTCATAAACAAAAACCGAATTCCCATGGATTTCAATTTCATTGACACCAAAGTTGACAGACCCCACGCTGGATAAGACATCAAAAAGAGTTACTCCTCGATATTCAGTTCCTTCAACCAGAATAGACTGAACAGCAAGGGTTGAAATAAAATCATCGTCCACACCAAATATATCCCCATTCTGTCCAATGACTACGAAAGCCCAATTTTGAGGAGAGACCATGGTGGGTAGTGGAGTTTCAAAAGTACCACCAGCAATTAAGGTCTGAGCTGCCGCAGTTTCTTTGGCAAATCTCTGGATCATATCCATTGGGTTTTCCACGGTTGGATAAGGCGTAAATATTGAGGGCTGCACAGCTAATTCTTGCGTACAACCTGATGAAACAAAAACAGTGAAAATAACAAAAACGATCAAGATATTTTTTTTCATGGATTTCCTGATAAAAAGCAGGCGATGAGTAAAAACTCATCGCCCGTATATTGTTTATTCGATCCCGTCAAAAATATGGTCGAGTATCTCAGTGTCCACATCAAACACAGAACCGTTTTCAGGCAGCGCTTCGCGTGTCATCCATTTCGGCAGGCGGTCATCTTCTTTTGTGAAGCCGGCGCGTTTATTAAACTCTCGTTCCATCTTGATGGTTTCCTTCCCTAATGCCTGCAAAATGTTATCAGGCAGATCATTCCAACCATAGCGCGCCTGCAACAAACGCTTTACAACGCCATCAGGAGTTGCTGCGTAACCAAAGCCGGCAAAGATACACGCGCCTAATGTATCATAACCGCCCATGTTCAATTGTGCATTCAGTGAAATTTCAACCTGCACATTCGGGTCAAGATGATCCACCTTCGCGCGGATGGTAAGTCCACAGGTGTGATCTGCGCCTTGCGGAGTTGTCGCATACGTGATGCCTGTGCCTTTAATTGAGCGCGGTTCATACGCACTCATCGCCTGCCGCTTCACAACGGGCACACGCTCAATTCCATATTGATCACCCATATCTGCAGCACCGTCGCCAAGTTTACGCCCAAGTTCGGTACCCTTGCGCATCTCATCGATCAATTTCATTGCGCCGTCACCATCGCCCCAGTTCATCAAACCAGCTTCAGCAGCGACACCAAGCGCCGCACCAACTTCAATCGAGTCGAGTCCCAGATCGTTCACGTGCCAGTTCAAACGTCCGATGACATCCAGCGAGTCAATGTCAATATTCGTGCCCATCAAACCGATCGTTTCATATTCAAGCGGAGAAACGATGACCTTGCCATCTTCCCCGCCAAAAACATTCGAGCATTTGATCGTACAACCAGCCATACACGCGTGAGATGGGTCAGATGGCTTTCCGCGTGTCAACGTGAATTCGCGTAAAGTCTCGCCGCTGATATTATCCACTTTATCAAATGTGCCGCGTGAAAAATTATGAGCTGGCAGCGCCGCAAAACTCTGACATAGATGCGCCATCGCAGCGGTGCCATAATCACGATATGTGACAGACTGCGGATGCTCCATGACCGACTTTGTATAATCCTTCTGTGCGACTTTAAACGCTTCGGGACTCACGATAGGCGGCTTCTGCCCACCAGCATGATCGAACACGATGGCTTTTAATCCCTTCGAGCCCATCACTGCACCAAGTCCGCCGCGAGCGGCGATACGTGCCGGGATTTTATCCTTATCAATATTCTGAATCCCCGCAGACTTCATCAACATCTCGCCGCCGGGACCGATCAATGCAATGGCAACTTTATCGCCATATTTTTCAAGCAATTTTGGCGCAGTTTCGTAGACACCCACCCCAACCAAGTCATCAGCCTTTTCCCATTTCGCGCCGTTGAGCGAAAGATGCAAAACCCAAAATCCTTCTTCCTCCGTGGGTTTATCTTCAATGATGAGCACCTTCATACCCATAAAGGCCATATGATAGCCAGTACGTCCGCCTGCATTGGCTTCCTTGATACCGCCTGTCAACGGGGATTTTCCGCCCACTGAAATTCTGTCTGTGGAAGAAAGCATGTGCCCCACCAATAATCCCGGCGCAAAGATCAGTTTATTCCCCGCACCAAGTGGATCACACTTTGCATCCATTTCATCCAGCATGATGCGTGCAAGTAATCCGCGGCCGCCGAGGCGCTCCCATGTTTGAGGGACATCTTCACGTTGTAGAGTTTGCTCACGCACATTTACGCGCCAAATTTGAGATTTGTATTCAGCCATTGTTTTACTCCTGTGAACAGGATTATATTCACATCTATTTTCAAAAAGTTTGCAAAGGCGGTAATCGGAATTTTTCTCCACCCCGATTTCCAATTATCGATTCCCGAACAACGACTCAACTGCTTCTCTAAAAACCTGTGTATGATGATCTACATCCTCTTGAGTGGTCTCAGGCGAGATGAGTGCCATATTATGAAAAGGAGTCATCAGAATGCCGCGATTGAGGGCGTAGAGATGCATGTAGCGATCCAACTCGGGATCAATGGCAGCATGAGCTTCTCCGCCATTCTTGGGCGGATTGGGACGGAACCAATATTCGGAACGATTGCCCAATTGTTTAACGATCCACGGTAATTCGAATTCCTTAATTACACCTTCTACGCCGGCCGTAAATTGTTCCTGGAGCGCTATGGCCTTGGTATAAAACTCTTCAGTTAATACATTTTGCAATGTGGCTTTCATCGCCGCAATGGACAGAGCATTACCAGCAAGTGTGCCACCGATGCCGCCTACATCTGAATCTTCCACTGAAAGTTTAGCAGTAAAAGCCTGTGACACTTCTTCGGTGAAACCATAGATCGCGGCGGGCACTCCTCCAGCGAGGGGTTTGCCGAGGGTTAAGAAATCAGGCTGAAGACCGTGCGAAGCGGTGTATCCGCCTGGACCGGTGCTGATGGTGTGAGTCTCGTCAATGATGAGATAGGTCCCATATTTGCGAGTCAATTCACGCAAGGCATCATGGAAGCCGGGTTTCGGGTGAATGATTCCGATATTGGTCATCACAGGTTCAGCAAGGACAGCGGCCACATCACGCGCGGAGAGCGCAGTTTCAAGCGCGCCAATATCATTGAACTCGATCACCTTTGAAGTTTCGCGCGGATCAATCTGCGGCCCCATATTGTTGGGACGCGACATGGGCGTACCTTCTTCATCCATCGTGATGAAGGTTTCATCCACTGAGCCGTGATAGCAATAATTGAAGACAAGAATTTTCGGCCGCCCGGTGATGTGACGCGCCATGCGCAGCGCGAAACGATTCGCATCGGTGGCAGTGAGAGCAAACTGCCAATACGGAAGTTTGAAGCGGCGCTGCAGTTCTTCACCTACCCAGATCACATCTTCAAAGGGCAGCATGAGTGTGATGCCTTTTTGGATTTGTTCTGTGATGGCTTTGACAGTTGCTTCGGGTGCGTGGCCTGTCATTGCGCCTGTATCGCCGAGACAAAAATCAATATATGAATTTCCATCAACATCGGTGAAGTGTGCGCCTTTGGCTTCTTTGGCAAAGATCGGAAATGAACCCGCCCAGCGGATCATCCATAACATCGGCACGCCGCCATGCAATGACTTGCGCGCACGCTGGTAAAGTTCAAAGGATTTGGGATGGTTTTTGTGGAAGAGTTGCTCTTCCTGTTTGAGAAGGGTTTCAAGGTGTGTGCGGTTTAGGGGTTGTGTCATGATTTTATTTTGTTTTATGTAGGGGCGGGGCTTGTCCCCGCCCTGAATTGAATAAGGATAATCATAAAAAGGCGATCACAAGGGTCGCCCCTACGGATTATTTTATGTTTTCTTTAAGGGATTCACCGAAGATCTTCAAGCCATCATTGATCTGCTCAGTTGTGACATTCAATGGCGGGATCCAGCGCAGGGTATTGTCGTAGGTGCCGCAGGAAAGCAGCAACATTCCTTTTTCTTCAGCCGAGTGGACAATATCCTTAACCAATTGCTTGGCTTTGGCCTGGCTGCCATCAATAATAAATTCGGTGCCGATCATTAAGCCTTTGCCGCGTACGTCACCGATCTGCGGATATTCCTCCTGGAATTTGCGCAGGCCGATCATTAATTGAATGCCTTTGTCAGTGGCATTTTCAAGCATCTTTTCATCACGCATGGCTTTGATCGTGGCCATACCCGCGGCACATGCAATCGCATTTCCGCCATAGGTGCCGCCAATGGAACCAACATCGAGTTTCTTCATAATTTCAGTGCGAGTAAAAACACCTGAAAGCGGCATACCAGAAGCGATACCTTTCGCTGCAGTGATGATATCGGGCATAACGCCGAAATGTTCGAGAGCAAACCATTTACCTGTGCGCCCAAATCCGGACTGGACTTCATCAAAGATAAGCATGATGCCGTGCTTGTCACAGATATCGCGCAGGCCCTTCATAAATGAGGTCGGCGGGACAATATATCCGCCTTCGCCTAAAACGGATTCAATCAAGATGGCGGCAGTATCTTTTGGAGCAGTTTGTGATGCGAGTAAATATTCCAGTTGACCTAAAGCATATTCACTGGCCTGTTCTTCGGTCATATGCATATTGAAAGCATACGGAAACGGTGAAACGTAAATTCCCGAAGGCAGTGGACCAAATCCTGTGCGATAGCCCGTCTTGGACGTGGTGAGCGCCATGGTGGCATGTGTACGCCCGTGGAAGGAGCCGTTAAAGACGATGATATTCTGTCTGCCTGTGGCGGCCTTGGCAATTTTAACAGCGTTCTCCAGAGCTTCCGCACCGGAGTTGGCGAAGTAAAAACTATCAATTGAAGGCGGCACAATTTTGCGCAATTCTTCGATGAGTTGCAACATCGGCTTATGGATGACAAGATTTGCCTGCGCATGCAGGAACAGACCCGCCTGCTCGCGGATCGCTTCCACCACTTTCGGGTGACAGTGACCGGTATTGGTCACGCCGATGCCGCTGGTGAAATCCAGCAGTTTCTTGCCGTCTTCGGTGTAAATATATGCACCTTCAGCACGGTCTGCAACAAAGTTGAAAATGCGGCTCCAGGCGGGAGTCATATGTGAGAAGTTATCTTGATAGAGTTGGGTATTCATGAATTTCCTTTTTACCCAAAAATGGACAGACTCGCGCCTGTCCATTTTTGGAATAAACAATTTCTTTACTGAGCAATCATCACATGTTTGGTGACCAAATAATCACCAACGGATTCAGAGGAGAGGTCCTTGCCAAAACCAGACTGTTTAAACCCCCTCCATGCGGCGCTTCTGAAACCAATGGGATGTGATCGTTGACCCAGACTGTTCCAAACTCCAATTGCTGGGAAACACGCATTGCACGACCCACGTCTTTTGTGAATACTGAAGCCGCAAGGCCGTAAACAACATCATTACCCAAGTGAATCGCTTCCGCCTCATTCGTGAATGAATTGATCGTGATCACAGGCCCAAAGACTTCACTCTGAATGATTTCAGATTTCTGATTGGCATCGGCAATGATGGTCGGTTCATAGTAATATCCTTGTTGGAAATCCTTGGGAATTCGTCCGCCAGTCAAAACTTTCGCGCCATCTTTTTGAGCACGTTCTACAAAACCCATTACAGATTCACGCTGTCCGCCGGAGATCATCGGGCCAATCAGAGTGTCATCGTCAAAAGGATCACCGATCTTTGTGTTACGGACCGCAGCCACAAGAGCTTCCTCAACTTTCTTTCGCAACCCTTCCGCCACATACACACGGGTGGCAGCGGTACAATCCTGACCAGTGTTAATGGTGCCGGCCAAGGCAACTTTCGCGGCGACTACATCCACATCTGCATCATCGAAAACAAGTACAGGGGCCTTGCCACCCAGTTCAAGATGAACACGCTTAATAGTATCTGCCGCTGTGCGCATTATAGTTTGCCCAACTTCGGTGGAGCCCGTTACACTAATCAAACGAATATCAGGGTGTTCAACCAGAAGACGTCCTGCATTGCGACCTGTAATAATATTGACAACACCATCGGGTATACCAGCTTTAATAAGCTCGCCAAGCATAAGGCTTGTCAACGGAGTAATAGAAGCAGGCTTAAAAACCGTGGTGCATCCAGCCGCAAGAGCCGGACCGATCTTCCAAACTCCCATCATTAGCGGATAGTTCCAGGGAGCAATTTGCCCCACTACCCCAACAGGCTCACGGCGATACATGGAAGTATAGCCTGGCATAAATTCGCCGGCATGGTTTCCATGTGTATCGCGCGCCGCACCAGCAAAGAAGCGAAGATTATCTATCGAAAACAACAAATCCGCGCCCAGGCTGACAAACTTATATGGCTTCCCTGTATTTTCAGATTCCAATCGGGCAAATTCTGCGGCATTTTTTTCAAGAAGATCGGCCAATTTCCAAAGAGCTTTTGAGCGTTCTGCTGGAGCAAGTCTCGACCAGCGGCCATCGTAGAATGCATTTTTGGCCGTCTCAACGGCAAAATTTACATCTTCCGGGCTGGCATCCACTACTTCTGCAAATTTCTTACCAGTAGCCGGGTTCTCAACAGATATTTTTCCGCCGCCTTTGCTGTCAACCCATTTTCCGTCTATCCAAAGTTTGTATTCCATAACGTCTCTCCTTGTTTTGAAAATTATGAATTCAATCGAATAGCGACCAGTTGAATATTGGTCATATCTTCCATCGCAAACTTGACGCCTTCACGCCCCAACCCGCTTTGACGGTTGCCGCCATACGGCATATGGTCGGCGCGGAAGTTGGGAGTATCGTTAATAATGACACCGCCAAAATTCAAACGTTTCACCGCTTTCAAAACGCGGTCAATATCTTTTGTAAACACACCAACCTGCAAGCCAAATTTTGAATCATTCGCCTGCTTAAGTGAGGATTCAAAGTCATCACTTGAAATCACGGATGCAACCGGGGCAAACACTTCCTCAGCGATCACCTTCATTTCATTATTGGTATCTGAAAGAATTGTTGGGTAATAGACTGTTCCGTCACGTTTACCGCCTGTTAAAACTTTTGCGCCAGAACCCTGCGCTTCCCTGACCCAGCCTTCAATACGATCAACTTCCTTTGAGTCGATCATTGGGCCAACATCCACCCGCTCGTCAAGTGGATTGCCCACCACCATAGATTCGGTGGCCTTAATAAATTTTTCAGCAAATGGTTCATAGACTTCTTTTTGACTATAAATACGCTGAACTGAAATACAAACCTGTCCCGAGTTGTAAAATGCTCCAAGTGCGCACCGGCTGGCTACAAAATCCAAATCTGCATCAGGGGCAATGATCACAGGCGAAGTATTTCCCAACTCAAGCGTTACTTTCTTAATGCCTGCAACCGCCAAAATATGACGGCCTATTTCAGGCGAGCCTGTAAAGGTGATCTTATCCACTCGCTCGTCGGTAATGAGCCATTCGCCAACTGTTCCGCCTGAACCAACAACCAGGTTGATTGCTCCGGCGGGCAAGCCAGCCTCCTGCAAAATTTGACAAAGGATAACAGCCGCAAGAGGTGTGGTAGTCGCGGGCTTGAGAACAAGCGTGTTACCAGCCGCAAGAGCCGGCGCCACTTTATGCGCAACCAGATTGAGGGGGAAATTGAAAGGACTGATGGCTGCGATCACACCTACCGGACGACGGGTCCAAAAACCAAAATAGCCTTCACCCGAAGGGACGGCATCCAATGGAATGGTTTCACCATGCAAACGTTTGGCCTCTTCAGCCGCAATGGTAAAAGTGCTTGCGGCACGGTCCACTTCGCTGCGGGCAAACTTAAGTGCCTTACCGGCTTCTGCCGCAATTACTTTTGCAAGCTCTTCTGAGCGTTCACGCAAGAGCGTGGCTGTTCTCAAGAGAATTTCAGCACGCTTATAGGCGGGCATTTCTGCCATAATATCTTCGGCACGCTCTGCGGCATCAATCGCCTGATTTAAGTCTTCGGGACTGGCAGTAGGTAATGCGCCAACTGTTGAGCCATCATATTTATTTTTTACTTCAAGAATAGAGCCGTTCCCAGTCCACTTACCGTCGATCAAAAGTTTGTATTCCATACATTCTCCAGAAATTAATTTGAGAATATTAAATTTCTTTAAATCGCCCAGGCAAGATCAAGCTTCTCAAGCGTTTCGGGGGTCGGTGCGCCATCGGCATTGAGCCCTGCCAGCTTGTAGTATTCATCTATCGCTGAATCAACTTCTTCGTGAGTCAGAGCGAAGCCTGCTGTTGGGCCGGTGCCTGCCAAAGCCTTATAAAATTTCTTTGGCAGTCTGTCATCCTTGCGTCCAAGTCCCTCGCGGGCATTGAAAGCACGGAAAAGGCTCAAGCGGCGGCGGCCAACGGTCATTAACTCTTCAAGAGTTAAATCCCAGCCTGTAACAGAGTTCATCATGGTGACAGTATCTTTACCGTCATATAGAGTCCATGCGGGTCCGTAAACAAATTGACAAATCTCAGCAGAATCCAACATGGAATAAAAAACTTCGGTCTCATACGCAAAGCGGACTTTTTCATTGGTCAGGCTGTAAGCAGGCTGCGGTGAGCCAAGACCAATTTGCTTAAGGCGATCCAGATTGAAATCGCCGACACCTTCTTCATAATATGGATCGTGCTCGCTCGATTGATGATCCGCGCCGAAAGGATTGACCGCATAAATCAGGCTAAGAGAACGCTTGGCTTGCGGCATGTGCGCAGGAGCTTCAGCACCTTTGACCGTGATCAGGAATTCATCGGAACCCTTACCCCAAACTTTCGCGGCGCGTTCAGAACCCATTCCAAGTGTTTTCCCAAATTCGCCTTCACCTTTTACCATCATATACAAAGCCTTGATCATCGCATCGGCATTGCCAAATTTGAGATCAAGCCCCGCGGTTTGTTCAGTTGTGATAACGCCTTTTTCAAAACATTCCATCGCAAAAGCGATCGTAGCTCCAGCCGCAATCGAATCAACTGCATATTCGTTACAAACTTGATTTGCCAAAGAAACCGCCGCAAGATCATCAACGCCGCAATAGGAACCGAACGTGCCAAGTGTTTCATATTCAGGTCCGCCATAACGCGGATCAACCTTATACGCGCCTTCCTTGATCTCAACCACGCGCTTGCACTTGACCACGCACGCATAACAGGTGTCGCGTTCCTTCAAAATGGTTTCAGCCATCTTCTCGCCGCTGATCGGCTCGCAGCCTTCAAACTGACCTTCGTTATAGTTACGGGTCGGCAAAGTACCAATCGTATTATTGAACAAAACCACAACCGCTGTACCAAATTTGGCGAGACCATCCATATCGCCATTCTCCGGCAGAATCTTAGGCCCCGTGCGATTCAATGCGATTAATGTCTTCGGGTCGGCCACTTCCACTTTTTTCCTGCCGCGCACAACAACAGCCTTCAGGTTTTTGGAAGCCATCACCAGCCCCATACCTGTGCGTCCATTATGGCGGTTGGACATGGAAGCAAGCGACGAAAACAGCACGCCATTTTCCGCGCCGATACCGTGTTGTAAAATTTCAGCTTTGGGGTCAACATCTTTATGAATAATATCGTCCACTTCCCCCGTCAACTTACCCATCAAATGTGCGGCATCGCGCAACTCATAATTTCCATCAATGATCGCCAGATAAACGGGTTTGGACGATTTGCCTTTGATCACAATTCCATCAAAGCCTGCAAACTTTAATTCAGCCGGAAAAAAACCGCCGCTCTGTGAATCACCAATCCCGCCGCTGATCGGAGATTTGGCATTCGCATTCAAACGGCTCTGACCGGAGATCGCCGCGCCGGTCGTCACACCTGCCATGAGGGTCAACACATTATCGGGACCGATCGGGTCTGCGCCTTTTGGCGTATCGCGCAAGATGTAATACATTCCCATCGCAGAGCCGCCGAGATATTTTCGATAAAAAGACTCCTTCGGCTCTTCAACCTCAAGCGTACCTTTCGTCAAATCAACATGCAAAATCTTGCCGTTATAACCGTTGGGCATGACATCCTCCGTATAATTATTTTTTCAATTATACAGGTCTGGCGGACTTAAGACAACGCAGGTTTTCCGAAAGTGACACATGCGGATTAAATAACCGCTTCATTCCCAAACCGAAATCTGACACAGCCTCGAATGACATTTCCGCCCTGCAGCCTTAACCTTCCCTGCCCGCCATCCTCAACCTGACGTGAAACACAGTCCCCTGATTGATCTCGCTCACGACAGAGATCGTCCCGCCCAACTCATCCACAATGGACTTAACGATATACAAGCCAATGCCGCTGCCGGGAATCTCCGCCACAGTCACATTTTTGGCACGATAGAAACGCTCGAACAAATGCGGAATCGCCTCAGGCGGAATCCCAAGCCCATGATCCCTGATCGAAATCACCACCTCATTACCGCTAACCGCAGTTGTTAACTCAACACTTTTTCCCGCCGGCGAGAATTTCACCGCATTGTTGATCAAATTAATAAAAACCTGAGAAAGACCGCCTGTTTCCCCAAAAACCCAAACAGCGCCATCTTCTGTTTTCAGTTTGATCGAGATATTTCGTCTACCCGCAATCGCCCTGACCGCTAAAATAGACTCGTTCAAAACAGGCATCAAATCCATTGGATGCGCATCAAGTTTCATCCTGCCGCTTTCCAGGCGCCCAGCAAGCAGCAACTGATTAATAAGCTCCTTCTGACGGTTCAACTCACTCACCAGCACACGCCAGTATTCAGCAATCTCCTCGTTCGTACCGCCTTGCTGTAACAATTCGGTCATCAGAATTGCAGAAGTCAAAGGCGTGCGCAACTCATGTGATGCGCGGTTGATAAAATCAGACTTCATCTGATCAAGCCGCGCCTGCTCGGTAATATCACGCACAATGATCAAGGCCTCCCCGGTGCTGATCGGATGCAAACGCGCTTCAAATGTCTGCTCGTGATTCGGCAGATTGAATCCGTATACCCAGTGAGACGCAAGAAAAGCCTGATGCGAATCGGTTTCAAGGATCATTTTTGCCACATCAGGCGGCCATAGTTCCTGTAATTTTCTGCCGATCACCAATTCACGCGGCGCAAACAACGGATGACTCGGATTCGCGTTGTAGTCGAGAATCCGTCCCGACAGATCTGTTCGCAGCAACAGATCCGGCAGCGCGTCCACGATGATGCGGTTGCGCATCTCACTGACACGGATCGTTTCCTCATAGCGCAATTTCTCCAACGCTGCGCCGATCAAATTCGCAGTCGTCTGAATCGTATCAAATTCATTCGCCAGCCATGAAAGCTGATTCTGTTTATCAAATAAGGCTAGAAATCCCCATGAGCCCATCGCGCCTTGAATCGGGATCACCAAAATGGAGATAACCGGAAATGGCGAGTTTTCAATTTTCACCCCCTTGACAGAAAACACGCGCGTGGGACTCTCTGCGATCGCATCCAGAAATGGATGAAGTGCCGCTGTGATATTAAATCCAGCCGCCTCATGATCCACCCATTGATACTGCTCCATCATCGCAGTTGCGTGAATATTGAACAACGCACAGCAAAATACATCCACCGCATACCCCAGAGATTCAAGCACTTCAGGGATAGCCAACTGGATATTGGGAGAACGGAACAACCCGGCAGTCGCCTCGCTGATCACCGCCAGTGCGAGCATATGCCGCTTCAAACTTGCTTCAGAATGTTTACGCTCTGAAATATCACGCGCCAACATTTGAATATACGCGGGCAGTCCGTTGTCATTATGGACAACCGAAATACTCAACTCCACCGGCAGCAGGCTGTCATCCTTTTTCTTTAATGTAGATTCAGAAATACTTAAATGCTTTTCAAGCAGCGCATCACGCTCGCTGGAGTTATCCAACAGCATAATATCTCCAACCGGCAGACCGATCAACTGGGATTCTTCGTAACCCAGCAAACGCAGCGCCTGTTGATTGGCTGTAATAAACTTAAAATCCAGTCCGATAATAAAAACACATTCCCCCGTTTGCTCGAATAAAGCGCGATAGTCCAGATTTCCTCCCAGCTTATTCCTCCCGCTGACCTGTACCTTTAATGTCAACTGGAAGCCTGCCAAGTGAATCGTCTTTTCATCCATACGTTATATCTTCCGGGCGCAGATCGGGCAGTATAGCCTGCACACAACAGCCAGTTTCAGTATCGAGTATTCTAACCTCACCACCCAAACTGGAGAACATCGCGCGCGCAATCGTCAACCCCAGCCCCAAACCCTGATATTCGCGCCCATCTCCCTGACTGACCTGATAAAACCGTTCAAATACTTTTTCACGCAATTCAACCGGAATTCCTCTGCCTTCATCCTGCACAGTGATCGATGCACCGCCGTTTTTCCCCGCGCTCACCAACAGCGCAACCCTGCCGCGTTCAGGACTAAACCGAAATGCATTATCCAATAAATGTACCAATGCCTGGGCAAACTCACGACGCGGCGCTTTGATTTCAACATCCAGTGAAATATCATGCACAAAGCTTAATCGCTTTGTTTCATATCGTGCCAGCCTTCTTTTGATCGGCGCCAAAATATGGTTTTCAGGATCAATTGTCTGACGCAAAGTATTTAATTTATTCTGGTCAATATCAGCCAGAAGGATAATATCCGCGATCAACGACTCCAAACGATCTGCGCTTGAATGCGCAATGCGAATAAACTCACCTTGCTCCTCAGGGGTCGTAAACTTATGGTTTACGACCATATCCAGCGACATCATTACATTGCCCAATGGAGTGCGCAGTTCGTGGCTAAAATTTTGCAAGACTTCCTTACGCAGCTTATCCATCTCCTCCTGTGCCGATTGAATCACCTGAATACGGCCGCGTTCCTGTTCTGTCTTCACACGGCGCAACACAGCCTCGATGCGCGCGATCAGCTCCTCGGTCACAAAAGGCTTCGTCACATAATCATCTGCCCCATTGCGTATCCCTGAAACCCGATCTTCACTGGCCGCCCGCGCCGTCAAAAAAATAAACGGAACAAGCGCAAGCTGTGGGTCTTCGCTCATTTGCTGCTTCATCTCAAAACCATCCAGCGCGGGCATCATTACATCTGAAATAATCAGATCGGGCTGCGCCTGTTTCGCCTTGATATAGCCATCATCGCCATTCATCGCAGTAACCACACTATACCCGCGCCGCGCAAGCGTAGCCGCCAGCCCCATGCGAATGGCCGGTTCATCATCTATTACAAGAATCATGGTCTTATCTTCCATACGTTACCTCATGGCATTACGAATGGATATATTATCCTCTCATCGCGTCTCGCAATCATTATAAGGACGTGACAAAATTTAAGGATATGAATAAAGACCCGCGTCAATTCTGAACTGTGAATTGCCCGGCCTCAAAAAGCATTTTCTACCTTTCGCCTTAATCGTCTCCCAAACCCGCCACGAACGGGTTGACATCTGGAATTCCCGGTTTAATCCACATGCGGATCGGGAAATACAGGATCGCGCCAATAACCATCGCGCCCAGCGCCCACGAAATGGATGCCATGCCTTCTTCAGTATATTGGCTGTAGATAGCGAGGCCAATAATCATGGCAGGAGCAAGTGTCACAAGGGTTAACCCAAAATAGCCGCCGGGGACTTTTTTGCGTTCCAAATGCGGCATCGAAAAACGCAATTTCCACATGGCAAAGAATTCAGCCATCAACACCAGCATGTTGAGGAATACGTCAATCACCACCAAAGCGGCAAACGCCGAAAGCGAAAAAACAGAATAGATCAATCCGCAAAACAGAATCGCGACCCACGGCGTGCCATACTTCGGGTGGACTTTCACCATGAATTTCGGCATCATGCCATCTGCGGCCATCGCAAAGGGCACACGCGTTCCGCCGAGTCCATTGCCGATGAACAAGCCAACCATGCTTAACACTGCCGAAAAGGTAACTAATGCTCCCATAACAAGAGCAAGCGTCCCGTTGGTTTGACCCGTTAATTTATCCGCCACGGCATGGGCAATATCGGGGAATTCCCATCCGACAGAACTTGCCGTATCCACACCCCAGGATTGCGCCTGCTCATGAGGAACACCGTATTCATCCAAAACAGGGCCAATGCCTTCGCCGCTTTCGTATTCTTCAATGCCCCACATTTGGTAACGGCCATCTTCGCCCGCGCCGCCATACAGACCAGCCAGAGTCGGCAAGGCATAGGTTGCAATTGCAGCGACCAGCACCAACGCCATCGCCAATGGATATGTTTTCTTTGGGTTAACGATCTCATCACCCGCTGCGGCGGGCAATTCCCAACCCATGAAATTCCACATGGCAACAAAGATGCCCGTGCTCAACGCGCCAATCGTGTTGTTAAAATTAACTTCCGCGCCGCCGGGCAGGAATGGTAATTGAACGGTTGTGCCGCCTTTGATCCATGCCATAAAACCGATGACCGTCAATGCGATCAATGGCAGCAGCATGATGATACCCAGCCAGTTGGTGAGCAGTCCTGAAAAACGCGCGCCGCGCACATTCAAGGCAGAGACCAGCCAAATTAAAGTAACTGCAACGAGAAAAGAAAGCCACGTGCTATCCACAAATACGCCGCCGATCGTTGCGCCTTCACGCAATGCCGGAAAAAAGTATCCAAGATAGTAAGCAGCGAGCACAGGATAAATGGAAACATCAACCCATGAAACCACCCAGTTCATCCATCCGCCCATGTAGCCGACGAAAGGACCAAAGGCAACTTTGAGCCAATGATAATAACCACCCTCAACCGGCATCATGGATTGCATTTCGCGCACCATCAACATATTGGGAATGCTGAAGAATAGAGGAGTTAATACAAACAGAAGCAACGCCAGACCGGGTCCTGACCAGCCGACCATTGGCTCTGCTCCGAAAGCACCGCCGCACACTGTGAAATAGATCAACCCGAACAACGGCCAAAGTGTCAATTCACGCTTGAGCTTTTTCGTCTCTGCGCTGATGACATTTCCCTCACCAAGTTTCTTATTCATTGTGCCCTCCGAAAGTATTGGAGCGCGAGAGCTTGCAAGAAAACATCAGCAAGCTGATGAACTCCATATCCAAAAAAAGAGCGGACAAACGTTCTCACGTTTGTCCGCTTTATGAACTTTATGCGGTCATTTCCTTCATCCCGTAAGGGAAGCCGTAATCGGCCATTTTTTCCATGAATGGATTAGGCGGGAAAGCCTCAGGCCCGAGGACGCCGACACCTTTCCAGACACCGTGCTGGATCAAATCCATGGCGATGACTGCGCTGAAAGCGGTTTGCGCTACTACTGCCTGACAACCCCAGGCATCCATGCAGGCCTTGTTATCTGCCACCTGATAAAGATAAACCTGGCGCGGCTTGCCATCTTTTGTGCCTTTGACCCAGGTTCCGGCACAGGTCTTGCCAGACATCTTATCTCCAAGATGAGCGGGGTCTGGTAAACAGGCCGCCACAACATCGCGCGGTGCAACCTGTACACCCTTCACTGTAATTTTTTCTTTGTTATCAAGGCCAAGCATGTGCAAGGTCTTGAGCACGCCGATGAACTGATCACCCAGACCATATTTGAATGTGGCACGTTTGGTCTTGATCCAACGCGGCATAAGCAAAACTTCTTCATGCTCCACGTTAACAATTTCCACGGGGCCGATCTCGGGGAAGTCAAAGATTTCGGGCTCCGAGAATGGCGCGGTGGTGATCCACTCGCCATCCTGCCAGATGACAGGCGGATTCAAACACTCTTCGATGGTGGTCCAGATCGAGAAGTTGGGTGCAAATTCATAGCCTGAGATGGCAATATTGGCACCGTCACGAATGCCGAGTTCTTCAATTTCATCAAAGAGATGGTCGGCGGCGTAGCGGGCGAATACATCTGCCATGCCGGGCTCCACACCAAAGCCAACGAGTGCGAGAATATTCTTCTTCTCCCAGTCTTTGGCTTTATCGAATTGATAGTCACCAAGTTTGATACCGGGTTTATTGAACGGGTCGGTTGGATGCGGCTCGGAGAGAGTCATAGCCATATCCATATAGGTTGCACCGACATTATACGCGGCGTCGAAGATCTGTTTGTTGAAGATCGGATCAACGGAATTCATGATCAAATCCACGCTATATTTTTTAGCGAGGTCTTCGATCATTTGTTGATTACTGGCGTCAATGAATTCAACGGGGAAACGACTGTTATCTCCCATTTTCTTCTGCACTTCTTCAGCGCGTTTGACGTTGTAATCTGCAAGCACCATTTGTTCCATCCAGGCGCGCGGTTTTGCAATCGCCGCAATTGCTTCGCCCACCCCGCCAACACCAACGAGTAATACTTTCATGATCTTTGCTCCATTTAGTTTTATAACTCGCGCGTATGCGAGTTAGGATTACTGTTTGGATTCATAAATAGCCCCACCATATACACTTTGGTAAAGGTTTCCCCGATCGTACGTATTGCTTTCAAAAACGCTTTCATATTTCCTTTTTTTATTGGCTCCACCGCCGTGATCTTAACTTACGGGGCAGACAAGTTTTATTCCGCTTCACCCTTTTGTGGTTAGGGGTGAAGCGTGAATTTCCTAAAAATAAATTTCCTTCATGATCTTTAAGTGAATGAAGGATTCCGTCTCGCGGATCCCATCCACTTTGGCAAGTTTCTCTGTCAGAAATTTTAGCAGGTCTTCATGGTCGCGGCAAAAAACTTCACACATGATGTCATAACGTCCGCTGACAACCACCATGTAAACGACCTCATCGAGTTTGGCTATTTTCTCGGCCACTTGTAACATCTTGCCGCCATCGGTATGGATGCCGATCAGCGCCATGGTGCGAATGCCCATCATGAGCGGATTTGTAACCGCCACCACTTTGAGATAACCAAGCTCAACAAGGCGGTTATATCTCTGGCGGATCATGCCGGGCGAGACGTTGAGCTGTTCTGCGATCTGAGCAAATGCTTCCCTGCCATCTTTACGCATGGCGTCAATAATGTATTGATCGATGTTGTCAAGGCGTCCAGATTGATTATTATTACCGATTACGCTTTCCATTGATTTATTTTATTCCTTTTTTGCATTAAAGTCAATAAATTCATGATGATTTGTTATTTCGCAGAGAATTATTGTACACAAAAAAAACCAAGACGCTGACTACACGAAGACCCAAGTCTGATTCTTACTTAATTATTGTCTACGAGAAGAAGCTACTCTCCTCCTTTAACTTCAACCCAGATGGCATCATACAGTGGAGTCGCCTCACCCACATCTTCAGTACGATGACCGCTCGCGATCACTTCAGCGGGCGTATTTGTGATCGGAGACGCCATGTACGCATCGTATAGTTCTGTTTGATTTTCTTTTGCGTAATCCAATGCAGCCTGATTTGGGTTTGTGTATGGAAAGTCACGCAGCATCATCCAAAAAATATCACCCTGCATGGTGTAGTTAAGCCAGGCATAAGCCGCATCTGCATGAGGAGCATTTGCAAGCATCGCCCAATTATCCTGCCATAAAAGCGCGCCCTCTGTTGGATAAATATATTGAATGGCAGGGTTCTCCTGTTGAGCGAGCAGTGCTTCCGCTGTCCATGTGATGCCGAGGTCTACATCTCCGGCGATCAACGCTGTTTTGGGGCTGTCGCTATCAAATAGCTTAACTCCCGGAACAAGTTCTGCCAATTTTGCTTTCGCCTCCTCCAGTTGCACAGGGTCGGTTGTATTATGTCTGTATCCAAGTGTCAGAAGCACCACACCAATGATTGTGCGAGATTCGTCAAGAAAAACCATTCTGCCAGCGTATTCGGGCTTCCACAAGTCAGCCCATGATTGTGGAATATTTTCAACCGTGTCCGTATTCACCACGATACCCTCTGTGCCCGCCTGATATGGGATGGTGTACTTGTTACCGGGATCAAACGGGAGATTGAGGTAATTTGGATCGAAATTCTTAAGTGCGGGAAGTTGAGCGTGATCAAGTTCCTGTAATAAGTCTTGACGCATCATCAATGCAATAATATAGTCAGTGGGCTGAACAAGATCATAATTTGAACTGCCCGCAGAGACTTTGGCATACATCTCCTCATTCGTGGAGTATTCATCTTGGTTAACCTTGATGCCATAGACCATTTCAAAACATTCGACCATTTCAACTGGCATATATTCGGTCCACACAAAAATGTTTAGCTCAGTGGAGGTAACCTCAACTGGAAATTCGGGCGCGGGGCAGGCAAATCCGCTGGAGGTGATTTTGGCTCCATCAGCATCTGCCACGACACTCTCTTCCCCACCACTACAAGCAGACATGATCAGGCTTGCAATCGTAAAAAACATTGATAATTTAAAAAGGTTATGTTTAATCATCATTTAGTTCCTTTAGAAGATGGATTCTTTATTCGATCAAAACAAAAATAAACCGGACAGATCAAATGATCCGTCCGGTTTATTTTACTGCAAGGCCGGTATTATCACAGGGCTGTAAGTTTTACTGGCCTTTTACTTCAACCCAGATATCATCATACAAAGGTGTTGCCTCACCCACATCCGCGATGCGATGGCCGTTCTTGATGGCATCCGCAGGAACATTGGTGATCGGAGAAGCCATGTAGGCATCATAGAGTTCCGTCTGATTGGTCTTGGCGTAATCAAGCGCGGCCTGGTTCGGGTTGGTGTATGGGAAGTCACGCAGCATCAGCCAGAAAACGTCACCCTGCATGGTGTAGTTCAACAGAGCATAAGCGGCATCAGCGTGGGGAGCATCCTTCAACATGGCCCAGTTATCCTGCCAAAGAATCGCGCCTTCGGTCGGGTACACATACTGAATAGCGGGGTTTTCCTGTTGAGCAAGCAAGGCTTCGGCGGTCCAGGTCATGCCGAGATCCACGTCACCGGCGATCAGGGCTGTCTTTGGGCTGTCGCTGTCAAAGAGTTTGATGCCGGGAACGAGCTGAGCTAATTTCGTCTTGGCTTCATCAAGTTGAGCGGGATCGGTAGTGTTGACATCGTATCCAAGGGTCAAAAGTGTCAAACCGATGGTGGCGCGGGAGTCATCAAGAAAAACCATGTTGCCGGCATATTCAGGCTTCCAAAGGTCTTCCCATGAAGCAGGGACATTTTCCACGGCATCTGTATTCACCACGATCGCATCAGTCCCAGCCTGATATGGGATCGTATATTTGTTGCCTGGGTCAAATTCAAAGTCGAGGTAGTTCGCGTCGAAATTCTTCAAGACCGGCAATTTGGCGTGGTCAAGTTCCTGTAACAGGTCCTGACGAGCCATGAGTGCAATGATGTAATCGGTAGGCTGGACAAGGTCATAATTGGAACCGCCCGCAGAGACTTTAGCGTACATCTCCTCGTTACTGGAATATTCATCGCGATTAACCTTGACGCCATAAACCAGTTCAAAACATTCGAGCATCTCAACTGGAATATATTCCGTCCACACGAAGATGTTGACTTCCGTGGAAGTGACTTCCATTGGGAATTCGGCGGCAGGGCACGCAAAACCAGTTGAGGTGACCTTGGGGCCATCAGCTTCAGACCTCGGTTGTTGCGGCGGATCCACCTCCACCGCATGCAGCTAACGCCATGCTTGCAATCACAAGCAGCGTCAGCAATGTAAATAGATTTTTCTTATTCATCTCTTCCTCCTAGAAGATATTGAAATCGTTTGGCACGCGCTATTCAAAAAGCGCGGAATACCTGATTTAACGAATCTTCCTTCTTTCCTCTTTCAAATTAAAAACGAAAGGCGAAAAGAAGAAAGATAAAACTTACGAGTGCTGCTTTGAATCACGATTTTGAAGAATTTGCAGCAACAATACAGCGAAGAATACCACCAAAATCCAAACCGTTGACAACGCATTAACCTGCGGCGTGATAATACGGCGTAACAGACCATAGACATAGATCGGGAGCGTTGTAGAGCCGGGACCGTTCGTAAAGAACGTGATCACAAAATCATCCAGCGACAAGGTGAACGCCAGCAAAGCACCGGACATAATGCCGGGCAAAATCATTGGAAGTGTCACGCGGCGGAAAGTTGTCCACTCGTTGGCACCCAAGTCCATGGCTGCTTCTTCAAAGGATTTATCAAAACCCTGCAAACGTGCTTGCACCACCAATGTCACAAATGGGACCATGAACGCAATATGACTCATCGTGACAGTTGCCATTCCAAGCGAGAGACGTGCATCTCCCTCAAGATTGAAGGTTGTATTTGCCCAGCCAAAGAACTGACTAAACAAGGTCAGAACACCAATACCCATGACGATCTCTGGAATAACAATGGGAATATACAATGCAAGCTGTGAAAAAGGCTTCATCTTGAAGTTGTAGCGTTGCAAGGCAAGGGCGGCCATCGTACCGATCACAGTGGCAATGATCGTTGCTGTAAAAGCGATGGTCAGCGTGTTTCCGGCGGCCTCGGCTACATCGTCATTTTTGCGAGATCGCAATACCAGTGAACGGTCCGCACGGACTCGACAACACTAGGCTGCCATCCATACTACATTTTCACTATAAGCGGGAATAAATCCTTCAAAGGTGACATTCGCGCGCGAGGCGTTGAACGAATACAAGATCAACCCGACAATCGGTGCATATAAAAATACATACACCAAAACTGCGGCTGCGATCACAAAGGGAGAACGGCGAAAAGGGTTCATGCGACTACGATCTCCTCTCCGAAGCCAAATTTGCGGGTGTAGAAATAGGTCACGACCAGCGTCAACACCATCAAAATCAGCGACGCGGCAGAACCAAAAGTCGGGTCACGCGCATCCAAAAATTGACGCTGGATCAAGTTACCGACCAAAATAACCTGACGTCCGCCGAGAATATCTGAAACGATAAATGTTCCCATGACTGGAATAAAAACAAGGATTGTCCCAGCCACCACACCCGGCATGGACAATGGAAGCGTCACGCGCAGAAATGTCTTAATTGAATTTGCGCCCAGATCAGCAGCCGTTTCATATAGTGAGGTGTCGATCTTTTCAAGTGAGGTATAGATCGGCAGGATCATAAACGGCAGGAATTCATAGATCATCCCTACCAATACTGCCCCCGGGGTGTACAACATCTCAAGCGGCGTAAATGGAATATTCAACGCATTCATGATCCAGCCGAGAATAATATTGATCGCACCCTCCTTACGCAGCAACATCATCCACGCATACACCCGGATCACGAAATTAGTCCACAGCGGAATCAACACCATAAACAGATACATATTACGCTGCTTTGGATGCGCACGCGCAATAAAGTAAGCCAGCGGATATGCAAGAGAGATCACAAAAAATGTAGTATTAAACGCCAACGACAATGAACGCCCGAGGATATTCACATACAACGGGTCAAAGCACGAAGCCTGTCCCTCAGGACAATCTGTGCTGTACCCAAAAAGGCGGACATAATTATCCAACGTGAAAGAATAGATCACGTTGCCATCAGGACTACGCTTGCCAAAACTCACGACCAACGTGAGGATCAACGGAATGATCAACAGCACGAACAACCAAACCGTAGTGGGAAGCGCCAACAACGTACCCTGCGCAGATTTATTTTCGCGAAGACGCTGAAGCATGGCTTAATCCTTCTTCAAAACAAGCGTATTCTCAGGCATGAGCATCAACCAAACTTCCTGACCCACCGTATAGAATGACTTCGGGTCAAGCCGTGAAATACGGTTCTGCTCCAACACCTTCAATTTTGTGCCGTTTGTATCCACATAGATATGGGTATCCGCGCCAATGTAAACCGTATTGGTCACTCTGGCATGGAACACATTTTGATTGACTACGTGCTTATCAGCAATACGAACTTTCTCAGGGCGAATGCAACATTGACTTCTTCACTCTTAACCAATCCTGCCCGAAATAAGCTATCCCGTCAACTCGGCATTTTAATCCGGGGGATGAAAATACTCGCTTCATCCTTTGAGATGGACTTGATCTTGCCTTCGAGGAAATTCGACTCCCCGATAAAGTCTGCCACAAACTTATTCGCGGGGCGTTCGTAAACTTCAACAGGCGTGCCCATCTGCTGTACCTTGCCCTTGCTCATGACCGCGATACGATCAGACATCGTCAGCGCTTCTTCCTGATCGTGCGTGACGTAGATAAACGTAATTCCCAGTTGTTGCTGCAACGCCTTTAATTCAAGCTGCATTTCCTTGCGCAATTTCAGATCAAGCGCGCCGAGAGGTTCGTCCAATAGAAGAACATCAGGAGTCTTAACCAACGCACGGGCAAGCGCCACGCGCTGCTGCTGTCCGCCTGAAAGCTGCTTGGGCTTGCGGCGATCCATACCGGTCAGCTGCACCATATCAAGCGCACGCCCCACCCGCTTCTTGATCTCCTCTTCCTTTGCGCCTTCCATTTCCAAACCAAAAGCCACATTTTGAAAAATGGTCATATGCTGGAACAATGCATAACTTTGAAAAACAGTGTTGACCTTGCGCTGGAAAGGCGGAGTATGCCCCATGGCCTTTCCTTCAATATACACCTCTCCATCGGTCGGCCACTCAAACCCGGCGATCATACGCAGAGATGTGGTCTTACCGCAGCCTGAAGAACCCAGCATGGAAAAGAACTCTCCATTCTTGATCTGCATGGTCACATGGTCCACTGCGGCCATCTCATTCCCCTCTGGTGTTATAAATTTTTTACTACATCGCGCATTTCAACTGCAAATTCACTGGTCATCTATCTTCTCCATGATGAGATTGGAAGTGCGAATCGTAAAGCCTGACAAACTACATGGTTGCGTTAATTTCTTTAAGCACTTCACTCAAACGATCTAGCAGGGTATCCATTTGCTCCTGCGAAATAATAAGCGGCGGCTCAACACGGATGGTCTGCGCGCTGGTCAATGTGCCTGCCACCACAATATTCCGTTTAAACAATCCGGCTGCAATTTTGTAACCAATCTCCGGCGTCTTGAAATGCATACCAATCAACAAACCTTTGCCCGTTATTTTCTCATAAATTTGCGGATACTGCACAGCGAGTTTCTCCAATTGTGAAATTAGATAATCTCCCTTTTCAGCAGCCTTTTCCCACAGACGTTCACGCAAAGTAACATGAATTGCCGCGATCGCAGCAGAACAAGCCAACGCGCCGCCGCCCGTGGTGGTGGTATGCATGAACGGATTCGGATACATCATCGGCTGATAGATCTCTTCAGTCGTCGTCACCGCGCTGATCGGCATCACGCCGCCGCCCAAAGATTTGGCCACGGTCAAAATGTCAGGGACGACGCCCCAATGTTCGACGCCCCACAGTTTCCCGGTCCGGCCGAGACCCGTTTGCACTTCATCCGCAATGAGCAAGACGCCATACTTCTTCGTCGCGGCACGAATGCGCGGCCAGAAATCATCCGGCGGAACGATCGCACCAGACTCTCCTTGGATCGGTTCAAACATCACAGCCGCAACACCGATGCCAACTTTCTCGCAAATCTCCAATTGCTTCTCAACCGCATCTGCGTCACCAAATGGGACATGATAAACCTGCCCGCATATAAATTACCCATCGGTGCGCGATAATCAGCCTTGCCCATCAGAGAAAGCGCGCCCATGGTCTTGCCGTGAAAAGCACGCACTCCAACAATGAATGCTGACTTGCCCGTATAAAGTTTTGCGATCTTCATCGCGGCTTCATTGGCTTCCAGTGCCGCTGGCAGCGAACCAACTATATTTCAAATCGCCGGGAGTGATGCTTGCGAGAAGCCTTCCCAGCACACCCCGCAGCGGATCGATCAATTCCTGCGAAGGCATCGGAGAACGATCTAGCTGAGCCTTCACTGCGCTAACAACATCAGGGTGACTCCAGCCCAAGTCCAACATGCCATAGCCGCCAAGAAAATCAAGATACTCGCGGCCCAGCACATCTTTAAACACCGAGCCCGAACCCGTCCACTCCACTGCCGCCCAATCACCAGACTCAGTCACTGATTTGCGATACTCCAACCAGTTGCGGTTGTAATGCTCGGCAAAGTTTAATTTTGATTCATCAATGATCTTGTGCGCTTCTTCGATTGAAGGAAATTCATTCTTATGAATCAGATCCAGCCAGCGCGATGAATAATCCAATGCGTCTTCGTAATCAACAGCCATAATTTTTCACTCCAAAAAATTTAGAACTTTCTTGTCCACTCTTTTGGCCAGCGCTCCACAACGATCTTCTTTTGTGTGAAGAACTCAACCGCATCCATGCCCTGTCCATGCATGTCACCGAAGAAGGAATCCTTCCAACCGCTAAACGGGAAGAAGGCCATCGGCGCAGCGACACCGATATTAATGCCGATATTGCCGGCATCTGCTTCGTATCTAAAACGGCGCGCAGCATTGCCGCTGGTGGTAAACAGACTCGCTTGATTGCCGTATTGTCCGCTATTTACCAGCTGGATGGCTTCATCGATGGAATTTACGTGCATCAGGCTTAACACTGGCCCAAAGATTTCCGTCCTCGAGATCTCGCTTCCAATCGGGACGTCAGACAGGATCGTCGGTCTGACGAAGGATCCACGCTCGTAGCCTTTCACCACCGTCCCGCGACCATCCACAGGGACGCCCGCGCCTTCTTTCGCGCCAAGGCCGATCAATTGCTCCACGCGCTGCATACTGGCCGTGTTGATGACGGGTCCCATTTGCACGCCGGCATCAAGTCCATAGCCGACGGTACGCGTTGAAGCCGCATCACAAATCAATTCATTGAACGTATTGCGCGCCTCACCCACTGTCACAGCCACAGAAACTGCCAGACAGCGCTGACCAGCACACCCGAAGGCAGAATCGGCAATGATCTTCGTCGCCATTTCCATATCAGCATCCGGCAAAATGATGACCGGATTCTTCGCTCCGCCTTGTGCCTGTACGCGCTTGCCATGAAATGCGGCGGTGCTGTAAATATATTTTGCAACATTGGTCGAGCCTACAAAAGTGATCGCACGAATCGCGGGATGTTCGAGAATGCCATCCACGGTTTCCTTCGCGCCGTTGACCATGTTGATCACGCCCTTCGGCAAACCGATCTGTTCGATGAGTTTAAAAATAAACTGCATCGTCATTGGAACTTTTTCAGAAGGTTTGACAATATATGTGTTGCCGGCCGCGATGGCATAAGGCAAATACCAAAAGACGATCATGCCGGGGAAATTAAACGGCGCAATCGTGGCGCACACACCCACCGGCTGGCGGATCATCAACTCGTCAATGCCGGGCGCGATATCTTCAGAGACTTCGCCCTTCATCATCATCGGCATACCACAAGCCACTTCGATATTTTCATAAGCGCGGACCATTTCAGCCTTGGCTTCTTCAAAAGTTTTGCCGGCTTCATTGGTGATGAGACGCGCAATTTCATCACCATTATCACGCATCAAATTGCGCAGTTTAAATAAATATTGCACACGATCATTGACCGGTGTTCTGCGCCAGGCAGGCAATGCTTCACTCGCCGCTTTGGCCGCCGCTTCCACATCTGCCTTTGAGCCGAGCGGAGTGCGGGCGATCACCTCACCCGTTGCGGGGTTGATGACATCGAAATATTCTTTTACATCGGGCTTGACCCATTCGCCATTTATATAGTTTAAGATTTCCATGGTTTCTCCAAAAAATGGTAATAAGTCGAAGTAAAAGTGAAAAGTCCACCGTTTTACTTTTACATTTGACTTTTATGAACTGTTTGTGTATCCATCAACTCGGCCAGACCTTCGTCGATCAACTTTAAGCCTTCGTCAATTTGCTCTTTGGTGATCGTCAACGGTGGAACGATGAAGAGGATGTTCTTGAAATTGAAAACATATACGCCATTGGAGATCAGGAAATTCTTGAGCGCGGTCAAATCCATTGGCTCTTTTGTTATGCGATTCTTCACCAATTCCATGGCAGTAAACATGCCGATGTAGCGCACGTCACCAATCGAAACGTGTTTCGTCTTTAATTCTTCAAGTTGTTCGCCAAGATATTTTCCGACCGTTTTAGCGTTCTCGAAAATATTTTCTTCTTCATACACAGCAATCGTTGCCAAGGCAGTCGCACAAGCCAGAGCGTGACCGTTATAGGTCAACCCGGCTGAGAGCATGTGACTGTCAAAGTAATTCGCAATTTTCTCGCTGACGATCACTGCACCCAAAGGCACATAACCGGAAGTAATTCCTTTCGCAGTTGTGATGATATCGGGTGTCACTTTCCAATTGTCCACGGCGAACCATTCGCCAGTGCGTCCCCAGCCTGACATGACTTCGTCAGAGATCAACAAAATTCCATACTTATCGCAAATCTCGCGCATACGCGGCCAGTATTCATCAGGCGGGATGATAAGTCCGTTCGTACCGGTTACTCCTTCAAGAATGATGGCGGCGATCTGGTCTGGACCTTCGTGCTGAATCACCTCTTCAACATGGCTGATGCATTCACGGTGACAGGTCTCTTTTGTCCACCCGAACGGGCAGCGATAGCAATATGGATCCAAAAAGTGGACAACGCCGGAAATGGCAGGCTCAGCCGGCAGACGGCGATAGTCACCAGTTAAAGCAATTGCGCCGTGAGTCGCTCCGTGATACGAGCGATAGCGGGCAAGGATTTTATGTCGGCCTGTATATTGGCGCGCGATCTTGATCGCATTTTCATTGGCTTCCGCTCCGCCTAATGAGAAGAATGTTTTCTTCAAGTCGCCAGGTGTAATTTCAGCAAGTTTCTTACCCAACAGTCCGCGCGGCTCGGTTGCCATTCCGGGAGAGACAAAAGCCAATACTGCGGCTTGATCCTGAATGGCCTTCACCACCTTAGGGTGTTGATGACCAATATTTTCGTTCACCAACTGTGACGCAAAATCGAGATAACGTTTTCCATCGGCATCCCAAAAATAAACGCCCTCAGCTTTGGTGACAGGGATCGGATTCACTTGTCCCTGATTCGACCATGAGAAAAATGTGTATTCTTTATTTAGATCAACGATTTCTTTTGCAGTTAGTTTGTTTGTCATCATTGTTTTCCTTATTTATAGTCAAAGGTCAAAGGCCAAAAGTCTTTGACGACCCTCAACTTTTGACCTTTGATAATTTATTTTTTTACTTCCTTTGCAATTTCCGCGTATATCTCCAGGGTTTTATCAACGTCGGCGTCGGTATGTTCATAACACAGGAACCATGGTTCACGCGCGTCACGATCTGGCATAATGCCGCGGGCGATGGCTTTATCAGTCAATTCAATGTAAAGGTCGTGATCGCTTACTGCCCAGTCCCGTTGACAGGTGACCGCGTCAATACCGAATGAAAAGGAAAACATGGCGGGATAGCCGGTAAACACCGCTTGAATATCATTCTCTTCAAAAATTTCCTTCAAGCCGTCCATTAGTCGTTGTCCGCGCTTTTCGATTGTTTTAAAACAGGCTGGGATTTCAAAATATTTAACGTAGGCATACGCACCGGCAATGCCCGGTTTGTTATTTGTGTAGGTTCCGCCTTGTGATACACCTTGACCAATAATGGACATGATCTCACGCTTGCCGCCGAAGGCCGCCACAGGGTAACCGTTGCCAAGGGACTTGGCATACGTTACCAGGTCCGGGTTTGATGCCGTAATATTCCTGTGCGCCGCCATTTGCGATTCTAAAACCCGTCTTCACTTCATCCAAAATAAATACACAGCCATGTTCTTCAGTGCGCTGACGGATCAACTCAAGAAAGCCGGGCTGCGGATTAATGGCCGCGCAATTTCCCTGACAAGGCTCCGTAATGACGGCTGCGATCTGCTCGCCATGTGATTTCATCACACGATCAAATCCATCAAAGTCATTGAATGGCAAAACAATGATGAAGTCGCGCATGGCGGTTGGGATGCCGGACGAAGCGGCCACAGGGATCGGACTGCGGCGATTTCCATATGCTTCAACAGGCGCATATGTTGACCATAATGTATGGTCATGCATTCCGTGATAATTTCCTTCAAACTTTACGATAATATCGCGCCCGGTGTAGGCGCGTGCTACACGAATGGCGTGCATGGTGGCTTCTGTACCGGAGCAGGCCATGCGCACCATATCGATCGCAGGAGACATGTCAACGATCATCTCTGCCACGGCCACTTCCAGTTCGCCCGTCATGGCAAATAAAATTCCCTTTTGAATTTCTTCGATTACTTTTTGGTCTACTTCATCATAGGCGTGTCCCAAAATAATAGGACCAAATGCCATGCGATAATCAATATATTCTCTGCCGTCCACGTCCCATAAATAACCGCCCTTTGCCTTTCCACATAAGGCGTAATTTCGTCCCCCCAAAAGCGGAAATTGGAATTCACCCCAATGGTATGACCTTTTGCGCGCGTTTCTGCAACGATTGCGTTTTTGGACCAAACATAAATTCTCCTTTGGGATTTAATAACAGACCTCGGAAGTTCTCTGGAAGACTCTACGATCAGGAATTCCCAAACAACTTACGAAATCTTTGATTGAACTGCCGCTTTGCCTTCAGTGATCTCTTTTGCGATTCTTTCCGGAACCCGCCACTGATACACATCTTTGATAATGATCGGCACAATGGATGTGGTCGTCTTGCGTACCCCCGTAACTTTGCGGATCACTTCTGTGACAAAGTAATAAATTTCTGCTGTATCTTTTGCCACAAGCTGAATACTGATGTCGTTTTGACCAATGCCGCAGGCAACATAAGTGACATTTTCAAAGGAAGCCAGCTTTTTCGCCACATCAAGAATAAGGTCAGACTCAACTTCCAGCCAGACATCGGCCTTAATGTTAAACCCAAGGGATTCGGGGTTGACCACCGCGCTGATCTGGATCACGCCTTCGTCGATCATACGGTCGATGCGATAACGCACTGCGCGTTCGGAAATATCCGTCATGCGGCGCGAAATCTCAGAAGCAGACATTCTTCCGTCTTCAAGGAGTAAATTTACAATTTTTATGTCAGTTTTGTCGAATTCATACATGATGAGTCCATATCTCTTCCGAATCTTACACGCCAACTATACCTTACGGCGTTTTAATCGTCAAGAGCAAGGTTGAAAACCCAGTATCCCATGCTGTCTAAGCTATACAAGAGCCAATTTACATGCCACCTATCCAATCAAGGTTAATTCGAGTATTATGCTCGCTCTTTCCATTTGATAACTAATTTTTTACAGCAAGAGACACGATCATGACATCCATTCAACTAAGTGAAATTCAAAATAAATCAAAGATCATCAAAGCCAGAGAATTGGCAATCGAGTTTACGTCAACACACATAAAATATTATCGTCACGGCTGGCAATCATGGTCACTGGCGTCGTGGACTGATCTGGGTTTTATCCCTGTCCAGAAGCCCGCCATCTTTCATCCCTTACAAGTGAACGCCGAATACGTGAATGATCAAAACCCAAATGGTTCATGGCTGGGCGCGGTGGAGTTTGAAGACGGCAATATTCTTTTGCTCGGTGCGCTTTCAACAGATGCGCACGTGCATCTCGTCGAGAATCAGTTGTCGGGTAGGTTTGATGCGGATGATGGAGAGTGGTTCACTGCCTTCGGGCAGGAGGATGTCGTCTTTGCTGAATATGCCGAACAGTTGGGAATCCGCCTTGGGAAATTAAATAAAAAGGAAGCGCCGCGCATCTGGTGTTCGTGGTACAGCCTGTATACGGCAATCGATGAAGAGATCCTTTATAAAACGTTTGACATGATCGGCGACCAGCCTTTTGATGTGCTGCAAGTGGACGATGGCTGGCAGGTCAAAGTTGGCGATTGGGATGTGAATCAAAAATTTCCATCGGGCATGCAGGCGCTGGCGGATAAAATAAAATCAACCAACAGAAAAGCGGGTTTGTGGCTTGCACCTTTGCTCGCGGTGAAATCTTCAAAACTTTTTCAAGGTCACGCGGATTGGTTCTTACGCGATGAGCGCGGACATTTCGTCTCAGCCGGATTTAACTGGAACGAACAGTTATACGCCCTCGACACCACGCATCCTGACGTAATCTCGTGGCTGGTTGCCCTCATGCAGCAGGTCCGCGCCTGGGGCTTTGACTATCTCAAACTTGACTTCCTATACGCGGGCGCACTGCAAGGCAAACGATATAAGAATATGCCGCGTGAAGCTGCGTATCGCGAATGTCTGCAAGTATTGCGCGAGGCCATGGGAAGTGACGCATTCTTCCTGACCTGCGGCACGCCGATTCTTCCAGCGATCGGTATGTGCGATGCGATTCGCATCGGCCCTGATGTTTCGTTTGAGTGGGAAAATTACCGCAACGCCCACCTGCTATACAACCCATCAACTCCTGAAACCAAGAATGCAATCCGCACGGTGACCCATAGATTATGGCTGGGATCATTGCTGCACATTGACCCAGATGTAGCCTACTTTGAATCAAAAGAAAATTCACTGACCACAGAACAAAAAAATCTTTTGCAAGATCTGGCTTATGTTTGCAAATTCAAGGCCACTTCTGATCTGCCGCAGTGGATGACAAAAAACGAGATGGATGAATTGCGTTTATTTCTTAATTCAAATCCGGTCATAAAACAAACAGGCAGATACACTTTCCAGATCAATGACCGTAAAGTGGACTTCACTCCGGCGCTTTCACTGCCCGCAGCAAAAACGGGATTACTCGGTTTATTCGCATCTCTTCTGGCGTGGCTGGGTGATAGACACATCGTATTACATTTTTTCAGAATGCTTGATGATCGTGCTCTAAGAAAAAGAAGAAACAGCCTGTAAATAAAAACGACCCTTGCGGGTCGTTTTTATTTTATCCAAATCGTTCTTCTGTTTTTGCGGCCATGATGAAATCATTGTTGTGCAGGCCTTTGATCTTATGCAACCACCACTGGACAGTCACCCTACCCCACTCGGTGATAACGAGCGGATGATGTCCCTGCTCTTCGGCGACTTCACCAATCTTGTTGGTGAACGCAATTGCTTCGACAAAGTTCTTAAAATTGAAAACTTTCTCAAGCCGTTTTATGCCGTCTACTTCTTTCACCTGCCAACCAATGACATGCAACAGCAAATCTTCGATCTCAGCATCGGTCAACACCGGCTCGCCAGCGCGGCAGGCAACACATTGACCAGCTGCAAGATTTTTCATTGCAGAGCATCCACCAGCTTGGACAAGTCAGCGGGAGAGGAAAGCAAGACTCGCAGAGTCCGCCGGCCGGCAGCGACCAGAGCTTCGTAATCACCCAAAGCCTGAGCGCGGATTAATGTGCCAAAGCTCATACCTTGTGTCGGGATCTCCATATCATTCTGTGCATCGTACACAACCTGAATGAACAATCCCTTGTTTGGGCCGCCCTTATGGAACTGCCCCGTGGAATGTTGGAAGCGCGGACCGAAGCCAGCAGAGACAGCACATTTTGTCTTTTCACGGATCGCAACACGCAAAGATTGCAGCGCATCCAAAGTTTCCTGATTACGCGGAACATAAGCATTGATGGTGAAAAATTGACCCGTCTGCGCACCGGAAACAAAAGCGTTCAACGCGGCTTTTACATCGTTGATATTTACCAGATCCGCTTCGGCCAGTTTGCCGGTCTTTTGAAAGTCAGTGATCTTCGCAATCGTGCGCAACTTGCTATCCTGCACATCGGGCTGGTCAAACGCATTGATGCCGAGAATATGGCACATGATCGAAACCGCGATCTCCCAACGGAAGAATTCCGCGCCCACATCATACGGGCTCATAAACGGGAATTCGATCACAGGGAAACCGGCATTTCTAAGCGCGGTCACATTGCCATCAAATTCGCCGGTCTGACGCAGATACACAAACAAGCGGTCACTGCCGTACATCTCAGGCGCGGCAAGCGGCTCAAGCGGAACAGGAAGCATTCCCTTGCCATGTTTACCGCTGGACTCAGCGATGACCTGCTCGATCCATCCTGCAAATGCGGATACAGGCGCATCGCTCATAACGGTCAGCTTGTCTCTGCCTGCGAGAGCAGACTCAGCGAGTAGAGCGCCCAGTGCAAAACCGGCGCTATGAACATCAGTTGAAACTTTCTTTACCTTCTCGGCCGAATTCAACAACTTGGGAATATCCATGCCGAGCAAAGCCGCAGGGACAAGACCGAAATCGGTCAGCGCGGAGAAACGTCCGCCCACGTTGGGGTCAGCATTGAACACTTTTCTAAATCCGCGGTCTTTGGCGAGTTTCTCAAGAGAAGTGCCGGCATCGGTTGTGACCATAAAACGCGAACCGTTGCCTTTGCTTAATTCCCAGAAATAATCGAACGCGGCCAGCAGTTCGGCTGTCCCGCCTGATTTACTCGCGAGAATATACAAAGACTTCTCCGGCGGATAATTTTTCGCAGCCAGAGCAACCTGCTCAGAATCAGTCGAATCAAGAATGGCGAGGCTTAATTTTGCTTCGATATTGGCAGCGGCCAATAATGAGCTCAACACTTCAGCGGTCAATGATGAACCACCCATGCCGATCACGAGTACACGGTCAATGCCTTCTTCGTGAATTTGTTTTGCAAAAGATAAATATCCATCGAGGCGGGTGCGCGCATCTTCAATGGAATGCAGCCAGCCCTAGGCGGATCTTAACTTCGGTTTGGCCGGCTTCATCGTCAGCCCAGAGTGTGGGGTCGTGTGACCAAACACGGGCAGCGACAGAATCCGCTTCCAGCGTGGATAAGCGTTTGGCGACAGAATCAGCTAAGGGATTAATGGATGAAACGGCGCTCTTCCTTCTTTCGTCCACAACATCGAGCAGCACCTTGAAGGCATCCGCAAAAGATTTAACACCTTCCTCTTCCAATTCATCGGTGACCTGATTCATCGAAACGCCAGCAGACTCAAGCTCGGCAAGCTGCGACTTTGATTCGTCAAGTCCGCGGGTGATGGTGACGGCGGCATTGCCATGATCGCGGAAAGCATCAAGCGTGGCGGGCGGAACCGTGTTGACGGTATCGGGGCCGATCAGGCTGTCAACATAAATTGTGTCTGAGTATGCAGGATTCTTCGTGCCGGTTGAAGCCCAAAGCGGACGCTGCACGCGGGCACTGAAACGGGCCTTGATCGTTGCGAAACGCGCAGAGGTAAAAGTTTCTTCAAAAGCATGATAGGCAAGTTTTGCATTTGCGATCGCGGCTTTGCCGAGCAACGCAGAATCTTTTGGAAGGCGCGGGTCAACTTCTGTATCCACCCGCGAGACAAAGAAAGATGCAACCGAGGCGATCATATTGATCGGCTCATTTGCAGCAACACGATCTTCAAGACCTGAAAGATAGGCGTCCATCACTTCGGCATAACGTTCGAGCGAGAAGATCAACGTCACGTTGACATTGATCCCGGCTGCGATGGTTTGGCGAATGGCGGGAATGCCGGCTTTTGTGGCGGGGATTTTCACCATCAAGTTCGGGCGGTTGACGCGTTCCCAAAGTTCTTTGGCTTGCTTCGCAGTAGCGTCAGTTTCGTTTGCAAGATACGGGCTGACTTCAAGGCTCACGTAGCCATCGCCGCCTTTTGTCTCATCATACAACGGACGAAAGAGATCGCAGGCTTCCTGAATATCTTCAATCGCAAGCTGCCAAAAGATCTTTTCAGCATCCCAGCCAGACCACGCCAGCGGAATCAACGCCGCATCGTAATCATTTGTCTTTGCGATCGCATTTTGAAAAATGGTCGGGTTCGATGTCACACCGCGAATATCACCGCGTTCGATCATGGCTTTGAGTTCGCCGTTTTCCAGGAGTTTTCTCTGAATGTTATCGTACCAGAGGGATTGTCCAAGGGATGTAAGTTTTTGAATGGGGGTCATATTTTCTCTCTTAATAAAAAAGATAACGTTGAGCGCATAACGCCCAACGTTTTAATTATTTTTCCAAGGCCTTTATCTTTGCCACACGTTTCGCGAGTCTTTCCCCGCCGGCATCATCCCTTGATAACGCGCGTTAAAAACGCGGGTATTAAAACCTTTACCAACTCGGGGCCGATCACACGTCCGCCAAGGCATAACACATTCATCGCATCATGCTGCACACCCTGCGCTGCAGAATATGTATCATGACAGATCGAAGCATAAATACCTCTCATTTTATTTGCCGCGATCGAAGCGCCAATACCCGAACCGCAAATTAAAATTCCGCGCTCGGCTTCATTGTTTTGAATTTTCTCACCAACTTTTTTTGTGAAATCAGGGAAGTCCACCGCATCCGCACTATACGTGCCCACATCGATCACTTCATGTCCGGCGGCCTTCACCGATTCGATCACAACTTCTTTCAACGGAAATCCGCCGTGGTCACAACCAACTGCAATTTTCATAATACTCCAACAGACCCTAAAGGTCTTTGAGACCTTTAGGGTCTGATTAATTAAAGTTCTTTCACCTTTGCGATCACATTTTCAACAGTGAATCCAAGCTTTTCAAAGATGATCTTCGCCGGAGCGGATGCGCCATAGCGCTCAATACTGATGACAGACTTCGCGTATCGCTCCCAGCCGATACCTGCTCCCGCTTCGACAGCGAGTCTCTTCTGAATGTTTTTCGGCAACACAGACTCACGATAAGCTTCATCCTGTTTCTCGAACAGTTCCCAGCTTGGGAAGGAAACCACACGCACACCTTTTCCTTCGTCCGCAAGTTTTTGCGCAGACTCAAGGATCAGGCCAACTTCAGAGCCGGAAGCCATCAAAATGATTTCAGGCGTTCCAAAATCCTTTACGATGTATGCACCTTTTTCAACCTGTGCCACAGTATCCATCGTCGCCAGATTTTGACGAGTCAACGCCAACACGGTCGGCCCGTTGCGGCGTTCGATTGCCACCTTCCAGGCCTGGGCAGTCTCGTTCGCATCCGCTGGACGAATGACCACAAGGTTTGGAATAATTCTCAACGAAGTCAGTTGTTCGATCGGCTGATGTGTAGGGCCATCTTCACCGAGTCCAACACTATCATGTGTAAATATAAAGATGGAGGGATAATGCGACAACGCCGCAAGACGAATCGCCGGGCGCATGTAATCCGCAAAAACAAGGAAGGTGGCGCCGTAAGGAATCACGCCGCCAAAGACGGCCATGCCATTTAAGACAGAGCCCATCGCGTGCTCACGCACCCCAAAGTGAAAGTTGCGTCCTTCATACGAATCTTTTTGAAAGGCAGGACTTCCGTCAATTTTTGTGTTGTTTGAGGGAGCCAGATCTGCAGAACCACCGATCAACTCGGGAAGTTTGGGGGCAAACACATTAATCGCCTTGCCTGAAGCGGCACGCGTCGCCATGCCTTTTGCGTCCACCGGGAAGACCGGCACAGCGGATTCCCAGTCTGCGGGGAATTCACCTTTCAAGCGACGCTGTAACTCTGCGCCCAACGCCGGATGAATACGTTTGTATGCATCGAAACGCATTTTCCAATCGGCTTCAAGTTCACGTCCGCGGTCAACGGCTTTGCGGTAAAAAGCAAGCGCATCATCCGGAATAAAGAAACGCGGTTCCTTCGGCCAGCCGAGGTTATCCTTTGCGGCATTGAGTTCATCATCGCCGAGCGGTTCACCATGCGCCTTGGAAGTCCCCTGGCGAGTCGGCGCGCCAAACCCAATTGTAGTGCGGCACATAATAATGCTGGGGCGTGGATCAGTTTTCGCTTCCTGGATCAGCTTATCAATCACTTCCACATCGTTGCCATCGTCTGCGCGCAAAACCTGCCAGCCATAAGCCTGGAATCGCATGGCACGGTCTTCTGTAAAAGCCAGATCAGTTGAGCCGTCGATCGAAATGTGATTGTCATCATAAAGATAGATCAAACGCCCGAGCGATAAATGACCAGCCAGAGACGCGGCTTCAGATGCCACGCCTTCCATCAAGTCACCATCAGTCACGATTGCATAAATAAACGGATCGATAATTTCATGTCCGCGCTGATTGAAGGTCGCGGCGAGATGTGAGGCGGCAATCGCCATACCCACGCCATTGGCAAACCCCTGCCCCAATGGACCTGTGGTCACTTCCACGCCGGGGGTTAATCCATACTCAGGGTGGCCCGGTGTGAGGCTGCCCCACTGACGAAAGTTTTGCAATTCCTCAAGCGGCAGGTCGTACCCCGTCAGATGCAACAAAGAATAAAGGAGCATTGAACCATGCCCGCCCGAAAGGATGAAGCGGTCACGTCCTGCCCACTTTGGATTGCGCGGATTATGTCGCAGGTGGCGAGTCCAAATGGTGTAAGCCATTGCAGCTCCACCCATTGGCAAACCGGGATGGCCGGAATTGGCCTTTTGCACGCCGTCAGCGGAAAGAAAACGAAGAGTATTAATTGCTTTTGATTGAAGGTCGGTCATGAATAAATCTCCTGTGATGGCACGATTTTACCACCGTGATATTTTGATTTTATATCTCTCATTAATAGTGGAATTCGATAAATTATTCCAGATAATAAGATAACCATGGACAATATTTTTGTCCAAAGCCTTCTTCCATATAATACAAAGCCTACGGCTCAGTATTTATCTTTTAACTCAGCAGCCGGAACAAAGATCTGACCTTCCCGCGCATCCCCAACGCAGGAAATCTGGTTTTGTCTTTCCATTGCAAGCCACGCAGTGTACGCAGCAACAAGCGCATCCAGTTGATCTGGCAAATACAACAACTCCACCGGCCATATCCCCTTGGACATTTTATGCCGTGTGATCTCTTCAAAAAAATCCATCGGATCTTTAACGCGCATCCCGCTTTCATAAAGAATCAACTGTCTTTGCAAACGGCCTTCCAATGAAGTTCTCGCCGCAGGAAGCTGACCGACCAGCACACTATACCCGGCCAGCGGATTCGTCTCCAGAATTTGACGGGGAGCATCCTTTTCGGGGTATTTTTGAAACTCCATCTTTTCGAGTTTGCGATACAACTCAAGCCCCGCCTGCATCCACGCAGGACATAATGCAGCGCTTGCGGGGGTCTTTGTCACTGCAATCCCATGTTCGCGCATGATATGCTCTGCCAATCGCAACTCAACACGGCGGACTTGCGCCGGTGTAAGAGTCTTCTTTTTCGTCAACTCGCGTACCAATCCGCGGTTGATACTTGAAGGCGAGTTAATCGCCACAATCGCAAAATTCCGATCTGCAATAAAGGCGACGATCTCATTTAGTTCACCTTCTACAAGCGCAAGCAGATTTAAATTGCGATCCAGTGCTGCGTAAGCAAAAGACTTGCGTGAAGTGTTGGGGGTAATGCCAATAAAGGCGAAGTCGGTAAAAAGCATAAGTAATTAACCAGTCATCCATGTAGACAATTAAACAACCACAAAACAAACGCTATTTTACACCCCAATTCATGTATACTCGGACAATCATGCAAAAAAATCAAAGAATCATTCTCTACCTGCTTCTGCTGATCGCAGGCGCTTCGTGGATCGCACTGAGCGCAAACACAACTACTACAACAGATGGAGTCTCTGCTCCACAGGCTGGCTTTGCCGCACCTGATTTCACCCTCAGCACACCTACCGGCGAAACCTACACCCTCTCTGAGTTACGCGGACAGGCAGTGCTGGTCAATTTATGGGCCACATGGTGTCCGCCCTGCCAGGCAGAGATGCCCGCCATTGAGAAGATGTATCAGGAATATAAAGATCAGGGATTCATTGTCCTCGCTGTTGATATGACCTATCAAGACAACCCACTCAATGTTGTGCCCTTCATACAGGAATACAACCTGACCTTGCCCATTCTGCTTGAAGAAACAGGCGATGTTGCGGCTTTATACCAACTGCGTTCACTGCCCTCTTCATATTTTATTGACCGCGCCGGCATCATCCGCGAAGTCGTGATCGGCGGCCCGATGTCTGAAGCCCTGCTCCGCACCCGTATCGAACAAATCCTACAATAATATGCTCACATTATTCCGCAATTTTTTCTCACCACCCCGTCACATGATCCTGCTTGTTTTCGCTACATGGATCGCACTCAGTCTCGCCGAAAAACGCACCGAGCGCCACGGCGTCAACAAGGAATACCTGAACAACATTACTTTTTACGGACTGATCGCATTTGTCATCGGCGGGCGTATTTCGTTCGTCTTGCAAAACCTCCCTGCCTTCATCAAAAGCCCGGCTGACATTGTTTCCATCAACACTGATATCTTCGATCCGCTCGGCGCACTGGCTGCGGCATTTATTGTCGCGCTGGTGTATGGTCAACGCCGCGGGCTTTTCCTCTGGCCCACACTCGATGCACTTACACCATTCTTTGCGGTTATCACGATCGGTATGGGATTAAGTCACCTCGCTGCGGGCACAGCCTTTGGAAAAGAGACCGATTTAATATGGGGAATTGATCTCTGGAACGCCACCCGCCACCCGACTCAAATCTATGAGACGCTCGCATCTCTCTTAATCTTCAGCCTGCTCTGGTTCAAAAAGCATGATCCACGCCCGGGCATTCTCTTCCTCACCTACACCGCGTTGACTGCCGCTTCACAACTTTTCATTCAAGCCTTCCGGGGCAATAGCACATTGATCTTCAACGATTTGCGCCAGGAACAACTCATCGCATGGATAATTCTTGCTCTTTGCTTTGTTTTGTTTGAATACAGATTTCAAAAACAGTGAGATATTTTCTCAAACCTGATCCAGCGGCGATGAAGATCAAATACGCGAATCAGGTTTGAGATTAAGAGCGAAGCGGGGTTTACATCCAAAAAATTCTAGATCTGCAACGGCGAAGCGCCGCGTGAGATGTTCGCTAAAAATTCCTGACGGGTGGCAAGGTTGGCGCGGAAGGCGCCATGCATGGCGGAAGTGGTCATACGCGCATCATGCTTTTTCACGCCGCGCATCATTGAGCATAAATGTCCCGCTTCAACCACCACCGCCACACCCTGCGGCTTGAGCAGGTCACGCAGAAAATCCGCGATTTGACGAGTCATGCGTTCCTGCACTTGCAGGCGGCGCGCGTACATATCCACAATGCGCGGAATTTTCGACAGGCCCAACACCTTGCCATCTGGGATATAGGCCACATGCACACGTCCCATAAACGGCAGCATGTGATGTTCACACATGCTGTAAAACTCAATATCACGCACCAGCACCATTTCATCATATTGAACATTGAAGAGTGCGCCGTTGATAATGGCGTCTGGATCCATTGTGTAACCGCCCAACAGTTCATGATACATACGCGCCACACGACGCGGCGTAAACTGCAAGCCTTCACGCTCAGGATCTTCGCCCACGGCATTTAAGATTTGCGTCACTGCGCTCTCAATGGCAGGATTGTCCATATTATCATTTTCAGCATCTTTTTCGTTCATGTCGTCAAATTCCATGATGGCTCCAAATAAAAACTGGTCTGACAGCAAAGCCGCCAGACCAGTTTTTAATGAGTCGACCTAGCCGAGTTCCGGCTCGATCAATCCATAGCTTCCATTTCGGCGGCTATATAGCACATTGATCTTGCTTGTATCTGCATTATAAAAGATAAAGAAGTTATCGTGTCCGAGATTACGCATTTGCACAACTGCTTCATCTTCACTCATTGGATACAGAATAAATTTCTTTTTGCGCGCCACAAGTGGAGAGAGTTCGCCGGTTTCGTCATCAATGATCGGTTCGGCGGCTTCGGCGGCTGAACGCCCATCACCGCGCCCGTGCTGGTGCTTCCCTTTATAGCGCTCGATCTGACGCTGCATATTGTCCAATGCCTGATCGAAAGCTGCCAAAGCTTCATCGGCTCGTTCCTCGGTGCGAAGGGTAAAGCCTTTACCGTAAACGGTAATCTGGGCAACGTTTCGATCTGTGGCATTACGTGCGGCTTTGTGATGCGCCAGTTCAACGCGTGCCTCTTCAATTGCCGGCAGATAATGATCAAAATTACCTGCTTTCTTATTTACATATTCTTCGATCTTTTCGGTCAAACGGATATTACGTGTCTGAACTTCCACTTTGTTGGACATACGTCCTCCTTTTGGGGATGAAAAGTACTGAACATCAAACGCCTACACGTGCCTCAATCCGTGATGAGGCAATGCGCGGGCGACAGTCAACGCAAACACGTCTTTCGCTCCAGATGCATACAACACTTCAGCACTGGACGATAAAGTTGATCCTGTTGTAGAAACATCATCCATTACAAGAACTGTTTTTCCGATTACCCCCATCCCTGCTTCAAACGCCGCGCGAACGTTTTCCCTGCGCTCCATACTGGACAACCCAACCTGGGAACGCGTTTCTTTTCTACGTTTCAACTGGTTCGGCGCATAATGAACATTTAGCGACATTGCAAGCGGTTTTGCAATCATTGCAACCTGATTATATCCCCGTTCTCGCATTCTTTTCCGTCCCAATGGAATTGGAACAATCATGTCGATCGGCCAGTTCAAATCTTTCACAAAATCATTCATTTGTAACGAGAGAGAATATCCCAGTGAAATATTCCGGCGATATTTCAATTTATGCAAAGCGGTGCGAATCGGGTCATCAAAAACCGCCCAGGCTCTTAATGCGCGAAAATGCGGCCTATCTGCCCGGCAGGTATCACAGACAGCCGGCTTCGTTTGCGGAAGGCCGCACATTTCACAAAGGATTCCATTTAAAATTTGTACTTTATTCTGGCAATCCAAACACCAGATTGAGCCCTTTTTACCACACCCCCCGCAAACAGGGGGGAAGAACAGATCCAACCCCGCCCATAGTGTCTGATAAAAAGTATATGTCAAAGAAATTTTCGACAAATTCCGCCTCTATAAAAAATAGATTGGGATATTTTTTCTTATTTTTAATTACCCAGCAATGGCCCAAAGGCACCGGCAATCTGGAAACCCGCGGGAGCCATAAGAATGATCATAATTGAAGGGAAGGTTAACAAAGCCATCGGGATAATCATTTTTACCGGGGCTTTGTGTGCCAATTCTTCGGCAAACTGACGACGCTTCATGCGCATCTGATCTGATTGAATGCGGAGTACTTTCGCAAGGCTTACACCAAGAATTTGACTCTGAATAACTGCTGCGACAAAACTCGTCAACTCGGGGAGACCGATGCGGTCTGCCATGTCGCGCAGTGACTCGCGCTGCGGCTTGCCCAATTGAACCTCACGAATGGCGCGCCCAAACATGATCGAAAGTTCATTTTCCCATTTCTCACTGACTTTTGACATGGCAGCATCAAAGCCCAAACCAGCTTCAACGCAAATCGTCAACAGATCAAGCGCATCTGGCATCGCCTTGCGCACTTCATTTTGGCGGCTGTTAATTTTGCTTTGAAGCCATAATTGGGGAAGAAAAATCCAAGTGCGGTAAAAATAATTACAGTGAGGAAAATTCTACCCACCGACCAGTTGTTGTCGGAAAAAATGGAAACAACAAGCAACAGTCCGCCAAAAAGACCCGCACCAACAAAACGTGTTGCCAAAAATGTTGAGGCATCAATCCGGCCTGGATTCCCAGCCAATTCCAACTTAAGTGTGGTTTCTTGTAAAAGTCTCTGCGGTGTAAAACGGGTTGAAATATCGCCCATCTTTTTAATAACAGGAATGACAACACGCTCCATAAAGGGCTGCTGCAACTCCGCTTCTTCAAGGGATACCGTCTCACCGCGCTGGGTTGCTTCTGCAAGGCGGGACATAACGGGATCAAATTCATCCTGCTGCCCTTGTTGTGAAAATCGCATCCCCACTACCACCAGGGCAACTGCGCCGCCTAAAATAACGACAGCAACAATAATCGCAATAATTGTTGAAATATTCATTTTATACCTCGATATCAGCAATACGCATCATGATGAAATAACTGGAGCCAATCAACCCGAGAACAACACAAATAATCACAGCTGTACAGATAGGGCCGCCTTGTGTAACAGACAATAAATATTCCGGATTAAGGAACCACAAAATAATCGTTAGGCCAAACGGAATCAAGGAAAGCACACTTCCGGATGTCCGGACCTGAGAGGTCAGCACTCTCACCTCTCCCTTAATACGCACCCGTTCACGGATGGTAAAGGAGATATTGTCTAAAATCTCAGCAAGATTACCACCAACCTCACGCTGAACATTAACCGCCGTGATCATAAAATCAAGATCTTCACTCGGAATACGACGAAGCAGGTTTTCAAGGGCGGTTTCCATTGGAATACCAATCTGCATCTCCTGCACAACACGCCTAAACTCGTCACTGATCGGTGGTGGAAGTTCCTTACTAATCGCCTCCATCGCCTGCATTGTCGAATACCCCGCACGCAAACCGTTGACCATCAAATTCAGCATATCTGATAATTGATCATTAAATTTTGCGAGCCGCTTTTTTTGTTGTGAAGACACATACATGCCGGGTGCAAAAGCACCTGCGAGTGCTCCAATGAGAGCAGAAATCGGGTGACGATTCCCGATAAACCAGGCCAAAAGTCCACCAAGTAATATGGCAACAATAATCAGAACAAAATATTCGCCAACCTTAAATTTTAAATCTGCCCGTGCCAGGCTTCGGGCAACCCGGTCGCCAAACGATGTTTTTTCAACTCGCTTGGATACCCAGTCAGTAATTACAGAGCGTTGGGCATCCCGTTCAAGACTCTGTTTATCGTCATCCAAATATTGACTTAGGCGCTGTTCAACAATCGCGCGCTCACTGTTTGAAGAAACAATAACGCCCACGATCAACAGGATGATTAAAATTATGCCGCCGATGATAATGATCCAAGAAGTCATGTTGATCCTTTTAAGTAGTCCATCGGAAAGAGTTTTACGAAACTGAATTCCCGATATTTTTTACCAACGAAAAATACAAGGCAAAAACACAGGAATAGCCGACAAATTACTTAAGCATTTTTAAGAAGTTCCTAATACCGACGACGTTCTCCAATGCCAAAAATCGAGGGGGGCAAATGAATGCCGGCCGCTTCAATTTTATCCATAAATTTTGGACGTAATCCGGTTGGGCGCGTTCGGCCAATAATGCGGCCTTCCTCAGTACCTGTTTGTTCAAAAACGAAAATATCGGTCATTGTGATCACATCGCCTTCCATGCCGCTTACTTCAGCTACGGTGATAACTTTACGAGTACCATCGCGCATACGTTCCTGTTGACAAATCACATCAACCGCACCTGCGATCTGTTCACGAATCGCCCGAACCGGAAGATCCATCCCCGCCATTAGACACATGGTTTCAATACGGGAGATCGCATCACGGGGGAGTATTGGCATGAGCTGTTGTCATCGAACCATCATGGCCGGTATTCATGGCTTGCAACATATCCAGGGTTTCACCGCCACGGCATTCGCCAACAATAATTCGTTCGGGACGCATACGAAGTGCATTCATTACCAGGTCGCGAATGGTAACTTCGCCACGGCCTTCAATATTCGGAGAGCGGAACTCCAGTGTTACAACATGTTCCTGGCGCAATTGCAACTCAGCCGCATTCTCAATCGTCAAAATGCGTTCATCAGATGGAATAAAACCGGAAAGCACGTTCAAAAGAGTGGTCTTCCCCGAACCTGTACCGCCGGAAATAATAATATTCAAACGAGCTTCCACGCAGGCTTTCAAAAATTGAACTGCTTCATTTGTAATCGAACCAAACTGAATTAATTGCTCAATAGAAATTGGATTTTTAGAAAACTTACGAATGGTCAACACAGGGCCAACCAAGGAAATCGGAGGAATCACTGCGTTTACACGGGACCCATCCTGCAAGCGCGCATCCACGTATGGACTGGATTCATCAATACGGCGTCCCAGCGGAGCAACAATGCGATCAATGATACGCATCACATGCTCGTTACTCTCAAATGTCACCGGAACCCGATGTAACTTACCCTTACGCTCAATGTAAATATTTTTAGGGCCATTTACCATAATTTCAGTAATCGTATCGTCTTCCAATAAAGTTTGCAACGGACCGAGCCCAAGTATTTCCGCTGCGATCTGTTCAAATAAACGCGCGCGCTCAGGACGAGACAAAACTATATTTTCTTCTGTAAGAATTTGCTCAAACAGATCCTGAATGGTCCGCCGGACCTCGTCGGTTTTGGAAACATCCATGGAAGGATCGATTTCAGCAAGCAGTTTATTCTGAACACGAGTCTTTAGATCAAAATAAGAACCAGCTTGAGGTGATGTAACTGGAGCGCTGACTCTCCTAGCCTGTAACGAAGAAAGGCGTGAATTGTCCCCTCCGCCAGACCCTGACTGCCCCTCACCTGGCTGTTTTGGCGCAGGTGCAGAGCCACCCTGTTGGGCACCCCCTTGACCTTGTTCAATGCGTCGAAGCAATGACATTTAAATTACTCCTTAACGTCTAACTAGTGGTTCATCTTTATCTTCCAAAGCGGCCAGCCGCGTCCTAACAGATTCGGCCAGAGACAAAATTCCTCTTCCCACTGGTTGAGATTTATTGTCCAACATAAATGGCACACCGCGATTCACTGCTGTAATCACGACTTTTTCATCAAGCGGTATGGTGGTAACGATTTCCTGTTTCAGGTTATCGCTTACCCGCTCCGGTGTAATGGCGATCCGTTTATCATAGCGATTCATTGTAAATATGATCCGCTCTTTGCCAATGCCCAATGTGTGCAACAGATCAAGAAACAAACGGGCGTTTTTAATGGAGGGGATTTCCTGAGTAGTGACCAACACAAGCACGTCACTAATATCAATGGTTGAAAGAATTACGTCAGATAAAATCGGCGATGTATCAATAACAACATACGCATACATTCGCTGTAAATACTGCAAAACCTTGGAAAACTGATCTGCATTAACTTTTTCAGCCATTTCAGGCCGCTGTGGAGCTGGAAGAATACGCATACCAGAAGCTTCATGCTTGATTAGTATTTCTTCAACAATATCCGGTTCCAGTTCATCAACGCGCGGCGCAAGTTCAAGAATTGTATTCTTCCCCTGCTCGTTGACAAAAACTGCGACATCACCAAATTGCAAATTTGCATCCACAAGCACAGTACGGGTATCTTCACTGTTCAAAGCCAAAGCAAGGTTAACTGCAATAGTTGTACACCCAGTCCCGCCTTTGGGACTGTACACAGTTACGATCTTTCCCTTTGAAATCGGTGTGAAGTTCGCCATCGCAGCCGATGACCCGGAAGCTGATGTGGCAACCAGACGTTGTTGAGCGCCTTTTGCTCTTTCGGCACGGGCCATCTCACCTGCGCGACGAACCGCAGAGATTAATTCATCTCCCATCGGGGGCTTGGTTAAAAAGTCACGTGCCCCTGCCAACATCGCCCGTCGCATATAGTTCTGATCATTCTGTACAGACAAAATAATAACTTGAATGTGCGGCTGTTTTTGCCTGATAATTTCCGTAGCTGTAATCCCGTCAATATCCGGCATATTGATGTCCATCAGAACGACATCAGGGTCTAACTCCTGCGCAAGTTGAATGCCTTCTTTTCCAGAACCGGCCGCACCAGCAACGTCTACATCAGACTCAAATTGCAAAAGTTTGCGAACGTTTTCACGCGTTTCTGCAATATCATCTACAATTAATACTCGAATTTTATCTGCACTCATGCTACATTACATCCAATCAAAATAAAATATACACCAATATGGTTCAACACAATTATTGAGCAGGCGGTTGTGGTGCGTTTAATAGCTCAAGGTTACCGAAGCTTATTGTGTATGGATCAAGAGAATATGGGAGTTTCGCTGGGACAGGAATATTATATTGGCTGAGTAAAAACTGCAGAGTCGACGCTTCTGTTGCCTGTCGAGCCTGATCACTTGGGTTTCTTAATGTCAGTGATAATTCAGCATCAGTCATAATTAAGTAGGAGAGTGTGATCGAATCCTGAGGTGAAACCAATAAGGTAACAATGTCTGGTCCCACAGGAGCCTGTGCCTGCTCACCCTCTACAGCCGGGGCAACCGCTACCGCAGGGGCAGACAGGTTCGTTGTTGGATCCAACGGGAAATCGCCAACCCGCATGACAACCACATCCTGTAATAACATCTGACACACCATTCTCGGGCGCTGGGTCTCGGAAGGAATCAAATAATAAGGCTGTTGAAGTGACGGATCAAGTTCCAAACGACCCTGACTGGAGCCGCTGGCAGCAACCCCAAGAGATAGCACCGGCAACCCCTCACCCGAAAACCCAGTACCCGTCAGAGTAGCTGTTTGATTTGGTAACGCAGATTGAAATGCAGGGTCAATATCCACAAACAGAAAACAGGCATTAATATTAACATGCGCCCCATTATTAACTGCATACCCCGCCAAAGCTAAACGATCAGCAGGTATTGAAACAGCAGTCATTCCAGAAGGAATTAATGATGCCCATTGCGGACGAGAGATGGGAACGGCGGCTGAACCGTCACTCACCATAGACTCTGTAATGACAACACCTTGATCAAGCGGATATTTCGCCACTTTACCGACCAACCCAGCCATCTCTTCACGTGTATACATCACGGTAATGACCTTATCCTGAGGGATTGTTATTGTAGCTAACAAATCCTCAGTAATCTTCCCTCCCTGTGAAACGGGCTGACCTGCAATAAACACCTCAACATAAAGCGGCTGTTCGGGTTCCGGGGTGACCACAAATTGACGAATAGCCACAAAACCCACCACTAAACCAATTATGATGATGAGAAGTACAAAAATTAGAGTTCTTCCACGGCGCATAACCTTCTCCTCTCTTCAAAATCTGTAATCAAATATTTTATAACACGTTCATTATACAAGAAAAATGGTAAAAACATAATTGCAACCACAGAAAATAAGTTCTAAAAGGATTGCAATAAATCATCCGATCATGTTTCTTTTGAAAAGCACTCCCTAATTTCAGTGTAAAACAGTGGGACTCCACCAAAATAGAGTCCCACTGTTTTACACTGACGGTAATTCATAAAAAACCGAACATATTTATTATACTTTTTTTGAAGTTAGGAAAGCAGAGTTTATGCACAAAAACAACCTGTCAATCCTGTTAAGTATTCCGCCGTGCCGGGCAGAAAAAGTATCAGGTTAAGCCTTGATCGGCACCGCAAAAGATATTCGGGCACCAGCTCCTGTTGCGCTGTCAATTTCAAAACTACCGCCTAACATTTCAGATCTTTCTCGAATTAACTTCAAGCCCAGGTTATTTGACTCTTTTAGAGTTTCAGTGTCAAACCCCTTGCCATTGTCGTCAACGCTGACTCTAATCATGTCGCTACCAAGGTCCACTTGAACTTTAATAATTGATGCCTGACTATGACGGGATGCATTGCCAAGTAGCTCTTGAACGGCTCGAAAAACCATAACTTCCAAATAAGATTCCAGCCGCCGTTCAGCCCCTGTGACCGTCAGGCTCACATCAAGGTTTGCCTGCTCTTTAAAAGCATCAGAATATTTTTTCAGGGTGGGAACCAGGCCCAGGTCATCCAGCATCATGGGACGTAATTCAAAAATAAAACTTCGCACCTTTTGAAAAGTGCCCATGGCGGAGGTTTTTAAATTCCCCAATTCTTCCTTTGCCTGTGCCGGATCAACATCCAAAAGACGCATGGCAATTTCTGTTTGCAGGATGAAATTGGAGAGAGCCTGAGCGGGACCGTCATGCATATGACGGGACAAACGTTGTCGTTCCGCCTCCTGCGCGTTAACGATCATCTCAATACCGGCCATCTGATTTTTCAAATTTGAAGCGTTTGCAGAAGAACTTGCTGCTTCTCCAATGCCAGACACTGTTTTTTCTAAAATCGTTTTGTATTTCTCAAGATGACTTTTATCATTTTGAAGTTTTTCCAACTGTCCGCGCATTACAAAAAGCCTCTGCTGAACATCCAGCGCAGAGTCGTAGGCCATTTTAATTTCTTCAGCGGTGGCACCCTGCTTTTGCACCTGCTGAAGATGGGTGGTGATCGCAGTGTTGCGCTGTGTAATTTTGGAAAGCTCGCCCTGACTTTGCTCAATCATTAAAGTCACTTCTCTTAAGGAGCGTTGTGTCTCTTCCAATTCAGACTGGTAATCCTTAGAATTACTGTTAGCCATTCATTTACTCCTGAGATCGAATATCCATATCTTTAAGGGTGACCCAGCCTCGCTTCAATGCAAAAACAACCGCCTGAGTTCGATCTTCCACGCCGAATTTTCGCAAAATAGCAGTAACATGATTTTTTACAGTCTGGTGGCTAATACCCAGCAGGTTGGCAATTTCTTTATTGCTCATCCCGCGTACCACACACGCAAGCACTTCCATTTCACGGTCAGACAGCGGATGAAATGGAGTTCCAGGCTCACTATAGGAACGGCGTGCGCCTTCCATTCTATCTTCCACCCATAGATCCAATTCGCGGCGGGTAAACACATTATTCGCAAATACAAACTTGCCTTCTGCAACTTCACGAATAATACGTGACAGGCTTTGCGGTTCAATATCTTTTGAACAATAGCCATGCGCGCCTGCAAGCGCAGCATGAACAGCCTGCTCAATGTCATCGTAACCAGTCATCAGGATGATGCGAGTGGGCAATCGATCCTGGGAGACCTGATGCGTAATCTGCTGGCCGTTCATGCCTGGAAGGTTTACGTCCAATACGGCGATGGTCGGCTTTTTGGTGCGAATCATTTCAAGCGCATCATCTCCAGTTGCAGATTGGGCAATAATACGCATGTCAGGTTCCAAACGATAGGGCATCTACAACGCCTTGTCGAAACAGAGGGTGATCATCAACAATTAATAAGGTAATTTGATTCATCCCAAACCCATTCTCTCTTTAATATATCTGGTTTATTGAAACATTTCTATTTTAACCCATTAAGGTGTTTTCCACAGATAGACAACCATGTTCTTCTGATCAAACGCCAAAGTAATAGCACTATTTGTCACAAAGACGGTTTCCGCGTTGCCCGTCATTAGTGGATAAAACTCAGGAAAGGCAATTAAGTAATCTGCGCCGTTTTGATCAAGATAATTGGCTAACTGTGGTTCATCGCGAATAAAAGGAATCACATCCGGCGATATCAATCCGGCGAGATCAATTAGATTGTGATAATCAAAATATCCTAATGCGCCAATATCATGGGCTGCAATTAACGCATCCGGTGGCAAGTTAGCAGCAACCCACTTTGCTATGACAACCATTTCACTTTCTATTACAGCAACATCGTTTGCATAGGACTGTGCGCCGAGAAATATAAACGCAGCGATGAGCATAACACTGCTTGAGCGCCAGATCGTTTGCCCGATCCAATGAAAGCGGTCAAATAATTTTCCTTTATCGAATTCGGCGAAGGCCAGCAAGCCAAACAGGAAAAAGATCGGCATGGCGGGCATGATGTAACGTCCATGCTGATAGACGGGGAGGCGGGAAATATAAAGGGAGAGATATCCGGCGCACCAAATGATGGCAGCAAGACTCCCCCACAGTTTCTCTCTAATGGACTTAATCAGCCAGCCGATCACGCCGGGAATTAATACAAGGCTTGGGCCGACCAGCAATTGCAGAAACATCTGACCGAGCCGCGTGAAGATCGGTATGGTCTGCCAGGAAGCGTATTCAGCCTGCTTGGCATAAAAAGTATTCGGCATGGGTGTGCCGCCGATGGCGAGATTAAATAACAGATAGGGAACAAATAGGGAACCGAAGCCGATCAGGTAGCGCGTGATCGCAGTAAGGCGTGAGTGTGTATCCTTTTGAGTAAACAGAATCGTCATCAAGACGGGACCGAGCAGAGTCAAACCGTCGGGGCGCACCCAGGCCGCTAGACCGGTGAGCAGGCCGAGGGTTAAGTAGCGATGCGTGTTCGTCATCAACAAAACAAGAACGGTGGTGACAATTAATCCGTGAAGTAAAGTTTCCATGCCAGACATGGCGGCCCATGCCATGTGCCATTCGAAGGCAAAGAAAAATCCGATCCACGGGAAGCGTGGACGATAGGAATGTATAAGTTCACGAACAGCCCACTCGCTGACAACGGCCAACGCAAAGAGTGAAACGATACCGAGAAAGAATGTCCAGATGTAGGGTGAGAGGCGAAGAAGAAAGCCGAGGGCGAGCAGCGCCGACCAAAGCGGAGCAGTGGAACCAGCTGAGGGAATGCCGGGGCGAAAGGCCCATTCGCCGCGCAGTGCAAGGTTGCGCGCATAGGTTTGATGGATCCATGAGTCGTCGAGAGGAAACCCAATACTGTATGTGATCCAGCTTGTTATTAAATAAATCACCGCGATTAATACAACCGCGCCCGCAATGATGAAAACGTCGCGGGACGAAATTTTATTCAATTTCAAGTTTATAGATTTGCGTGCCATCGAGTTCACCTAAATAAATAAATTTATCATGGCCTTCAGGGTTTTGAAATAAATCTTGAATCGGAGCAAGTACGCCGGCAGGCTCAAGCACAAGATACCCGGCATCAAATTGATTGGCAGCTGCAAGAATAGGTTCCTCGCCTCCATATGGAATTGAAATTGCCGAGCGCCCTGTTGCGAGATAATAACCGGGCGCGTTGCGGACAATGACAATATCTGTGTCTTTCATTCCGTTATCGAGCAGGAATTGCTCCACAACGGGATAATTTGCATCTTCGCCTTCGCCCCACCCCAAAGTGAAAATGCGGAGATAGACGACATACACAGTAAGCATTATGGCGACCATAACCAGTGCGCTTCGGAATATAGGCCGGTTCTGGTCGTTGCCAATTCCACGTTTTCTCAGGGACAGGAGAATCTCCTCAAGACCTAAAGGCGCGAGCGCCCACCACATAGGTTGAAGCGCGGCACCAGCATGGAAGAACGCTCCGCGTGCGCCGGCAAAAGGAAAAGCAAAGGTCATAACAAAAAAAAGAATCAACCATGCGATGCCGGCCAGCCTGACACGTTCATCTTTACGATAATAAATGATTCCGGCGATGATGAACGGAAATAATATGATTCCGCCATGCGCAGCGAATCCGCTTTGCAGATTGTTGCTCAATGCCCACATACGGTCGGCGATGATGTGGTCCCAGCCGAGGGCGAGGAAGGATTCTTTTGTGGGCACTGTGGGCGGATACACAAAGGTCTGGTCGTAATTTGCGAGCCACAAAGCGCGACTTCCCCCAGGAGCCATGAGACTTCCATATACGCTCAAATTACGTGCATACCACGGCGCCATGATGAGGAGAAAACCAAGGGAAACGAAGAATGCAGAATGTAGAATGCGAGATGAAAAACGCGGAAGACGCCAAAGCACAAAGAGAAAAGTAAGCGCGAGCCAGAGCAGACCGTCACTGCGGGAGAGAGTCATCAGGCCGGCGAGCAGTCCCAGCAAAAACCAATTGCGGATGCGAGTCGGGTCTTCGATCAGTTGTGTAGCAACGAGAAAATATAATCCGCCAAAAAGCATGAAGAGACTGAAGTTGTCTGTCACGCCGACGAAGGGCGCATTGTAAACCGAGAAAATAGCCAACACACCGGAGGCAATGGCGAGATCCTTCCGTTTGGAAATGTGAAGCCAGGGCGGCAGTCAACGGCGGGATGAGCGCTGCGATAAGCAAAAAGAATAATCTGGCTGACGCATACGTGGTTTGACCCGTGACCCACATTCCCAGCGCAGATATTATGGAAGAAAGAGGCATCCAATAGCTGTGAGATGGATGCGGAAGTGAGGTGGTTCCATCCAGAAAATTCCACAGGTAGGGCTCTGTGAAGCCTTTGCCATTTACAAGCTGAATACCGCCTGCAAAATAATAATCAGAATCAAGATAACCGGGGATGTGCTGAAATTGCGCGATAAACACGGTAACAGCAAGGCCAAAGAGAAAGAGGAAGAAGTAGTTGCGGAAGGTCATGGGTGGATGAGGGTCCTTCGACTACGCTCAGGATGTACACGGCTTCGCTAAGAATATATATAGAATTATAGGCGGCTGGCGAAATCGCTCAAGATGCGCGGCGGACGAATCGCCCACCAACGAATCCAGTATAAGCCAATGAGGGTGGAAATTGGAAGAAAGAGGAAAATGATCTCTGCCCCAAAACGGCTGACAGAAAAAGATACAGAGCCCATGGGAGAGCGAAGATAACAAACATAAGCAGGATAATTAATCCATTGCCGAAACGCTGCCAGCGGTCGTGGATAATAGCAAAGATCAGAGCAAGCGGAATAATAAGAACGGAAAGATGTTCCACTTCGGTGCGGAAGCCAAGTAAGGGTGCAGCGGCCAGTGAGAGACAGGCTGTCCAGTAGAAGCGACGGTTGTCTCCACTGCGAGCCAGACTCCACTCGTAGCCAAGAGTAATGACGAGCGTGCCAGTGAATATCCATGCAAGAATTGCGCCTTGCGCAGGCCAGAGATGAGCAAAGATGGTGTGGATGTTATATCCAAAATCAGCCCGCAGATTATTGACTGTGGCACGCGCAAACGGGACGATCCAACTGGGGTACGTAAGAAATGAAATAAAGAACAGGATGAAACTCAACATGAAAAATCCCGCAAAGACTCGCGTGCGCTTTTCGTAATATACGCGCAGAAAAACAAGAACTAAAAATGGCAGTCCCACCTCCCAATAGTAAAAAGACAATGCCATCAATGCGCCTGTTAATTCATCCAGTTCTTCGCGGTAGGTGAAGAGAATACCGATGTACAACAACCCGAGGATCAAAACAGGGTTGGCTTCGTAGATGGCTTGAAATGTATAGAAGTTAAATACTGCGAAGAATATAAACAGGACGGTGAAAATACGCGGGGCTTCCCACTCTGTTAATCGCAAGCTGAGAATGGCAAGCGCGAACAATGCCAATTCCAAGATCAAGGTAAATATCGCCCGGGCAATTTTCGGGTCGGAAAGAAACGAGAAAAGGTAGTAGAAAGGAAGAATCTGAAAAGGCGTATCCAGTATGTAAGGCTCATTCCCTGCTTTCGCGGCGCTTTCATAAACTATTTTTTGAACACGAGCCGGGACTTCGCCGCCATAGGGGTCAATTTTGTCAAAAAGAAATGCGCGCCCCCCCACCCAGTGGACGTAAAAATCACCTCCGCCTTTCAGTGTGAGGTTTGCAAAAACAAGCGCAACACAGACGCCGATAAAAACAACAATGACCAGCGCGATAAACTGATAATCGCGAGGTGTTAATGATTTTTGCGGAGGTTGAAACGTGGTTCTCAATTTATTTGATCAAATATCGAAAGATGGGACGTGCCGGCGAGTTACGTGCAACCTCTTCAAAACCAGCTTGTTTAAATGCAGATGCTGTGCCTGTAAAAACAAAGGGAGGTGGCTCCTCTTTTTTAACATCCACAGGGTAGCCTTCCACAATTTTACCGCCTTGCTCTTTTACATAGTTTGCCGCGGCTTTTAGCAACTCAACTGCAATCCCTTTATGGCGATGTTTTTTCTCAACGAAGAAACAGGTGATCGACCATACTTCCTGATCGTCCACGGGTTTGAGGGTGCGCGAATGCGCCAGCCTGGAATAGGCACTGCGCGGCTCAATGGCAACCCAGCCCACGGGATAGCCTTCTGAGTAAGCCAACAGACCGGGGACGGTTTTTGAATCTACAACCGACTTTTGCATCTGACGCGCAGTATCGCCTTTGCTCTCGTCGTATTCCCTGCCGCGCAATTTCCAAAACATGCACCAACAGCCGCCGCACGCGCCATGCCTGCCAAACAACAACTCAAAATCATGCCATAGTTTTTGCGTAAGCGGATGAAATGACAGATCCAATTCTTCGATCAAATCTACTGTTTCAGACATAAAAATTATCTTCCCTCGACAAGATGTTCATGGTCAACTGAATTCCATTCCTTGAACTGTGAAAGCACAACAGCAACAAAGATCAACACACAGCCAAAGATTTGAATGGCAACCAATGTTTCATTTAATAATAACCAGCCGGACAATACAGCAAAAACAGATTCAAGACTCAGAATCAATGCTGCGTCGGCGGGCGGTGTATGGCGCTGCGCCCAAACTTGAAGCGTGTAGCACAGGCCAAGCGAGAAAAGCGCTGTATATGCAATTGCAAAGAGCAAAGGCCAGCTAAATTCAAGTGATGTTTCAACGAAGGCGCCCAACCCAAAATTCAAAATGGCACACACGAAGAGTTGTCCCACTGAAAATGACAAGGCTTCAAATTTGGATGCGTACTTGCCCAGCACAATAACATGGATCGTCCAGAACAATGCGCCAATCAACTCAAGCGCGTCTCCGGGCTTGACCTCGAACCTGCCGCCTGTTGATAGGAGAAATGCCCCCGCCCCGGCCAAAACCACTGCCACAATTGACATCCAATGCGGTTTCTCACGCCAGCCAAAGAATAAAGCAAAAGGCACCAGGACTACATATAAACTGGTGATGAAGCCCGCATTGCCGGCCGTGGTATATACCATGCCAGCCTGCTGAAGCGCACTGCCAAGAAAAAGCAGAAAACCGGCGATAAACATCCACTTGTATTGGTTGCGGGATATTTTCTGAGGTGCTGCCGGATTTCGAATGGCACGAATTGCCAGCGGCAAAACCACCAGTGCGGCCAGAAGATACCGCGCACCATTAAACAGGTACACACTTCCCAGTTGACCTGCGACTCGCTGTGCAACAAAAGCCGAGCCCCAAATGACAGAAACGATGAGGAGGGTAAGGTCTGCTTTAAGACGCATAGTGGGGAAAGGATGAAGGAGGAAGGATGAAGGATGAAGAGTTCAATGTGTAAAACAATGGATGGGTGTATTTTATAGTCATAGTTTTCTGTTTTCTAGGAAGATCGACGTTTACTCCAAAGGGAATGAATGCGGAATTTTGAGATGATACAATTGTCCAATCTTACCCGACTTGCATACCTGTTTTCTTGTTTACTTATATATTTAGCCCGATAATCATAGCACAGGATTTATATGTATAACCTTGAGCAGATAGAAACAGAAAAAGAAGAACTACGTCAGGCTGTTTTAAACGCCCGCGCCTATAAACCCATCTATGTAAAAATTAAAATTAACTACGGCTGCAACCTCAAATGCCAGATGTGCAAGCACTGGCGTGAGACCCGCGAGTCACCGATTCCCATGGAACGCTTCAAAGAGACGATTACCGACCTCGCGGAACTTGGCTGCAAGAAGATCCATTTTTCGGGCGGCGAGCCGATGCTTCGTCCGCAACTGCCTGAGCTGGTGGCGCACGCCACATCACTTGGGATGCGCGTTACCCTCACCACAAACGGCACATTGATAGACAAGGAAAAAGCAAAAGCGTTAATCGAAGCTGGCTTGCGCGGAGTAAACGTTTCCATTGACTCACCCATCAAAAAGATCCACGAGAAAGTGCGCGGCGTGGAAGGTTCCTTTAAACTCACCACCAAAGCTGTAGAGTTGTTTCATAAATATTCTCACAAAGGCAAGCTGACAGTCCGCATTAATACGGTGGTCAGCCGCGAAAATTATTTCAGCCTCGCTACGCTGCCCGAACTGGCGCATCAACTCGGCGCAGACGGAATTAACTTAATCCCAGTGGACGACCATTGCGGTGAACATTTATCCATGCGCAAAAAAGATATTGCCTTATTCAATGAAGAGATCGCCCCCTATATTGAAAAACGCGCGCAAGAGTTGAGCATAAATATCGCAGATGAAGATGCATTCCCCTTTGGCAGAGACGAGAACGAGGTCCGCCTGGGACGCGCGGGCCGGTATGCATTCGGTTACTATAGCAAACATCCCTGCTTCGCCCCGTGGACTCACAGCCTGATCGATTTCAATGGTCTTGTATATGTCTGCTGTATGACCCGCGAACAAATTCCCCCGCTGGGCGATATTCGTAAACAATCGTTTAAAGAAATCTGGGAAGGCGCGGCCTATCAAGCTGTGCGCCTGAAAATGCACCCGCCTTCACTGAAACCCTGTCAACGCTGCGATGATTTTATTGTGGAAAATAAAAAGATTTGGGAGACGATCGGGCCGTATTAACATTTTAAAACACAAAGGACGTCGAGCTTGCCGCGTAAAAGCCTGAAGCAAGCAACCTGACTCTAAATTTAACTCAAATCTGAAAACATATTGCCGCTATCCTCATCATTATCGTTATATCTGCTGGTGCGGCCAAAAGTATCCATATCCATTGGCGTGAACAATGCGGCAGCAATCGGTAAAGCAACAGGCATATCCAATCCCTGCTGACAGGCCAGACACACACGACCTTCTTTTGTAGCATTGGTATGCTCATCGCAAAACCCACGTCCGCATTTAACACAGGCACCCAACGAAGGATTTTCGCAGCGGTGCGGAACCAGATAACCAATAATCATTTCACATTTTTCTGCCATTGAGACACCTCATGAAAATTGCGTTGCTTTCGGAAAAGTATACACCAGACATCGGCGGCCTTGCAATCTCAGCAGGACGTTTGGGTCATCTGCTTGCATCTGCTGGACATGAAGTCCGCGTCTTTGCCCCGACCGTAAACCTGCTCCCCTCCGAAAAGCAGACTCTCCCTTCGGGCGCAGTCAGCGTCACTCGCTTTGGCGCACATAAACGCGTAGACGACACACTGGTCGACTGGTTCGAGTTGATCGTTGAAGAACACAAGCGCGAGCCATTTGATCTGATCCACGCATACTTTCTTCCACAAGCCGGATTCGTTGCCGCGTATGCTGGAAAATATTTAAACATCCCAAGCGTGGTTTCCATCCGCGGTAATGACATTGAACGCGCAGCTTTTGATCCGTCCAAATTTTCGCACGTGATGTATGCGCTGCAAAACGCAAGCGCGGTCACAACGAACGCGAGTGAACTGGCGAAGAAGGCAAAAGCATTTATAGATAGAGAAGTGAATTTAATTCCGAATGGGGTTGATATTGAGTTGTTTAAGCCAATGGAGAGAAACTCAGGATTGTCCGAGGTATTGGGATTGGATGAAGGAAAGAAGAAAGAAGAAAGAAGAATGGTAATTGGTTTTGCTGGGGAGTTGAGAGAAAAAAAGGGACTGGAAACTCTCCTTCGTGCCTACGCGCAGGTGAACAAAAACAGCCTGTTGCTCTATTAATTGTCGGTGAAGTGCGTGCTGGCGAAGATAAAAAAACATTCGATGAATTACAAGCCTCCATCCCTGATTCTCAGATCATCGTCACCGGCATTGTGGCACACAAAGACCTGCCCGCCTACTATGCGCTGATGGATGTATTTGTCCACCCTTCTTTGCGTGATGGAATGCCGAATGCAATATTGGAAGCCATGGCCTGCGAAAAAGCCGTCATCGCTACGCCTGTGGGCGGTGCAATCGATGTGATCGAAGATGGAAAAAATGGCCGATTCGTTCCTCTCAACGACGCAGACAAATTAGCCGAAACAATTCTTCAGTTGCTGAGTCAGCCTGAGAATCGCCAGACTATGTCAAAGTCCGCGAGAGATGCGGTTCTTCGTCAATTCACTCTTGAAAAAGAGTTGCAAGCGAATCTAAAAATATATCAAAGTCTGGGAGCGGAAAAATGAAAACTCGAATCGAACATGATTTGCTCGGCGAACGCGAAGTGCCAGTGACCGCTTATTACGGCGTACACACGCTGCGCGCGTTGGAAAATTTTCCGATCAGTGGGATTCCGATCAGCACGTATCCGAACATGGTGCGTGCATTGGCATGTGTAAAACAAGCCTGCGCACAAGCCAATCAAGAATTGGGACTGCTCGATAAAGAACAGTCTGATGCGATCATAAAAGCCTGCGAAGAAATACGCGAAGGAAAATTACACGATCAATTTGTAGTGGATGTAATTCAAGGCGGTGCAGGGACTTCGACCAACATGAATGCGAATGAAGTCGTTGCCAATCGCGCATTGGAAATTATGGAATATGAATTTGGCGAGTACAAACATTTACATCCACTTGAACATGTGAATTTAAGTCAAAGCACCAATGATGTGTATCCGACGGCGATCAAGGTGGCGCTGCATTTTGAAATTGATCTGCTGATCGAAGCGATGGAAATTTTAAAAATTGCATTTGCAGATAAAGCGGCTGAGTTCAAAGACATCTTGAAAATGGGACGTACCCAATTACAGGATGCCGTGCCGATGACGCTGGGACAGGAATTTAGTACCTATGCGGTGATGCTTGATGAAGATCAACAACGTTTGCGCGAAGCGGCTTTATTAATTTGTGAGATTAATCTTGGCGCCACAGCAATCGGCACAGGCATTAATGCCCATCCCGAATATGCAGCGCTGGCTCGCAAACACTTGAGTGAGGTTACAGGCATTCCATATATCACCGCTGGAAATCTTGTAGAAGCAACACAGGATGTCGGCTCCTTTGTACAGGTTTCTGGAGTTTTGAAACGAGTGGCGGTCAAACTCTCGAAGATCTGCAACGATCTGCGCCTCCTTTCTTCTGGACCTCGAACCGGGTTCGGCGAAATTAATCTTCCCGCCGCTCAGGCAGGCTCGAGCATTATGCCGGGAAAAGTAAATCCTGTTATTCCAGAAGTTGTAAATCAAATTGCATTCCTGGTGATCGGCAACGACGTGACCGTTTCCTTCGCAGCAGAAGCCGGACAACTCCAACTAAATGCATTTGAACCGATCATCGCGCATAGTTTATTCGACAGCATTATCTATCTACGTCAGGGATGTTTGACTCTGGCCGAGCGCTGCGTAAAAGGAATCACCGCCAACCGCAATCATTTGACTGAGTTATTAAATCGCTCGATTGGGATTGTGACTGCACTTAATCCGATCATCGGCTACGAAAACTCAACCGAGGTTGCAAAAGAGGCCTACGCCACAGGCAAAGGCGTGGCGGAGATCGTCCTCGCTCGCGGACTCTTGACCAAAGAACAACTGGATGAAGTTCTACGCCCCGAAAATTTAACACAACCCGGTTGGTTTTAAGAAGAAGATTGCAAAGGTAGTGAAAAATCAGAGTGAACAAACCGAAGTGAAAGTAAAAGAAGATAATCTGCCGCCGTCTGTAGAAAAAGACAAAGGAGAATTATGACCACACGTTTTGATTCGAGCAAAACCGTAAAATCTGAACCTGAAGGAAAGGTTAATTCCTCCATTACAGTACATCGCTTCAGATGAAATTTGACCATTGTCCTTCGGAGAAATTCACCATTGTGTATCTCGCTCAGAAACTTGGGCAAGCCGCTTCTGGCGGAAGGTCCCGCGGGCGTGGGAAAAACAGAGCTGGCAAAAGCAATTGCCGGCGCGACCGGCCGTGAGTTAATCCGCTTGCAATGCTATGAAGGGCTGGATGAGTCAAAGGCGTTGTATGAGTGGGAATATTCAAAGCAATTGCTTTACACGCAGTTATTGCGCGATAAATTGAATGACACTCTCGGCAAAGCCGAGTCTCTGGCAGAGGCGGCAGATAAACTGGCGAAAGAGGAAGATGTATTCTTCTCAAATCGTTTTCTGTTGCAACGTCCGCTGTTGAAGGCGATCTTGAGCGAAAAGCCGACGGTCTTATTGATCGACGAAATCGACCGTGCGGACGCGGAATTCGAAGCTTTCCTTTTAGAAATCTTGAGCGACTTTCAAGTCTCTGTGCCGGAGTTGGGGACATTAACTGCGGTACACAAACCATTTGTGATTCTTACATCTAACAATACACGTGAGTTATCCGAAGCATTGAAACGACGTTGTTTGTATTTATTTATTGATTACCCATCTTTGAGCGAAGAATTGGCAGTGGTGCGTTTGAAAGTGCCGGATTTGAATCCCAAGCTGGCGCAACAGGCCGTGGAATTCGTGCAGAAACTCCGCAAGGCAGACATGCGCAAGTCTCCATCCATCAGTGAGACCTTGGATTGGGCAAATGCGCTCGTGGCGCTGAACGCGTCTAATCTGGATAAGGATGTTTTGGAAGATACGCTTTCAGTGTTGTTGAAACACGAAGCGGACTTGCAAAAAGCGAAGCGACAGTTGAATGCTCCCCCACCGCAGCAGCCAAGACCAAGAAATAACAATGATGAGTTCGGAAGGTTTTCTGGAAATTAACCGCGAGAACGCAAAGGCAAGACTTTGGTGGCCTTTATGGTCGCCCTGTTTATGATCGTCCTGTTTATGGTCGCTGTTTTCAATGCAACAAAATGGGCAGGGACAAGCCCAGTCCATACGAGGTATACAAAATGGAATCGCGATCTTACAATTAATTGCAGCGTTGCGCTCCAGCGGTGTGCGCGTCTCTTTGGCAGAATCTGCTGAAGCATTTTCAGCCGTGGATCTGATGGGGATTCAAGACCGCGAAGAATTTCGGTTGTCGTTGCGCGCCACGTTAATCAAAGATCTGAAAGATATGCCGACGTTTGAGAAATTATTTCCGCTGTTCTTTGGGTCGGGGCAGCCGCCTGAGATGGGCGGAAATCCTTCCGATGAGATGACTCCTGAAGAAGCGCAGATGTGGGCCGAGGCGATGAGTCAATTTGCGGAGAATCTCCGTCAGCGGATGGAAAGGCTGATGAATGGCGAGCAGTTGTCCCGTGCGGAGCTTGAAGCGCTGGGTCAACTCGTCGGATTAAATCAGGCGGAGAATCTTAATTATCAAAATTGGATGTCACAGCGCATGATGCGTGCGATGGCGTTTCCTGAAGTGCAAAAGGCGATGAAGGAATTAATGGAGCAGCTCAAGCAAATGGGCATGAGCCGTGAGCGTGTGGAACAGATGCGACAGATGATCCAGCAGAATATGCGGGGCATACAAGAACAGATCGAGCAGTTCGCAGGCGAGCGCATTGCAGAAAATTTAAGCGAACAGCCGCGCGGTGAAAATATTGATAACTTGATGAACCGCCCGTTCGAGGCATTGTCTGATTCTGATAAACAACTTTTGCAGCGTGAAGTGAAGAAACTGGCCGCCGCGCTACGCACACGCATTGCGTTGCGGCAGAAGCGCGCCAAGAGCGGACAGATGGATGCGAAGGCCACCATCCGCGCGAGTTTGAAATACAACGGCGTGCCGATGGAAATTAAATTTCGCAACCGCATTCATAAGCCGAAGATCGTGGTCATCTGCGATGTGAGCACGTCGATGCGTTTTTGTTCGGAGTTGATGTTGAGTTTTCTTTTTGCATTGCAAGGACAAGTCCGCAAGACTCATGCCTTCGCGTTCATCGATCATCTCGAATCGATCTCGGAAGATTTCAGCGGCTCGAATGCAGACGAAGCCATTCAGTCTGTTTTGTGGCGTATGCCCAGCGGACATTACAACACAGACCTCGGCCACGCCTTAAGCAATTTCAACGATGAATATATGGATACTTTAAATAGCGGGACGACTCTCATCATCGTTGGGGATGGACGCAACAACTACAATGATCCACGCCTCGACATTTTCTCATGCATGTCCCGCCGATCCACGCGGACCATTTGGCTGAATCCTGAACCCGAGCATTTGTGGCACGGTGATAGTGACATGGCAAAATATAAACCGCTGTGCAACGAAGTATTGAAGGTCGGTAATTTGCGAGAGTTGGCGAATGCAGTGGATGATTTGATGACCTTTCTTAGTTAATTTGAACAATAGTGCTAATAGGTGATAAACCTGCTGGCACTATTATTTTAAAATACGCTAAAATTCAAAGGAGAAACAATATGAAATTCACAGCCAATTATGTCGAACCATACACCAACTCCATCACGGCCTCAGTGATGTTTGCCAACACCGAAGAAAACCCCGATGAGCCGACGTTCCTTTCCCTTCAACGTCCGATTGAATTTGAAGACAGCAACTACTATTTCGAGATCAACGACCAATCATACTCACGGTATGGGGGCTTGGAATTGGTGGAATTCTCACGAAGCGAGATCGTGGTGGTCCTGGAGCAAAGTTCAGTCGAAAAGTTTGACGGAAATGAAGATTTTAGAAAAATTCAAGTTCATTTCGAAATAAATGACGCTGCCTTTGCAGATATACTGTCTACCTTAAGGAACATTTTTGAGGGGCACGATATTTATCACGAAAAATAAAAAAACAGAAAAACAGGCTTTCGTTCGAAAGCCTGTTTTTTTAGACCTGCTCCCGTTCAAATTTACTTGACAAGGGAATGCAGCACCTACATAATCAACAAAGTAATTCCCAAACCTATTCTCAGAATTCCTGCATTGGAGACAAACATGACAACCAAAAAATTCAACTGGGGCATTCTCGGCCCGGGCCGTATTGCACATGAGTTCGCAAAGGGTCTGCAAGTGATCGATGATGCAAATTTGTATGCAGTGGCAAGCTCAAAAATTGAGCGCGCGCAAGAATTCGCAGATCAATATGGCGGCGCGAAGATTTATAACTCATACGAGGCACTGGTCAACGACCCGGAAGTGGACGGAGTCTATATTGCCACTCCGCACCGTTTTCATTTTGAAAATGCCATGCTGTGTCTGAACGTGGGCAAACCTGTTTTGTGCGAAAAGCCGCTGACGGTTAACGCGGCGGAAACAAGGGAGTTGATCAAAGCTTCACGTGAGAAAAAAATCTTCCTGATGGAAGCCCTATGGACGCGTTTTCTGCCGATCTATAGTGTTATCCGCGGTTGGCTGGATGAAAAAGCCATTGGTGATATTAGTCTCATGGTCGGCACCTTTGGCTTCAATGCACCCAAGGAAAAAGATGACCGTTGGCAGAATCCCGAATTGGCTGGCGGCACCCTGCTGGATATGGGAATTTATCCCATCGCCGTATCGCAATGGGTCATGCGGTCACAGCCAAAATCATTTGTTGCCATGGCACAGATCGGCAAAACCGGCGTGGACGAATTAACTACCTTTTCACTCAAGTATGAAAATAATGTCATTTCGCAATCCCATAGCAGTTTTCTCAGCAACCATGTCAACGACTTTTTGATCTATGGCAGTAAGGGACAGATCCGCATTCATCCGCACTTCTGGGGAACGACCAAAGCCACACTGACAGTCAACGATCAGGAATTAACCGTTTCAAGGCCGTTACGCGCTGGCGGATTTGAATATCAAACCGAGGAAGCCATGCGCTGTATCCGCGCCGGGCTGCTGGAAAGCCCGGGCATGAGTCACGCCGATACGCTGGCGAATATGGAATTAATGGATTCGATCCGCGCTGAGATCGGGCTTAAGTATCCATTTGAACCATAGCTTGATGACTGCACTTTTTAATTGTATGATTACATTGGTTTTGAAAAAATCCCCAAGAATTACGGAAGGACATCATGGCGAAAATCCTGATCATAGATGACGATATACAGATCGTCATGTTGTTAAAAAAATTCCTTACCTCCGCAGGACATCAAGCGGCTGGATTAAGCGACAGTTCAAAAGCAATGGAGGCCGCCAATTCGCTCCGCCCCGACCTCTTCATTCTTGACTTGATGATGCCCCAGCCTGATGGATTTAAACTTTGCAAGATGTTACGCGCGGACCCGGGGTTTTCCAAATCTCCAATTTTGATCATCACCGCCATGGATATCAGCAACAGTGACGCAACGATTTTCGGGGCGAACGGCTATCTCGCGAAACCCTTTAATTTTGACGAACTCGTTGCGACCATCGATAATCTGCTCGACACAGAGATCCAATAAAACCTTCTCTACGGTTATCTTTTACAGGCGCATTAGTTTAATTCCATTTAGGTCGCAATTGTCAACTACAAAGGTATAATAATAGTCCGTATTCAATAAAATTTATACAGGCAGAAAAAAAACAATGGCAAAAATCTTAATAATCGACGATGATCTGCAAACTACGAAATTACTTGAGGGGATTGTGTCACTGGACGGCCATAAAGCAACTGCTGTAAATAATAGCGCTCATGCGATTGAAGCGGCAAATGCAAGCAATCCAGACCTTGTATTGCTTGATATTATGATGCCGGGCATAAATGGGATCCAACTATGTAAAATGTTTCAGTCGACTCCCGAGCTTAAACATATCCCGATCATCATTGTTTCCGCACTGGATGATATTGGCAGTAAAAAAGATGCATTCAATGCCGGCGCAAAGGATTTCCTGACAAAACCTGTCCGTCCGAAAGAACTTTCAAATAAAATAAGCGCCTTGATTGAAGAAAACAACGGACAAACAGACAATTAAAGGATAGCCAGACCTGCTTGCAAATTATCCTACATGGTTTTCGCATCTTTCTCAGCCTTTTTATTTTTTTGTGCTGCAAACCTTTTGTATACAGATTTGACAGACGCCTTGCACACAGATACACGCATTTTTCCCTTTTTCTGTGATAATTCGTTAAATCTGTAACATCCGCGTACAGAAAGAGCAGCCATTAAATCGTCTCACAATTTCCCCGTCTCAAAGAGTATAATATTAATCACAAGCGATATTTTCTGCATCAACTTATATTTTTTACAATTTCACTGAAATAATCAGGAAAATATGATGACAAAAATCTTGATCGTAGACGACGACAGACAAGCCACCACCCTGCTCGAAAAGGTTCTTTCCTCAGTGGGGTACGAAACCGCTGCTGTAAACGACAGCACCCAGGCCATTCACACCGCGCTGATGCTTAGCCCGGACCTGATCGTACTCGACCTGATGATGCCCGACCCCGATGGGTTTAAAGTATGCAGAATGCTGCGCGAACTCCCGAAATTTACACTTACACCGATCATTATCGTGACCGCGCTGGATGACAGCGACAGCAAAATCGTGGCCTTCGGCGCCGGCGCAGATGACTATCTCACAAAACCATTCCACATTGACGAACTTACTCAAAGAGTAAAAGACCTGCTCGATAGAGAAAAGTAATGCTTCAGCCTGGTTTACGGTAAACTTGGCGAATGTCAGTTTCTCCTGCTTACACAAAAACATTCATAATATCTCATAACGTAATTGACGAAAATGGCCACGTGAACAACGTGGCCTATGTGCAATGGATGCAGGACATTGCCGTGGAGCATTACGCATCCATTGGCGGAATTCAAGCACAGGGACCCAACTCTACCTGGGTGATCCGCGAGCATCGTATTGAATATTTGCTTCCTGCATTTGAAGGCCAGGAAGTGGAAGTCTGTACCTGGGTGGAAAATATTCGCAAGGTCAGGTCTTTGCGGAAATATGAATTCGTCAGAAAAGCAGACGGCAGGTTACTGGTCAGGGGTGAATCGGACTGGGTCTTTGTGGATATTAACACGGGAAGCCCGCAAGCCATACCAGAGAAAGTTAGTCAAATCTTTTCATCTCAGGAGTTGAAATGAAATTCACATCCCACAAATTTGTTCGTATCATTTTTACATTGATCATCCTGATCTCGTCACAGCTCGCATGCCAAACACTAACAGCTCCCGCAGCAACAGAATCTGTTCCGACAGCACAACTGGATATATCCGCTTCACCAACTGTCTCTGCTGATTTAAGTGACGAAGAAATCAAAGCAGGCATACAATCTTCGCTTGATACATACGCACAAGCCTATAATGAAAATAACCCCGATCTGCTCGAACAGGTGGTTGATCAGGAAAACAAACCCTTTCGGCGTATTGTCCGCAGCCGGTTTGATGAGTATCAAATTTCCTCACAGGCAGGCGGAGGCACGTTTTCCTATACTTTGAACAGCATTGACAAACGTGAGCTTGAATATGTCATCGCTCACTTTACAACGGCAGGCGGTTATAAAGCAGATTGGCCTTTCCGCCTCCTGAATGACCGCTGGGTCATCACTGAGCCAACCGTGGAGCAGGTCGGCGAACCGGTCATCACTGACACTGAACACTTCACATTTACAACATATCCCTGGGCAGACGATGTCAACCAGCAGATCATGGATATGATGGAAATTGCGCGCACAAATTCGGAGGCCGTATTAGGACAGGCGCCAACTGAAAAAGCCAACGTTAAGATCATACCTATTTATGGATTAAGTCCCTACAACCCCATGAATGCCATCGCCTTATATAACTAAAACGGCGGAGCGGCTGAAAACATAATTGAAATATATGCGCCGTCATCTTTTGCTTATGGATACTACAACCCCGATGTTGGCTGGGATGGTGAACTTCAGAAAACATTAACACATGAATATACTCACATGGCGCACGCACGAGTTTTCAACAACGCGGGCAGATTATCAGATTGGATGTCTGAAGGGCTGGCGGAATATGCAGCGGGAGCAGATGAGAATCTTTACTGGGCTTGTGATGCTGTCCGCTCTGGAACTTTCATTCCAATTCTTGATGAGCGCGACACCATTTACAAACAGGATCTAATGCACATGTACTCGCTTGAGCGTGACTTTGCCTTGAGTTATAGTTTCGCACATTCACTGGTCACATTTACTGTTGAGAACTACGGCGGACTGGACGGTTTTTGGAAACTTGCAAATAAACTTGATGAAACAAGTGATTTCAAAAAAGCCGTGGAAAACGCATTTGGGATCAGTTATGAAGAATACAATCAAAAATGGCAGGAATGGCTAAAGCAGCAGTGCTGATCTATGTCAGCAGTTTCTCGTAGACCTTCCCCAACTTCTTCTGCGACTCGTGCCACGTAAATTTACTTAATACACGCTCGGCAGCAGATTCTGCCAAACGTTTCGACAAGTCAAAATCATTCAATAAAGTTAATACCTGCCGCGCCAGATCATCAGGGTCATTGGGCGAAAATAAAAGCGCGTCCATATCTTCGCGTACCAACTCACGCACGATGGGCATATTCGAAGCTAACAGCGGACGTCCCGCCGCCATGTATTCCAGCACTTTGATCGGGCAGGCGCCTTGAGTCACATTGCGATCATTTAATCCAAGTGGAGCGACGCATATATCTGAGTCTGCGATCAGTGCGGGAATTTCATGATGTGGAATTGCCGGCTGGACAGTCACGCTTCCTTCGACCCCCAGCTTGCGGATTTGCTTCGATAGAATTTTTCTTTGCCTTGAGCGTCCCCGCCCCACAATATGGAGTCGCGCAGCTCGCTGTTCAAGTATCTTGGGTAACGCCTTAATGACAATATCCAATCCCTGCCAATCGGCGAGAGTCCCGATGTATAGTAAAACAGGTACACGGTCATCACGCATGGGCAGCGGACTTGGAGAAAAATCCGAAGCGCTGACTCCGTTTGGGATGACAGTCACCAACTTGCGGTTAAGTCCGAGCGAAGCAATATAGTCGCGAGTCACATTTGAGGGGCAGATGATCGCGTCGCTTAAGTGCAGAGTCGCAATCTCCTGTTCCTTGATCTTTGAAACCAATTCTGAATCAAGCCCGGGGTAATGATACTTAAGCTCAATGGATGGGAGTCCATTCACTTCAAAAAGGGTTTTGTACCCAAAGCGTTTTTTATTCTGCGCAATGTGCAAACCGTCCCAAATATTTCGGTAGTGAACCACATCATACTGAGGATGCAAGGATAGATGCGAAAGGACGGCCTTTCCAAAATGAGTTGCGCGGGCGAGAAAATTTTGAGTGAGGTCCTGGGTAATGCGAGTGACCTGCGCGCCTTCAATAGTATCTTCGGTGGGTAGAAGTCCGTCGTTAGGAGTGATAAGATGGACGCCATAGTTCCTATTGACCAACCCGCGAATGTTGTGCAAAATATGTGTGGACGCGCCCTTTGGGCTTGGTACAATATCGAAGGCAGTATAGAGTATGTTTGTCATTGACCTGAATTATATCGCTTGTCTCTTAAGCTGCTGAATTTTTACTGGAAAATTTTACGCTACCCTGCAAGACCCCGGAGGAATGTATGCCATTTTTATGTATCGGCGGTGTGCTGATTCTGCTTTTGTTCTTTTATCTATTAAACACTGCACGTAAAAAGACAGCGCCGGTCAGCAAGACGGGCAAAAAAGATTACACCCCTGTTTATGTTTCGATCGCAGACAAACCTGATTCGATCATGCGCGGCATGGATAAATTTGTAAGAGAGGTGCAAAAAACCGAATCCGCGGGCGATAAGTGGCGCTGGGCTCCGATGATCATATTTTTGGCCGGCGTGGGCATGGTGGCAATCGATGCCGTACTGCTTATATTTGGGTATGCTTCCTCGTTTTTTCAGGCGGCGCTATATTATTGTGGATCGCGGCTTTTATCATGGCGCGCAGTTTACGCAAAAGCGACTCATTTGATTTTTCTCCGCGCTACAAAGGCACCAAGGAAATTCTACACACACTGCGTGATGATCTTAAACCAGACACCACCTTTCTTGGTCATCTCGATCTGACAGGTGCTATGCTCAAGACAAAGGTGGCGCGTGAAACCAAAGATACGCGCGACCGCACCACACAATATTTCCGTGATGAATGGCTTTCACTAAAGGCGAAATTATTCGATGGGAATGTCCTGCGTGTTTCAGCTATTCAAAAATCAAAGAATCGAAAATCCTATTGGAAGCGCAGCAGCATCAGCGGAAAAATGAAAATGAAACCTGAAAAATTTAAGGGAACCGAACACGATCTGAAAGTGCGCATCGTGGTCAACCCGGATGCCTATCAGATCGTTTCCAATCAGGAATTCAGACAGGGCGCAAGTGTAGGCAAGTACACCATTTCGCAATTAAGCACAGAAGGCGGCATTATCAATGTCGTTGCCAGTTCTCCATTTGAAGAAGTGGAGCAGGCGCAGATCCTTAACTTTTTAAAATCCACCTATTCTCTTTTACAACGGAAGGCAGCTTAAATGAGTCGCAAAATTATCCCCTTTATCGTCGCGTTCGTGCTCGCTTGTTTGGTAATGGTTGTGTCAGGCGTATTCGCTTTTAGCGGCGCGGTCACAGCTCAAAAATTTGGCAGTGACGTCGCGTGGGTCCAACCGTATTACACGGCTGAAAGCATGAAAGTCATTGACCTAAATGGTGACGGTCAGGATGAGTTGTTTATTCAAAACACCAGCGACATCAGCACATATGATGCGAGCGGCAATCGTGTTTGGAACTTCTCCTACGGCACACCCAAAACCACACTCGGTGACGTAAACGGCGACAATGTCGAAGACATCATTGTCTTTTATGCAGGTCTCGGCATGTCTGTGGATACGATCATTAACGGTCAACAGTCCACACTGGCAGATAACCTGCCCATTGGGACGCCTGCGCGCAACGTCTTAATCCGCTTCTCTTCTGCCCCTCAAATTGTGCTGGGCGATTCTAGCGGCAGTCTCCTGTCCCTTAAAATGGATGGGAATACCGCATGGCAAAATACCTTTTCCAGTGAAGAAATTCGTGGTCTGGATGATGCGAAGATCAGCGGTGAGACTTATCTCGCAGCGGCCTCACACGATGGGACAGTCTCTGTGCTGAATGAAAACGGAGGCATTGTCTGGCAGGTAAATCAAGAGCAGCTGCGCCGCATGCGCGCCTTCGATCTAAACGCAGACGGCAACAGCGAGATCATCACCGGCGGCGAATACGGCGCTTTCTTCATCTACAGCGCAGTGGATGGCAGCGTGCTGTTCAATAAATCCCTTGGGCAGGCAGTCAGCGAAGTGCGCGAAGTGGAATTAAACGGCGATCCTTCATCACGCGAGATCATTGTCGGCGGGAAAGACGGCGGTGTGTGGGCATTCTCATTCAATGGCACAACTGCCACACAATTATGGACTGCATCGCTATCTGATAAAGTAACAGAGATCGCAGGTATCGATATCAATGAAGACGGCAAGGAAGAAGCCGTGCTTGGTGATGAACTGGGTAACGTAGCAATCTTCACCGAAACCGGCTCACGCAATAATCTACCCAAACACTCCAGCGGTATTACCCGCATTGACATTGGTAAACTGGGCAATGAGCGCTACGTTGTCGTTGCGGACGGCAGTGAGATACAGGTTAATAAAGTTAACTTCAACTCCATCCCGGGTTTTCAATATACGCCGTTGATCGTAGGCTTGATCGTCTCGGCTATTATTCTAATCATCGCGGCAATTCTGGCATCCATTCCGCCCAAACCTGAGTTGAAACTTTCCCTACAGGATAACAGCAGGGAATCACTTGAAGCCCAGCGCCGCATGTTGAAAGAGTCAATTGCAGACGTGGAACGTTTGCGCAAATCCGGCGAAGTCACCGGAGATGCGTATCTGACGCGGCTGAAACGTCTGCGCGGCGATCTGGCTGAAAATGAAACAGCGTACAAAACCGCAGGATATCCGATCAAGGTCGAGACCTTCCAATGCCCCAAGTGCGGCGGCACCCTCGAACTCGGCATGGACAAGTGTGAATACTGCGGACAGGCGATCCTTACTTAATTAAATAAAAAGTGAGAGGTAAATTTTTTACCTCTCACTTTTTATTTTCCTGCTTTTTGCTTTTCACACATTACTCGTCGTCTTCCACTCTCCACTCAGTCATTTTATTAAGCAAGGCCACCTCGTCGTCGTTGAGTTTCACTTTCAAGGCGCCGAGGTTTTCATTTAACTGGTCAATGGATGTTGCGCCGATGATCGGGCTGGTAATCACAGAGTCGGCCAGCATCCACGCCAGCGCAATTTGTGAGATCGTGGCTGCATGACGTAAAGCAATCACTTCCATTTCGTCGATCAAGGCAAAGTTCTTATCGGTCATGGCGCGCTTGCGGCCTTCGGCACGTTTGCTTTCCGGCAGGGATTCATTTTTACGATATTTGCCGGTTAAGAATCCACCCGCCAGCGGACTATACGGAATGACCGCGATCTCATATGTTTTACAAACTGCATGTAATTCACGCTCAAATTCATCACGATGAATCAGGTTGTAATGCGGCTGGAGAGAATCATAACGCGCAAAATTATATTTATCTGATGTCCACAGGGCTTGCATCAACTCCCATGCCGCATAGTTGGAAGCGCCGACATAACGCACCTTTCCCTGTTTGACCAGGTCATCAAAGGCGCGCAGGGTCTCTTCAAACGAGGTATCGTCATCTGTCCAGTGGGATTGATATAGATCAAGATAATCTGTCTGCAAGCGGCGTAAAGATGCCTCAACTGCGTTGATAATATGCACACGGCTCAAGCCCTGGTCGTTGGATCCCTTGCCCATTTCACCGCGCACCTTGGTGGCAAGCACGATCTGGTCGCGCGGAATTTTATTCTTCTTCATCCAGTTGCCAATATATGTTTCAGAAACGCCGCCCGGATTTCCTTCGACCCATTTGGAATAAATATCAGCAGTGTCAATAAAATTAATCCCCGTGTCAACTGTTGCAGAGAGAATACGGTGCGTATCTGTTTCGTTCAACGACCAGCCAAATTGCATTGTTCCCATGCACAACGGGGATACTTTCAGCCCGGTTCTGCCAAGTTTTCTGTAATCCATTTAAGCCTCCATTTTCATAATTACAAATAAAAAGCGGATGCCAAGTCAGGCATCCGCTTTTTATAAAAACTATTTACTGCACCGAAAATTCAACAGTGGTATTCAAAACGCCGTTGAAATAAACTTCAACTTTATAAGTGCCTACAGGCCAGCCGTCTGTGGGAGGCTCAAAATAAAAATTAACGCTGTACGCAAGCTGATCTTCATCCAATACTAATTCCACTTCGTCGATCACAAAACCGGCATCATAGCCTTCGACACTCGATACCATCCACTTGGAGGAAACCACGTTTCCTTTTAATCCATTGGACACATCGCTCACGACATAAATCGTATCGGTCGCCGAGAAAACAGAAGACAACTGGGTTCCATCTGCGTCCAACGCAGTGCGGACATTGCTCAGGGTAGGCTCGCCAGCGGCGCAGGCCAGGGTTGAAGCAATAAGAGCAAGCAGCGCAAGCAAGATCGAAAATTTCTTATTCATATATAACTCTCCACTATTTTGATATTCCGGGCAAGTAAACCTCACCAAGTAATGAAATTATATCTACTCCATAAAATTAAGCAAGTAGATAAGCGTTTTCGGCCATGGCTGTAGCAAAGTCAAAAAAACCTTAACGCGAATTTCGCGAAAAAGCGAACACTTGCGCCGCACGCCAGTGCAGGTGTGACGCGAATTTTTTATTGAGTGCCGCGAAAACTTGCTCAATTCGCACTTTTCGAGTTGAGCCGTTGAGACTACCCCATAAAACCAAGAGTCTGTCAACGGGCTTTGCAATAACCATATGTTTTCGGCCACGGCTTTCTCAAAGTCAAAAGACTTTTAACGCGTCAACCTGCTTGAATACATGCCTGCCCTGGCGGTCAACTGGTGTCGCCGTACCCTGCACAAAGTCCCGATTGAAGCGGAATTATATTTGGTCAGCGTTGCCAGGTCACAAAATGTCTGCTATGCAGTGAATCTTAGTAAACGGGTCAACATCCACAGAAATTATGTCTGCTGAAGGTTCTATGTGGCGGCATCTGTTTGATAGAATTTTGTCGTGCATCGGCCATTTTGAATATTAAGATTAGATTAGAAGATGCATACCCGCTTGACTTTGCGAGACGAGATATTGTATAGTAATCAGCAGTCATAAATGAAAAGGCACCGCCTACAGGCTGTGCCTTTTGTTTGGCAAAAACCCATTTTATTAAATCTTATTGCAAGGAGAGGCAATGATCAAAGTTAGTGGTCTCACAAAGGACTACGGCGCGCGCCGCGCCATTCACAACCTGAGCTTCGATGCCCAGCAAGGTGAGATCGTAGGCTTTCTCGGCCCAAACGGCGCTGGGAAAACCACAACCATGCGCATCCTGACCGGTTACATGCCGCCTACAGATGGCGAAGCGATCGTGGCTGGCTATGATGTGGTGGAAGAATCGCTTGAGGTTCGTAAACGTGTAGGGTATCTGCCTGAAACCGTGCCGCTGTATACAGACATGGTTGTTTTTGATTATTTGAAGTTTATGGGTGACCTGCGCAGAATCCCGAATGTGGAAGACCGTGTAGATGAAGTATTGGATCGAGTTGGCTTGAGCGATCGCGCCAATGGATATATCGGTAACCTTTCAAAGGGTATGCGCCAGCGTGTTGGGCTTGCCCAGGCATTGATGCACAGACCCGAAGTGTTGATCCTTGATGAGCCCACGATTGGCCTTGACCCAGGCCAGGTTGTGGAAGTCCGTGAGTTGATCCGCGAGATCGGCAAGGAACGCACTGTATTACTTTCAACCCATCTTTTGAACGAAGCCCAAAATATCTGCGACCGTGTACTTATTATCAATAAAGGCAAGATCGTCGCGGAAGATACGACTGAGAATCTACAGGCTCGTCTGATCGGTGCGGAACGTGTCATGCTGCGTGTACGCGGTGAAGCCGATGAACTTGCGAAAACCGTCAAACTGGTTAAAGGTGTACAAGGTGTGGAAACCAAGGAAGATGGCTCTGTTGAATTTGAGTTTGCCTCCGGCAAGGATGTTCGTCCCGAGGTTGCCAAGCAGGTCATTAAATCAGGCTACGATCTGATCGAATTACGCCCGCTCGGTATGAGCCTTGAGGAAATCTTCCTCGAACTCACTGGCTCCGACTCCAAAAAGAAATAAGAGGAACTCATGAGAAATATTTGGACTATCGCAAAACGCGAATACGATAATTACTTTAGCAGTCCGCTGGCGTATGTCATCGGATTTGTGATCCTGCTGATCCTTGGCGTTTATTTTTCAGCCATCATGTTCTTCAGCTCAGGACAGGCCCTGTATGGCGGCCCCGCCCCCACCAATGAACAGATCACTTGGTGGTTTTCATTTCTTCTCACGATTTCCATTCCGATCCTAACCATGCGCTTGATCTCAGATGAAGCCCGCATGGGCACGCTCGAACTAATGCTCACTGCGCCAGTACGAGATATTGAACTGGTGGTCGGCAAATGGTTGGGTGCTTTCCTGTATGTACTAACACTGACAGCCGTGACTCTGGTCTACCCGATCATTATGGACAATTTTATTTCCCCCGGGCTTGACTGGCGCGTAGTGCTTTCATCGTATCTCGGGCTTATGCTTTTCGCCAGCACATTGATCGCGCTCGGCGTGGGCATTTCAGCCATTTTCACCAATCAATTCGCCGCATTCTTCATTACCTTTGGCCTGTTCATATTCCTGACTTTTTTCATAGGCATTCCGGCCAGCTTACTGCAAAAAGGCGGAGAGTTTTTCGACTATCTTAGTTTTAGCACACACTTCTTCAACTCCATGAATCGTGGAACCATAAATCTTGGAGATATTGTTTATTTTCTAAGTCTGACTGCGCTGGGCCTGTTCACCGGCTCCACCGCAATTGAAATTCGGAGATGGCGCTAATGGCTCCAAAAAATAAGAAAAATCCAAACGCGAAATACGCCGTTATCGGCCTGATCGTTGCCCTGATCGCCTGTGTTTCAACCGGCCTGATCGGTGTCGTTAAAGGAATGGCCGCAGCAGAAATGTTCACTCCCGAAAATCCAGATACGATCAATCTGGCATTGCAGATCAGTGCAGCCCTCACTTTAATTGGACTTCTGGCATACGCGCTTTTGATGCCTGACACGATCCGCCGTTTCCTTTCCGGACGCCAGGCACGCTACGGTTCCAATTCGCTGATCATCACCCTGGCATTTCTCGGCATCATTATCGTAGTTAATGTGCTTGCCTTTCAAAATCCGGGTTTTCTCGGCGCCCCATGGGATATGACCGAAGACCAAACGAACACGCTTGCTCCTGAAACTCTGAAAACCCTCGCAACTCTGCCGGACAAAGTCACAGCCATTGCATTCTATACCACAAGCCTTGACCCCAGCAGTGCAGAAGAATTACTGTTGAAATTCAAGACCAACAGCAATGGCAAATTTGACTATCGCTTTGTAAACCCAGACCTCGACCCAGTCGCTGCGCGTGAAGCAGGCGTCACCGGCGACGGAAAGATATTGCTGCAAATGGGCGAAACAAAAGAGATCGCATCCTTTGCCAGTGAAAGCGAACTGACCATAACCATCATCCGCCTGATCAGCCCTGAAGCACGCACAGTGTACTTCCTGCAAGGACATGGCGAGCCTCCACTCGAATCAGGTGAAATCAGTTTCTCGGTTGCAAAAAGAACACTTGAATCAAAGAATTACACGGTCAACACACTCGATTTGATCTCCACCAACAGCATCCCTGAAGATGCGCTTGCCATCATCATTGCCGGGCCAATGAAACCCGTCAGCAGCGGAGAGGTTGCCCTGCTCAAAAAATATGTCGATGCAGGCGGCGCGCTGGTCGTGATGGAAGACCCATTGATCTCCACTGAGTTTGGTGCCACCCCTGACCCTCTCGCAAAATATTTAACTTCCGACTGGGGCATCACGCTGAATGACGATGTAGTCATCGATCTGGTGAACACACAGAACCCATTCCAGGCGGTCTCATCGCAATACAATGACCATCCTATTACACAAAACCTGACCGAAAATTACATTGTGATCCTCCCGCAAGCGCGAAGTATCAGCATTGGCGAGCCAAAGGAAAACATTGTCCAAACCGGCATCATCATGACCACAGAAAATTCGTGGGGTGAAACGGAACTTGTCGCGGAGGAAACACCCGCTTTCTCGGAAAGCGACATCCCCGGACCATTAAATCTGGCTGTGGCTGGCGAAAACACTGCCACAAAAGGACGCGTAATCGTCTTTGGTAATTCCATTTTTGCCACCGATGAAATCTTCGATGCATACGGCAACGGCAACATGTTCATCAACTCAGTAGACTGGGCAGCCGAACAGGAAAACCTGATCAACATCAATCCGCCCCAGCCAATTACACGCACTCTCCAGCCGGTCGAAAACTGGCAGCTCGTTCTCATGGTGATCCTGACGATCTTTGTCCTCCCCGGACTCGCAGTATTCTTTGGCGTCTCTTCGTGGCTCTCGCGCCGAAGGAAGGGGCTAAACCATGGCAGGCAAAACAACATCTACAAAAAACACCAGCCCGCGCCGCCGCGCCTGCAAAGGCAGCAAAGACAAAAGTAAAAGCAATTGCAACACGCAAAGAGTCATCGATCATAAAACAAGAGCGGCCTCTCTTCCGCGCTGGCACATGGATCACCATCCTTGTCCTGGCTGTATTGATCGGCTTCACCTTTTATATTAATCGCGAGCAGGATCCGGCTACCCTCGTTGTTGATGAAACTCCGGTAAGCGCACCTGTTGTCATGTTTGCGGCAACAGAGGGCATTCCTGCGAGCATTGAAGTCAAACCTGCTGAAGGCGGCGAAACCGTCAGAATTGCACGTAACTCAGAAAATGTCTGGGCGGTGGAACTGCCTATTGAAGCAGAAGCAAATCAGGGACTGGCTGAAGCGGCCGCGAGTCAAATATCCGCCTTACGAATTCTGAGTCCAATAGAAAATGGAAAACCCGGTATCTTTGGTCTGGAAAATCCCGCCTTCACGATCACAATTGTATTTGACGGCGGCAAAACACATACGCTTGAAATTGGAGACAGCACACCAACCAACAGCGGCTACTATGTGCGCATTGATAAAGATCAAATGGCGATCACAGACTTAAGCGGAATCGACTCACTATTGCAGCTCGGATTTTTTCCGCCCTATTTGAATACTCCAACGCCCACCCCGCTTCCAGCGACCGAGACGCCTGTTCCTGCTACTGAAGCAGAGTCTACGCCCGAAGTGCCCGTAACCCCAACGCCCTAAAAGGTGATTTCAATTACGGCTGTCTGGACGAATATTCAGACAGCCGTAATACAACAGCATTGCAAAGCATCTGAAAAGTGGCAAAGTATTGCTTTTGATGTTAAAAAAGTGTATTCTGATTTTGCATTGTGTTTATAAAAAATTCTTGAAAGTTGGATGTATTAATGGATGTAGAGAAAATTTTGATTGTTGACGACGAAGAAGAATTCCCTGCTATAGCGCGGCTGATAGAACTTGGCCGCCAAAATCATATGTAACACTTGATGACATTTTGCACTTCTTCCCTGAAGCAGAGCAGGATGTGGAACAACTCGAAGAAGCATTTTCGGCGCTCTTAAGCGCGGGCATTCCTTTCATGGAAGACCCGGTCATGCCCGAACCAACAGAAGATGAATTGGTTGCGGTGGAAGAAAGCGGCGAAGCAGAACCCGAAGCGCCTGATCTTTCACTCGATGATTATCTGGCAAACATTGACACCGATGACACGATTGGCTTGTACCTCAAAGAGGTCAGCCGTGTGCCGCTGTTGACAGCTGTGGAAGAAGTGCAATTGGCCCAGCGCATTGAACGCGGACGTACCGCCCGTGAAGAACTCGCGCATGGCAACGTTGCCCCTAAACGTAGAATGGAACTTCGTCAGGCCATTGAAGATGGCTGGGCCGGACGTGAACATCTCATCACTGCCAACTCACGCCTTGTGATCTCGGTTGCCAAAAAATATATGGGACGCGGCGTACCTTTCCTGGATTTGATTCAGGAAGGCAATATTGGTCTGTTCCGTGCGGTAGATAAATTTGATTATCATCGCGGCTATAAATTCTCAACCTACGCCACCTGGTGGATTCGTCAGGCAGTGACGCGCGCCATCGCCGATCAGGGACGCACCATCCGTGTGCCGGTACACATGGGAGACCAGATCAACAAACTCCTGCGTGTGCAACATCAACTCACACAACGCCTTGGCCGTGAGCCCAGCGTGGACGAGTTAGCCGTTGCGCTGGATGTGCCGCCCAAAAAAGTTGAAAATATGATTCAGGTGGCGCGCCGTCCGCTTTCACTGGAAACACCCACAGATGACGAAGAAGATTCTGTGCTCGGCGACTTCATTGAAGACGATGAGGCTCCACCACCCGATGAAACCGCCACCTATAACCTATTGCGTGAACACCTCGGCGAAGTGTTAAACGGCTTGCCGCCGCGCGAAGTCCGTATTTTGCAATTGCGTTACGGCCTGCTCGATGGACAAGCCTACACCCTCGAAGAAGTAGGCCGCAAGATGGGCGTCACACGTGAACGTGTGAGACAGATCGAAGCACAAGCCCTAAGCCGCCTACGCCACCCGTCTATTCGCAGAAAATTACGCGATTATTTAGGCGAATAAATAAAAGATAAAACAGCCTCTGATGAAATATCAGGGGCTGTTTTTCTGCTACAATTGCGCAACTTCTTTTTAAGTCCACTTCATTTAGAGCGAAAAAACGGGCGATCAAATATGAAAACCACACCACGTATCACCATCGTAATGCCCTGCCTGAACGAAGCAGAAACCCTGGAAATATGCATAAAAAAAGCACGACATTTTTTCGCGGCTGAAAAGATCATCGGCGAAATCATTGTCGCAGACAATGGCAGTACAGACGGCTCACAGGAAATCGCCGAACGCGCAGGAGCGCGGGTGATTCACGTAAGTCAAAAAGGATATGGAAGCGCGTTAATGGGCGGATTTGAAGCGGCACAAAGTGATTACATCATCATGGGGGATGCAGATGATAGCTATGATTTTTCCAATTTGCAGGATTTTATCAACACGCTAGACGAAGGCTGTGACCTCGTGATGGGAAATCGATTCAAGGGCGGAATTATGCGCGGTGCGATGCCTTTTCTCCATCGCTATCTGGGCAACCCTGTGTTGAGCGGCATCGCGCGGCTATTTTTCAAAAGTGACATCGGAGATTTCCACTGCGGATTGCGCGCCTTCAGAAAAGATGCAATATTGAAACTCAATCTGCAAACCACCGGCATGGAGTTTGCCAGCGAGATGATCGTAAAAGCCACCATGCGCGGCTTGAAAATAAAGGAAGTTGCTACTATTTTATATCCCGATGGACGCACACGTCCGCCGCATCTCCGCACCTGGACGGATGGCTGGAGGCACTTAAGATTTTTGCTGCTTTACAGCCCGCGTTGGCTATTCTTTTACCCGGGCATCGTACTGACCGTACTGGGCATTCTCCTCTCGGCGTTCCTGCTTGGCGGGCCAAGGCACATTGGAAGAATCACCCTGGATATCAATACCCTGATGTATGCCGCGTTCCTGATCATTCTGGGAGTTCAAGCCGTTCTTTTCTCCCTTTTCACTTATGTCTTTGGCGTCAACGCAAATCTATTGCCAAAAGATGATCTAACAGATAAATTCGTAAAAAATATCGGTCTGGAAAAAGGCATTGTGATCAGTTTGGGTATGATCCTGCTCGGATTCGTCAGCTCGGTTGGAGCGCTAATTTACTGGGGTGAAAATCTTTTCGGTAATATTGATCCGACATTCTCCATGCGGCTTGTTATTCCAGGCGCAGTGCTATTTACGCTGGGGTTTCAAACATTCTTTGCCAGTTTCTTTTTGAGCATATTAAATACCAGACTTAAATAACGAGAATCCACATGAAATCAAACCTCCCTCTACGACTCCTGCCAAGGCTGCAGGATATTTTCTTTATTTCGATTTTTTAGCAGTCCTTCTGCTGGGACAACGAATGCTCAATCTGGACGGTGATTTTCCGCGTCATCTCTGAACCGGGAAATACAGCCTTGAAAACCAAACTGTCCCCACCACTGAGTTATTCATCCATCCTTATTTAAATCAACACAGTGTTTCACATGCTTCTGAGTGGCTTTCGGATTTAATTCTTTATGTGACCTATTTATACACGGGTCTGGCTGGCGTTATTGCACTTTCCGCGCTCTTGATCGCATCCACATTTACCCTGATCTACAGCAATTTATCAACAAGGGTAAACCTCCGCATTCCAGTATTGATCATCGTAGCCTGGGGCGCATTTGCAACATCCATAAACTGGGTCACACGACCCCATTTAATGTCCATGCTTTTACTGGCGATCTGGCTTATCTGGTCAGATGATCTGCGGCGCGGCAAAAAAATTCCACTCTGGAGGTTCCCGGTCTTAATGTTATTGTGGAGCAATTTGCATGGTGAATTTATCGCCGGGATCCTCGTCCTGCTCGCATACTCTGTCGGTTGGACAATGGATTACCTGCTCGACCGCACAAGCACAACTTCTGACATCGGAAAGAACATCTGGCTGGCGTTGATATTATCTGCCTTGGCAAGTTTATTAAATCCCGGCGGCGTCGGACCATGGGTTGGCATATTAGGCTTTGTAAACAATCAATACTTAATGTCACGCATGCTGGAAGCCAACACACCCAACTTTCAAACGCCCGAAATGCGCATACTTTTAGGACTGCTTGTCATTTCCATTTTCTTGCTAGCCATCAAAAAAGAAAAACTATCCGCAGCACAAGGGTTGCTGCTGGCAGGCTTCAGCGCCATGAGCTTGATCGCCGTCCGCAACATTCACCTATACGGCATAGTCGCTCCATTTGTATTGGCTGAAACTCTTTCTGAAACAAAGAAGATCCGTCTCGTAGAAAGACTCGAACTGACACTTCAAAACGTGGAACGCAGGATCACAGGAATATTATGGCCTGTAACCGCCACGGTCATTTTGAGCACCTTCGTAATCACCAACAGTTTTGCACAGATCTTCTATCAATTTACTCAGCCCATGTTTCCAGTTCAAGCAGTTGAATGGCTGAAAAAAAATCCGCAACAAGGAAAAATGTATAACGATCTAAACTGGGGCGGCTATATAGCATTCCATCTATGGCCGGAGCAATTAACTTTCATCGACAGCATGGCAGATGTCACGGGAGAGGTCACCATGCAATATGAAATCATACTCACACTGACAGATGGCTGGCAGGAAATTTTTGAACAGCACAACATTGAATGGACGATCATAGAAAGCAACTCCCCACTGGCGCTAACCTTGGAAAACGACCAGCAATGGCGAGTTGTATACGAAGACGACACAGCCGTCATTTTACACAAGTAAAATAGCACAAGCAAAAACTCGATCATGATGTACTCTTTACTGCAAAACAAAAAAACAAAACTTATCTTTATTCTAGCCCTTGCCTTAATCATCCGGCTTGCCGGGATTGCCTCGCGGCCCATTTGGTACGATGAGGCATTTTCCATTCTGCTGGCTGAACAGGGACCGACCGCAATTCTCAATGGCACACTTGCCGCAGATGCCGATTCCTCCGCCGCGGAAGAACATCCACCCGCATATTACTTCATGCTCTGGGGCTGGATCCATTTTTGGTAATTCGCTTGTTTCGGTTCGGATAGCTTTCCGTTATTCTTTCACTCGGAATCGTATTATGTATCCATCAAATTGCGAATCATTTATTTGGCCCGCCCACTGCGCTTACAGCCGCGCTGCTTTCGGCCATCCTCCCTTTTCAAATTCACTATGGGCAGGAAGTCCGCATGTATGTTTTTCTAACCTTCTGGCTTTCTCTCGCAACATTGACCTTTCTCAAACGCCAGTGGATTCCATTCAGCATCGCAGCCGCACTCGCACAATATACTCACAACCTCGCTGCATTTTATTTAATCCCGCTTGCCCTCACCCCGATCTTTCAACGCGACTGGAAAACGCTTCGCTCATTAACCGCAGCCGGATTCGCCGCACTGATCATTTACTCCCCGTGGCTGACTCAACTTCCCGCACAGCTTTCAAAAGTCACATCCAGTTTTTGGATCGAAAAACCGGGACTTGAAAAAATCTTTACACTCTTCCTGCTTTACCTCCCACACCTGCCGCTCCCAAATAATCTACTCCTGCCCGGATTGCTGCTCGCAACATTAACCATCGCACTTGCATCCTTTCAGACGTATCGCATGCCGAAAGAAAAAAGCGGACTTTGGCTCGCTTATCTTTCATTCACGCCGCCATTATTACTCTGGCTTGCATCGCAAATTTCGCCCCTATATGTAGAGCGAGCCTTATTACCATCCCATGCAATTTTCTGTATCTGGCTCGCCTGGGCATTCACAAAAACCAAATGCCCTGCTCCAATTCAAGTCTTTGCCTTCGCATTAATTTTTATCTCTGCCGGAATTGGATTCTCGCAACATGTCATCTATAAGGGTTTCCCATACGCACCATACCCGGCTCTGCATCAAAGCCTCACAGACAGACTAAAACAAGGCGACATTATCGTTCATTCGAGTAAACTCACCTACCTGCCATCATTTTATTTCAACCGCAGCCTGCCTCAATTCTTCATCATCGATCCACCAGGAAGTTCCACCGACACACTTTCTCCTGCCACACGAAACATATTACATTTGGAATATCAAAAAGACATTGAAACTGCCGCTACAAGCGCCTCAAGAGTATGGTACATCATCTTCAAGCAATCCATCGACGAATTCACAGCGCAAGGGTTTCAGTCCCATCCAGACATCGAATATTTAAATGATCACTTTACGCTCGCATCAACAGAAATATTGGACGACATCAGGCTTTATCTCTATCTCAGAAAAGAACCTTAACTAATCAGCGTAATCAGTGCCCTTCGATTCCATAAATCATAAATAAACATAACACGCCCCAAATTTAATAATGGGATGCTGACGAACGCGGATGGACGCGGAACAGGACAAAAAATCCGCATTTTCAGCGTTTCGCTTTGCGTGCGTCCCATTTTCTCTTAAAAACAAACTCACCCGCGAAACCTTAATTTCGGGGTGAGTCATGTTACACAAAAAACAAAATGCTAAAATGATCGCTACACAACCGCATCGATCATAATTGCCAAAAAGATAAACGCCAGATACATGCTCGACCAACGGTACATTGTCCAGGCGACCTTGTTTCCACCCACTTTGAAAACACGCCACGCCGCATAAAGCAGGAAACCACCAAGCACCAAAGCGGATATCAAATAGACCGTCCCGGCCAAATTAAAGATCGGAAGCAATAAAGTGACTGCGATCAGCTCAATCGTATACACCAGAATGTGCCTGCGTGTTCTTTCTTCGCCATGCACAACCGGCATCATCGGCACACCCGCCTTTTCATAATCCTTCATGCGCACAATCGCCAAAGCCCAGAAATGAGGCGGCGTCCACATGAAAACGATCGCAAAAAGAATCCACGCCGCCAGCCCCAAATGACCAGTCGCAGCCGCCCACCCTACCATCGGCGGAATAGCACCCGCCCCGCCGCCGATCACAATATTCTGTACAGTAGCCTTCTTAAGCATCACACTATAAAAAATAACATAGTAGAAAATACCCGCGAGTGAAAGCAAAGCCGCGAGCAAATTCACAAAACCCGCCATCACATAATAACTGATCAAAGAAAGCGCCAACCCATAGGACAACCCTTCAGCGGCGGTCAAACGCCCGTCTGCCAACGGACGCTTCGCAGTACGCTGCATGTTCTTATCCAACTCACGGTCAATATACTGATTCAAAGCGCTGGAACCAGCCGCCGCAAACGTGCCGCCCAGCAAGGTCCAAAACGTAAGCTCAGCAGACGGCCAGGCCTGACTGCCTGCCACCAAACCGCTATAGGTTGTAACCAAAAGCAAAACCACGATCAATGGTTTTGATAAAACAAAGAAATCCTTCATACGCTGACGGAAATCCAGCTTCACAACCTCAGTTGCATCCTTTGCCAGCACGCCAGAAGCAAAAACCAGCACGCTTAATGAAATCCATAATGCAATGGCAGTCATCGTATGCAACACCACCAAATGTAACGGATAATTGCGCGTCACTTCAATTGCACCAATAAACGCCTGGCCTAAAAATAAAACGCCGGTCACAGTGGTTAATGGTAAAAGCAAATTTTGGTCACGCTGTTCGCGCCACGCCTTGCGCCACACCAGTACCATAAAAATGGAAGACACACCCACCAACGCAAGATGTGCGAGTTTTAAATAGCCCAAAGGTTCGGTTGGCACACACACAGGCCAGCCAACACAATATGCCCACGCACCTGTCACAGTGACAATACGCCCAACAATTGTTAAAAGTAAAACCATTGCAAATAGTGCCAATATCAAACGAGAAAAAGAAGATTTGAGAGAATACTTCATGTCTATTCCTGTTTTTTTAAATAAAAGGGATAACCGACAAACAAGATCGTCGCGAACGTGAACCATTGTAAAGCATAACCAAAATGTGAACCTTCTGTTAATTCAACAACCGGCTGATATGCAATCGGCGGCTCAACATCTGTTTCATCAACATTTGGTTGAATATACACAGGCAAAAGCGGATAAGGATTCTGCTTTGAGATGTTCGCCACATCCAGATTATTCCACACGAGAAGAGATTGCCCTGTCTCAGGCAGCGCATCCGCGACTCCGCCGAAAGCTGGTTTGCCCGACCCAAGCCTGATCTGTCCTGTGAGCGTTACCTGCCCCGCTTCGTCATACTTGCGCCAATCAGCAGGCGATGCATTTCCGTCAGCGGGGATCCAGCCGCGGTCCACCAGAACAGATGTCTCGTTGAAAAGAAGCGGAGTAATGAGATGATATCCGTATTGGTCGCTGTAATATTGATTCCGCAAGGCGGTCTGATTCTCAAAATCATATTCGCCAGTGACCGTCACCGCGCGCCATTCCATGGAAGCAATATCAACGGGTATATCTTGATTCAAATCCAACATATCCGCAGCGCGCATGGATTCGACCTGGGCATTGAATGCACGGCGTAGTTCAAGACGATCCAACTGCCAGATGCCAAGTCGTATACAAATTGCTGTTCCTGTAAAAACAAGTAAAGTGGCGATCAACCATCCACGGCCAAACATTTTTTTTAAAATCATCTTTTCCTTCAGAAACTTATATCAGCGCTTTTTTCTTTGCAGGAGCAATGAGCGCATAAAGCGCGATCAGAATACCAAGCGGGATACCTGAAAACAAGATCCCATACAGACGTGTACCCGCCGTGAGCGCTTCACGCACATCAAGATCAAAGTACTGTCCGGGTTGGAATGAGCAATCAAAGGCGTAGGATTGAGCCGCATCCAAAGACAGGCTCGCAGAAGTGCCGGCAGGAATCCACAGCGGGCCAAGTTCGTGATTAGACTTGTCATCATTCTTTACCAACAAAGTATCACCTACAACAAAAGTCATCGAGGTGGGAATCGTTGGCGGAGCTTCGCCGCGGGCAACTTTTTCTGCTGTTCCATCAGGGATCACAAGCTCGATCACTCTTGGAGCGCGGGCGCTCTCACGCAAAAATAAAAATGAGATCTCGTTGATGGCGGCTCCGATCAACAGACCAGCCAGCATGGAGATGACGATTCGAGAAGCAACTGTCTTTCGTGCGAAATTCATATTTTTTTCTTTCATGGAAAGTTATTTCAACAAAACTTCAAGATCACTCACAATATCCTCCACTGGAGTTTGAAATCCATAGGAGAGCCGCAGATTGCCATTTGGGTCAATTAAATAAACACGCGCCGAGTGATTAACAATATAGCCAAAAGCAGAATCAGATTCTGTTACTTCACGAGTGACTCCGTATTTGTTCCAGATCAAATCAAGTTCTTCGATCGAGCCGCTTAACCCTATAAACTGCTTGTTAAAATGTTCAACATATTTTTGAATTTTTTCAGGGGTGTCACGTTCTGGATCCACTGAAACAAAAACCACATCAACCGATTGGGTTTTATCTCCCAGATCATCCATGACCATTTTTAGTTCAGCGAGTGTGGTCGGGCAAATATCAGGGCAGGAAGTATATCCAAAAAAAAGTAAAACCACTTTTCCCTTTTGGTCACTCAATCGAAAAGTTTCACCAGTTGAACGAAGCAGCTCAACTTCGGGAGCGGGCAGAAATGGTTCTGCATATTCTGTTCCTCGAAAGCTGGCGGGTTTCGTAAATATCACTGTCAGTAATATCGCAAGCCCAACGGATGCCAGAGCGGCAAGTCCAACAAAAAATATTTTCTTGTCCATTGTTATTAATCCTTCAAAAAGCGGGGCGACCGTTTGGCCGCCCCGCTCGCTTCTTTTTCTATTCACTTATACCAGAATATGCGGAAAATTCCTATTTATGCTAGGAAAGCTTTCCGATCAAGTATAAGGCAGGGTAGAAGAAAATCCAGACGAGATCTACAAAGTGCCAGTAGATGGTGGCCGCTTCGACACCCCAATGTCTTTCAGCAGAGAAGCTGCCTTTGCGCGCATTATTCCAGACAAGAGCAAGGAATATCAAACCTGTAAAAACGTGAAAGGCGTGCATTCCCGTCATCATGTAGAAGACTGCGCCCTGCGGGCCAACGGTTGTATTTCCAAAGCTGGCAACGAGCCCTTCTTCGGCGGCCAGTCTCCATTCCACGAATACCACACCGATCAAGAATATAAAACCAAGAACAAAGGTGATGGCAGTGTTCCTAAGGAACCCCTTGCGATCGCCATGAGCCATGGCTGTTTCGCCGCGATTCATAAAGAAGGAGGAAATGAGCAAAACGGCCGTCACGATCAAACCAAGAGTTTGATTGAGATGCGGGCGGGTCATCGCGAGCAGATTGAAACGCATAACCAGCAAACCGCCAAAAACAAACGCGTCGGAAAGCAGGAATAACCACAGGCCAAAACGGTTTGTACCTGTCTTGAATGCGTAGGAATTTTCGTCACCCTCGTTTTCAGCGTTCAACTGATAGATATGCATGTAGTAATACATAACGAGGGCGGCTTTGACAAGAGCAATCACCACTAAAATGGAAATTGCTTCAAAAGTAACAGCGACAAAGCATTCGAGCGCTGTCAGGACGGCCAGATAAATAAAAATCACCACGCCCAGGCCAAAAGCGGCAGATTTATCTTGTGTGTGTGTCATATCACTCCTCCCCTTTTATTAATGCTTGCTTTTCGCAGAGGCAATAAATTCAACATATTTTGAACCAGCCAAACCGTAATCGTACGGTTCGCCAACAACCTCGAACGGCTGATCGTAGTTATGGGCAGGCATTGGAGATGGGACCTGCCACTCAGGTGAGCGTGAGTTCCACACATTGCCAGTTGCAACTTCGCCGTTACGGATACTCTGAACGAGATTGATCAAGAAGATCAACACAGAAAGAGCGATCAAAAACGCAGCAATAGTGAGGACAATATGCGACATCTCGAATCCCAAAGCGGGATCATAATCTGCAATACGGCGGCGCATTCCCAGCAGACCGATGCGCATCATTCCAAGGGTCAACACAAAGAATGACGGGGTCATTAGCCAGAAATGAAGTTGTCCCAGCTTTTCATTCATACGGCGGCCAGTAGCTTTGGGGAACCAGAAATATAAAGCCGCAAAAAACGGAAATACAAACCCGCCGAACATCGTATCGTGAAAATGTCCCACGATCCAATATGTATCATGAAGATGAAGGTCAGTGGAAACAGTGGCGTTTGGGGGGCCGGAAAGACCGCCCATCAAAAAGACAACGATCCCACCGAGCACAAAAAGCATCGGTGTGGAGGTTTGCAGCTTACCTCTCCAGATCGTCCCAACCCATGAGAAGAATTTAACACCTGTGGGAACAGCGACGAGCAGGGTGCTGTACATGAATGGCACCCGCAGGTATTCATTCATGCCGGAAGTGAACATGTGATGCGCCCAAACCAGGAAGCCCACCAATGCGATGCCAAGCGAAGACATGGCGATCCAACGATAACCAAATAGCGGCTTGCGGGCAAAGACTGGCAGCAATTCGGAGATGATTCCCAACCCCGGCAAAATAAACACATATACAGCAGGGTGTGAGTAAAACCAGAAAAGATGCTGAAACAGCACCGGATTTCCGCCTTTTGCTGGGTCAAAAAATCCCATACCAAACAAACGCTGGAACATCACCAATTGAAACGAAAGTCCGATCAACTGGGTGGCAGTCAGGGAGATAAGCGAAGTAGCAATGGACGCCCAGGCAAACATCGGCATACGGAAAGCGACCATACCCTTTGCACACATCCGAACAACGGTAACGATCAAGTTCAAACCGCCAAGAATGGATGACCAGCCAGCAACAAATACGCCAAGGAAAAACATCTGCTGTCCGAGTTTGTTGAGACTCGCAGACAACGGCGGGTATCCCGTCCAGCCTGTTTCCACGCCACCCAAAGGCATACTCATGAGCAGCAAAATAGCAGCGGGTACGGCGATCCAATAGGAGAAGGCATTCAAACGAGGAAATGCCATATCCTGCGCACCGATCAACAAAGGCACGAGATAATTCATTAACCCGGCAATACCAAGCAGGATCGAAACGATCATCACCATGCCGTGCAAAGACATCAACGTATTGTATTGATCCATACTTAGGAACTGCATTCCTTCAAATGCCAATTCCGTGCGGAAGATCAATGCAAACACACCGCCGACTACCAGCAACAAAAGAGCCGTAATCGTGTATTGAATGCCAATCACTTTATGGTCCAAGGATGGGCCAAGATATTTCAACCAGCCTTCCGGATCCTCATGATGCTCAGATACTTCCTCGCCTCTCCAGACTTTAAACCAATCACTCATTACACCGTGACCAGCAAGAAATGAAAGCGTGGCAACAAATCCACCAAAAACCCAGGCAGGCTCAGTAAAGCCTCTGGTACCAAAAAGTTCCAACCCCATTACGGCGCGGATGCCTGTCACAATCGCGGCACCTGCAAGAAGCCCCACGACAAACCAGACCAATCCGCGCACTAGTGGTATAGAAAAGAAACGCTTCATTATAAAAAATCCTCCAGCAAAACTATTTCAGCGTCTTAATGTACGCGATGATATTTGCAACTTCTTCTTCTGTCAGAACATACGGCGGCATGGTGGAAGGCGAGAAACCTTTTACTTCCTTCGCCGTGGGATCCACAATGGATTCGGTCAAAAAGGCATCATCCGCAACAACAGTAGAACCGTCAGCCAATTCTACGTTTGAGCCAAAAAGCCCAAACCAGGTTGGCGCACTGGGAAGCGGCGTACTTGTGATCGAGTGACAACCACCGCATCCGTTTTTAACAACCAATAATTTACCTTGTCCCTCGGGAGTCTGAGCTGCAGCGGCAATGGCTTGTTGTTCGGCAAGCCACTTCTCGTAGTTTGCCTCTTCACTTACTACCACGAGACCTTCCATCACGGCATGCCCCGACCCGCACAGTTCAGCACATCTCACCTTGTATAAGCCAACTAAATTTGGGGTGACTCGATATTCAGTAACACGTCCAGGCACAACATCCTGCTTAATGCGAAATTCCGGTACCCAGAATGAATGGATCACATCCACCGCTTCCATCTTTAGAACGACCTGCTGGTTCACCGGCAAATGCAACTCAGTGCTGATAATGCCATATTCAGGGTATTCAAATGTCCACTGGAATTGCTGAGCCTTAACCTTGATGATCACTGCATCGGGATCAACACGCTTAATCTCCCCGAGTGAATAAGCGCCCATATACGCAAAGATCACCACGATGATAAGCGGCACCACCGTCCAAGCAATTTCCAGAGTTGTATTCCCTTCAATATGTTCCGCATCAGTGGTGTCACCTTTGCGGCGGCGAAAAACAACCAGACTGTACGCCATGGGCACAACAATCAACGAAAACAAAAATGATATGGCAACAACCTGCCAATTCCACAGCCAGTCAATCGAAACTGCTTGAGCACTTGCCTCAACAGGCAAAAGCCCTACAGAGTCCAGACCGACGTAAGTGAGAATGGCCGTCACAATGACCAAAATTCCCACAATCACAAAGTGTCGCATATGCTCTCTCCTGATGAAATTTCAACGGGGAAATTAACCCCAAAGTTCACTATGTCCAAGAAATAAGACTAATTTAGTATGAATTGTCACTATTTTCACAACCTGCCTACTATACCAAAGACTTGAACAAATGTCACTATTTACCACTGACTTTGTACACTACTTCTTTAACAAGACGGCCATGAAATAATTGAAAAAAGTACACCGATGATGGCAAGAAAACAGCCGACATCGGCATTACATTTGACAATTATTTACCATCTTCAAAAAACGCGCTCTCTTTTGAGAAAAATCCTCAAATTCCTGATCAAATCAAATATACAAAAATTAATTTTCTTTCACCCCAACCCCAATTCAGTTAATATTTCCACGCTATGTTCAGCAGGCCGCACATTCTCAAACACTTTTTTTATGTTCCCGTCGGCATCGATCAGGAATGTGGTGCGAAGCACGCCTTCATACTCTTTTCCCATAAACTTTTTCGGCCCCCACACCTGATACAGATCACAAATTTTATGTCCTTCATCTGCAAGAAGCGGAAATTGAAGTTGAAACTTCTTTTTAAATTTAACATGCGATGCCACAGAATCCGGACTCACGCCTAACACAACCACCCCGGCCTTTTCATATGCAGAATAATCATCACGAAAATTACAAGCTTCTTTTGTACAACCAGGCGTATCATCCTTGGGGTAAAAATAAAGCACAATATTCTGACCGCGAAAATCGGATAATTTACGCAGCGTATTTGTATCATCCAACATTTCAAATTCAGGCGCAGAAATTCCAGCAGAAATTGGCATAACAAGATCTCCTTTTATTATTTGATATAGCAGCCTTTAGTTTTAGAATGCGCTATTATACGGCAAAAAAATAACGCACTCTTTTCAGAGTGCGTTATTTTTCAAATCAAGTCTATCTCTTACTTAAGCGTGCGGACGTAGGCAATAACCTGCCAGATCTGCTCATCGGTCAAAACGCCCTTCCAGGCAACCATTGAAGTTCCTTCCTTGCCTGTATTAATGCGCCAGTAAAGGAAATCATCGCCTACGAGAGGCATAAGTTCAGGAAGATTCTTGGGTGTCGGATCAAGCGCGGCACCGGCAGGGCCATCACCATGACCTTGTGGGCCGTGGCAGGAAGCACAGTTGGTGTTGAAAACTTCAGCGCCAGCCGCAGCAGCATCGGCACCGAGAGGACTGGTCACTCCTGCATATTCAGCAGGAACAGGAGCGGGAGTAGCTACAGCAGCCCCACCACCACAAGCCGCCAAAGCAAGCGCAGCCAAAACTAAAACAGCAAACAAGACTTTCTTCATCTTCTACCTCCAGTTGTTTTTTATGTCGAATAACGGGATTTATTATATCCCGTTTGTGAAATTAAATACAGTGATATAAATTACCTGCATCAAGTGACATTTAGCAGAACTCAAAAGCAATTTTATTTTTTCCGTCCGCCTTTTAATTCACTCTGCATCTTTTCAAACGCCTTCCAATCACCCTTCGCCGCAAGTTTTGCCTGATCAATCCAGCCTTCCGGATTCATCATCTGCAAACCCGCATCATCCAACATCTTTTGAACATCCATAATTTTGGCATGAGCAAGTTCATCAAAAGTTGTGATACCACCAGCATTTAAAACTTTCACAACCTTGGGGCCAACCCCTTCGATCTTGACCAGATCATCGGCATCCTTCTTAGAATGACTACGCGCTTCATGCTGGACTTCAACCTGATCCTGTTTCTTCGAGCTGGCCCACCACCCGACAATGACCATCAAGAAAAGAAAGTTATCCCTACATACAACATCCACTGTAAGGTAGTGTTCGGACTCTCTCCGCCTTCAGACAACAACCGTAATATAAGCATATTCGCCTCCACAAAAAATTTGGTATTCGCCACTTATACGTGAAATAATTGCCAGTGTCAATCAATAAAACGAATGGGGTAAAATCCGATAATCTTATTTTGGAGACTCAACATGAAATTCAAGGTCTGGCACAAAATTCTTCTGGTTATTCTCGCACTACTTGTTATCGTTCGGGTGATTTCCAAGCCCGTCGCTGAGCACCCATATTACTCAAATGACCTGAACGATCCGCTTATCATTGCTCATCAAGGTGGGGATGGAATTTGGCCTGGAGACACAATGTTTGCATTTCAAAACGCCGCCGACCTTGGTGTAGACGTGCTCGAAATGGACGTACACATCACCCGGGATGGAGTTCTCGTCCTCATGCACGATGAAGCCGTAGACCGCACCACAGACGGCACAGGCGACATTGAATCTATGACGCTGGCCGAACTCAAACATTTGGATGCCGGCTACGACTGGTCACCAGATGAAGGCAAAACCTTCCCCTTCCGCGGACAGGGCATCAGTATCCCAACCATGGAGGAAGTCTTTCAGGCCTTTCCTGACATGCGCATGACGATCGAGATAAAAAAGACCAACGCGTCCATGAGCAAACCATTCTGTGAATTGATCCGAAAGTATGACATGCAAAATAAAGTTTTGATCGCCTCGTTTCATGATGAAAGATTAAAAGAATTCCGCACAGAATGTCCCGAAGTAGCCACGTCCAGCGCGAAAAACGAAACGACTGTATTCGTCCTGCTTACCAAACCCTTCCTTGGTAGTTTTTATTCGCCCAAATTCCATTCTTTACAAGTCCCGGAAGAATCCGGCGGCATCACAGTGATGACCCCCGCTTTTGTAAAAGCCGCACATGAACGCAATCTCGCCGTTGAGCCGTGGACGATCAATGATGAGGCAACCATGCAAAAACTAATTGACTGGGGTGTGGACGGCATCATCACAGACAGACCCGATCTCATGATGAAAGTTTTGGGAAGATAAAAATACAGGCTAGAGGTTTAAAACCTCTAGCCTGTATTTTTTAATCCATCCAAGTCACTCTATCTTCAAACCCTAATCTTACATAAGGCTCAGGCATTACATCGGGATAGCCAACATAAATAAAACCAACAATGTGTTGATCTGACATAAAGCCCAAAAATTCCTTAACTTTTGCATCACACGCCCATTCACCAGTGCGCCAAATCGCACCCAAACCCAAGGCATGAGCGGTCAGCAAAATATTCTGACAAGCGGCAGATGCAGCGGCAAAATTTTCCATTTCAACTATTTTTGTATCGGTGGGTTTATCTGCGCCAACGGCAATGACAACAGGCGCGCGGAGCGGCAATGCCCGGGGTTTATCCAAACCTTCAGGCGGCGTAGCAGGATTACGTTCCAGAAAAGAAGCGGCCATTACGTCGCCTAATTTGTTGCGCCCGTTTCCGGTCAATACTACAAAACGCCAGGGTCGCACTTTATGATGATTGGGAGCCTGAGCGCCTGCACTTAAAAGTTTTTCGATCAGATCACGTGGCAAAACATCCTGTTTTAAATTTTTAACTGTAAGTCTTCCATGAATTGCTTCTAATATTTCCATTGTTCCTCCGTCATCCAAGACGCTTGCGGGTAAAATTGTCTTACCATGAAAATATTTTACTCTGAAGAACATCGCAAACATTATCCGCCTTTTGAAGTTTTCGATGGCGGCAAACGCGTGCCTTATTATGAAAACCCCGACCGCATGGATAAAATTTTATCTGCGCTAAAAAAAACGGACTGGGCGGAATTTATCGCACCCGTGGATTTTGGACTCGCCCCGATCTACGCCACGCACGATGAAGGGTATATTCAATTCCTCGCCTCAGCATGGACCGAGTGGCTGGCCTCTGACCCCGAGATCGCTGCTGCGCCCGAGCAGAATGCTTTTTTGCCGGCAACCTTTGCATTGCGAAGAACGCCGCGTGTACCGAGCACACTGCTCGGCAAAGCCGGATACTACATGATGGATTTATCTGCATGTATCATGGGCGCAACTTATGAAGCCGCGCTTGCTTCTGCCAACTGTGCATTGAATGCGGCACAAGAAGCGGTCAACAGTCAGCGATCAGCATTTGGTCTTTGCCGTCCGCCCGGGCATCATGCAGGGAAAGATTATGCCGGGGGATATTGCTTTATCAACAACGCATCTGTCGCGGCGAATTGGCTTTCAGCAAAAGGGAAAGTTGCGCTGCTCGATATTGACTATCACGCCGGCAACGGCACACAGGATATTTTCTACGAACGCGATGACGTATTGACCATATCCATTCACGGTGATCCTGATTACGAATATCCGCACTACGTTGGTTTTGCGGATGAAACCGGCGCGGGAGCCGGACTCGGCTTTCATAAAAATTTTCCGCTTCCAAAAGATACGGATGATGAAGGGTATTTATCAGCCTTAGACGAAGCAATAACAATGATAAAAAACTTTGCGCCAAATTATCTCATCCTCTCTGCCGGCATGGATACCTTTAAGGATGATCCACTCGGCACATTCAAGGTAACACGTGAAGGGTTTCGTAAAATAGGAAAAAGAATTGCCGATCTCAATTTACCAACTGTGATCATTATGGAAGGCGGTTACGCAAATGAGGCGCTCGGCACAAATGTGGTCACTTTACTGGAGAACTTTAAATGAAAAGAAAACACGCTGCGGCTTTGGCTTTATTTCTCACCACGTTGGCGTGCAGCCTGCCTTCACAAGTACCTACGTCGACACCTGTTCCGCCGGCTGAAACAGCAACACCCACCTTTACCTTTACACCTGAATCAACCTTCACTCCTACCATAACCTTCACACCCATCATTACATTCACGCCAAGTATTACACCAACGCCTACATTTTCATTTCCAACTGTAACGGTCAACAAACAGGCGCATTGTCGTTACGGACCATCAGTTGCATTCCTGCACGCTGCCGATCTATATGCCGGCGATGTTGGAACAGTCCGCGGGCGGTTTGAATATAGTACATGGCTTTATATTAAATTTGATAAATTGGATTATTACTGCTGGGTCGCGCCGTCGGTTGTGGATGTGACCGGTGATGTGGGCGCAATATATTACGAAGAACTTGACCTGCAATCCATTGGCTACAATCAGTACGGTCCGCCCGCAAACATTAACGCTGTTCGCAGCGGCGACGAAGTAACCATCACATGGGAACAAGTGGAGATAACCAAAGACAAGGATCGCGGGTATTTGATCATTGCCTACGTTTGCCAAAACGGTGCATATCTATGGTGGACTTATTCCTATCCAGATCAATACACCACAAGCTATACCGTTCGAGACGAGCCAAGCTGTCCGCTGCCGTCTGAAGGCGTATTGTATACCGTGGAAAAACACGGATTCTCAAAGCCGGCACAAATTCCCTGGCCTGCGCCATAAATAGAAAAATCCACTTCTTTGAAGAAGTGGATTTTTCTATTTAACAACGTTTAACTATTTAACTCAATATACCCGCTTTTTTCAAAGCACCTTCCAACGCGTCAATCGTCGCGGGTTTGATTAACATTGCCAGCGCGCCACCCTTCATCACACGTTGACGTGTTTCAGGCTGGTCATCAGATGTAATCACAAAGACCGGCACCTTCATCAAACGCGGCTCACGTTTCAGGTATGCCAGAATTTCAGTACCATCCACACCAGGCATGTTAATATCCAAACAAATAAAAAGCGGAACAAAACTCCCCAACACAGAAATTGCCGCACTGGAACCATACGCCACGCGCGCGGGCAAATCCAACACCTCCAACATTTGCTGCAAGGCATCTGTTGTATTTCGATTATCGTCTATGATCAATCCGTCCATATTTAATCCTCCAAAATAATTCTACCCATGACTGAAACATCATAGCCTGTTAACTTCGATACAGAATTTCGAAAGTCAGCGCCGGCTATCAGCTCAAACAAAGGCGAAAGTAAATTATTTTCTGCATGTTCTTTCGGAATCACCAAATCATATCTTTCCTGAAACAAAGGGACAAAATCCAAATCCAATGCCTGCGCGGCGGCGGCAATTCCGAGGCCGCAATCTGCACGGCCAGAAGCCACAGCGGCAGCCACCCCAAGATATGTATATTCTTCCTGAGTATAGCCGAGGATGGAATCGGATGGTATCCCCATTAAGTTCAAATGATAATCCAACAGGACGCGCGTCCCTGCTCCACGCTGGCGGTTCACAAACTGGACGCTTCGACTCGGCTCAGTGCGGGACTGAGAACTGGTCAGATCTCCCAGGCTTTTCACTCCCTTCGGGTTTCCCTTCTTAACGATCAACCCCTGATCACGCCCGACCAATGCAATTACCTTCACGGGAATATTCGGCATGTACTGACGAATATAAGAGATGTTGTATTCACCCGTTGCAGGGTCAAGCAAATGTGACCCTGCCAAGTGTGCTTCACCGCGCCGCAATGCAATCAACCCGCCTTGTGAGCCGACATTTGCAGAAGCCAGTCTGCGATCATATCCAGCGAGGACTTGCGCCAGCAAGTCGAGAGTCATATCATGCGAGCCGATGCAAAAGATCGTCCGTTCGATCTCAGATTTGCTGCGATACAAATGGACTTTAACCTGCTCGCCTGCGTCCATGCCTTGTACGCCGCTGGGAAGTAACGCCAATCCATCCGCCTGCACCAGTGATGTGATGACTCCTGCTCCACGTGACAACGGCGCAGCGAGAAGTTTTCCACCCACTTTCCCGACAGCAACTCTTACATAATCATCATCGCCCGCAGGTGAAACCAGTTTACGAGTCAACGTTGCCATCTCGGTGGGAAGTTCATGCGGTCTGCGCCCAAGCCATTTGGCAATAACAGATTCAACGAAGATGTCCACAGTCAGCGCCGCAGAGACTGGATAGCCGGGGACGCCGATGATAGGAATTAGGGACGAGGAATTAGGAATTAGGTTTCCTGTATCCTTATTCTTAATTCCTAATTCCTTTTTCACCATGCCTAAAATTACGGGATGGCCCGGGCGGACGGCAACCCCATGCACAAGTAACTGGCCTAACTTCTCAACTACTTTCGATGAGAAATCTTCAGCGCCAGCGGACGAGCCTGCGTTTAATAAAACAAGGTCGTGCGTTTGTGCGGCTTCGAGGACTCGTTCACAGATCGATTCAAAATTATCTTTTGTGATCGGGTAACGGGTCGGCTCACCGCCCATGGCTTTGATCTGTGCTGCCATAACGAGTGAGTTGTATTCAAGAATGTCGCCAGATTTTAGTTTGGATCCGATCGGGACTAGTTCCGTGCCGGTTGGCAAAATGGCAACTTTCGGCTTACGAGAGACGCGAATGGTTTGATGTCCAGATGCGGCTATGGCACCTAAATCCGCCGGGCGGAGTGTATGTCCTGCGGGCAGAACAAGCTGCGTGGCGACAATATCCTCACCCAACGGGCGGACGTGACTCCACGGTGCAACAGCGGCGCGAATCCGAATGGTTTTGGGGCCGCGAATATCCTTTGTGATTTGATCATTCTCGTCGAGTGATTCAACATTCTCGATCGGAATCACCGCGTTCGCCCACTCAGGGAGCGGATCACCTGTATCGACATATTGCGCTTCAGGGCCAATAAACAAAGTGACGGGTGCGGAAGGCATGGCGCCATTGGTGGAAATTGCACGCAAGGCAAAACCATCCATCGCGGAGGCGTGATAATGCGGCGATGAAATTTCAGCCCAGATCGGTTCGGCGGTGACACGGCCCAGGGCATTCTCACTTAAGGGAATATCTTCTGTGCCAAGTACGCGCCATAAATTTGCGTCTTGCAGGGCTTCACGCAAACGGGATTGGGCTTGAGCGAGGGGTATATCATGAAGGTAGACTGACATTTGATTTTCGATTTTAGATTTTAGATTTTTAATTTTAGATTTTTAATTTACAAGATTCCAACCATCTTGGCGCCGAGGCGTTTGATGATTTCGTCAACTTCAACTTCGGTGATGGAAAGCGGGGGTGAGAATGCTAATGTATTTCCCAGCGGACGAGTGCGGAGGCCGCGTTCTTGTGCGGCTTTGAAAATTTTCATAGTCATTGATGACTCCAGAAAAACATAAAACACAAAGGACACGAAGTACACAAAGGGTATGAAGGTTTTTTCATCCTTCATCCTTCAAAATTCATCCTTATCCTAAAACTTCCACATCATGCGGACCAGATTCTCTCAAGCCTGCGCCGGTCATTCTCACAAAGATCGCTTTCTTTTGGGAAGTCTTCAAGGTTGAGGGCGCCGCTGTAACTCATGCCTGATTGTAAACCGCCGACCAGTTGAGTTAATACTTCGCGCGCTTTGCCGCGATATGGGACAGCAGCTTCCACGCCTTCGGCGACATAGTCTTCGATCTCCTCTTGCGTGAGGTCATTACCTTCTTTACGATTACGGGCAATATTGGCTTCACGAGACGCCATGCCGCGCGAGGCTTTGTAACGATGTCCACGGCGGGTCATGATCATACCGGGGCTTTCGTCGGTGCCGGCCAGCATGCTGCCGATCATGACGGTTTGCGCACCAGCGGCGATAGCCTTGGCAACATCTCCCGGTTGACGAATACCACCATCAGCGATGATCGGAATTCCAGCGGATTCAGCAGCCTTGGCGCACTCAATGACGGCTGTCAACTGCGGCACGCCGGAACCTGCCACGATACGGGTAATACAAATGGAACCAGGACCCACGCCCACTTTGACCGAGTCTACACCTGCGTCGATCAGGCGTTTTGTGCCGTCAGCCGTGGCGACATTCCCGCCGATGATCTGCGCGTTGGGAAAATGCTTGCGGATATTTTTAATCATGTCGATTTCAAGATTTGAATCGCCGTGCGCAATATCCACTACGATACAGTCTGCGCCGGCTTCGAGGGCAGATTCCACGCGGCGCATTTCCTTATCGCGCACACCGACTGCGGCGCCGACGATCAAACGTCCGCGCTCATCTTTGGTTGCCCGCGGATACTGCGTAATTTGCATAATATCTTTCAATGTCACCAAACCAGCCACGCGCCCCTCTTTATCGACCAGCGGAAGTTTTTCAATGCGATGGTCGTGCAGCATTTTCTCGGCGTCTTTCAATGAGATGTTCGGCGCGGCAGAAATGACCTTTTTTTGCATGATCTCGCTCAAAGGTTTGGAAAGATCGTTTTCAAATAACAGATCACGCGTGGTGACAATGCCGACCAACTTCTCGTTGCCGTCCAAAATCAAAATTCCGCCTGTGCCTGTATCTGCAACAAGTTTATTCAAATCACCAACCGTATGCGCGAGAGTCATCGTGATCGGCTTGTCAACAATATAGGACTCGGCTTTTTTCACGCGCTCGATCTGCCGCGCCTGTTCTTCAATTGACAAAAATCTATGAATGATCCCAATGCCGCCTTCACGCGCCATCGCAATCGCCATTTCACTTTCCGTCACCACATCCATATTTGCAGAAATGATCGGGATCTGCAAATTGATCTGTTTCGTCAACTTTGTTTGCGTGGAAAGCGCGCGGCGCGAATCCACGGCGGAATATTGCGGCACGAGCAAAACGTCGTCAGACGTTAAAGCGGTATCTTGTAAAATTTTCATATTCACTCCTCTGAAATTGAACGCCCGAATTATAATGCTTGAAGAAGAATCCATTGGATATAAAACACGTTTCACTCTTAACTGGCAGCTGCTCATTCCAAAGCAGATAGAGTCAACGCTGTGGGAATGCCTTCGAAATAGAAGCAGGCTGCAGTTAAGGTTGATGCGCTGATTCAGTGTGGAAAACGCCAAAGAGTTGGAATTCACAAAAAAGGAGAAATCATGACAGTTACAGCAGTGATCGGTTCACAATGGGGTGACGAAGGCAAAGGCAAGGCCGTGGATTTTCTGGCGGAGCGCGTGGATTATGTGGCGCGTTTCAACGGCGGAAATAATGCCGGGCACACAGTGATCAATGAATTTGGAACTTTTAAAATTCATTTGGTACCATCGGGAATTTTTGCAAAGAATACTGTAGGACTGATCGGCGGCGGCGTGGTGATTGATCCGCAGGTGTTGCTCGAAGAAATTGAAATGCTCAACAAAGCCGGCATCGGCGTGGACGGAAGATTATGGGTTTCGCCGCGTTCGCATATCATCATGCCGTATCATAAAATTTTAGACGGCCTGTACGAAGAAGCCAAAGGCGCCGGCGCAACCGGCACCACCCGCCGCGGAATTGGCCCCGTGTTTGCAGATAAAGTCAGCTACAACGGAATCCGCTGGACGGATTTCACAAGCGACATGTTTGAACAGCGCCTGCAAGTGCAATTGCAATTGAAAAACAAGATCATCATCGCGCTGGGCGGCGAAGCATTGAAGTATGAAGAAGTGCGCGATACATACCGTGAATATTATGCGCGCTTGAAACCATACATCAAGGAATTATTTTCACTGGTGCAGGATGGTTTGAAAACCGGCAAGAACTTTTTGCTCGAACAAGCCATGGGGACATTTTTGGATACAGACTGGGGCACGTATCCATTCGTGACCGCATCGACCACCATTCCATCGGCGGCTTCGGCCGGCTGGGGATTCCTCCGCGCCATATTACCAACGTGATCGGTGTGACAAAATCCTACACCACACGCGTCGGCGGCGGACCGTTGCCCACGGAAATCCTTGATACACAAAGCGCAGTCTATGAACAGTTCGGTGAAGTGGCCGCGACCACGGGCCGAATTCGCCGCGTGGGTTGGCTTGATCTTGAGATCGTAAGAACCGCCGTGGAATTAAGCGGTGTGACTGAGTTGTGCCTGACCAAGCTCGATGTACTGAGCGGCCTCGATGAAGTTCAAGTTTGCATGGGATACAAACTCGACGGCAAAGATATTCGTTACGCAGATGTAGATGCCTACGGTCTGGATAAAGTGGAATTAGTCTACAAGAAATTCAAAGGCTGGAAGCAGGACATCAGCAAAGCCCGCACCTTTGACGAATTGCCGCAGGAAGCAAAAGATTATGTGACCATGATCGAAGAATCCGCTGGCGCGCCTGTCAAATGGATCGGCGTAGGTCCTGAAAGAGAAGCGACAATTCGAAGATAATTTTTCAGGAGTCAGAATGAATGAAAACCTAACCAAAGAATTGGGTATCCAAACACAAAACTTTAGAGCATTGATCGAGCAATATTGTCTTTTTGAAAGCGTCGCCGCCCAAAACCGTATGATGCCCGAAACTGCAAATTGGGTGGAAAAACTCCTCAAAGATACAGGCTTTGAAACCCGCCAAATTGAAGTGGACGGCGCTCCCAATTATGTATACGGATATTTAAAAGGGCGCGGCGATTTCACGTTATTGCTTTACAACCATTACGACGTTCAGCCTGAAGCTCCGATCGAGTTATGGGAAAGTCCGCCTTTTGAAGCGACCGAACGCGATGGCTTATTGATAGCGCGTGGAATCTGCGACAACAAAGCAGAATTGATCGCGCGCATCTGCGCCATTCAGGCAATCACAGCCGCCAACGGCAAACTGCCGATCAACATCAAATGGATCATCGAAGGTGAAGAGGAAATTGGAAGTCAGCATTTTGATGCGTTGACTCGTGCGCACGGTGACCTGTTGAAAGCTGACGGCACATTATGGGAAGGCGGCGGATTCAATGAAAAAGGTCAAGCCGCACTGGCCCTGGGATTCCGGGGCATGTTGTATGTGGAATACAGCGTTGAACTCATGAAGCAGGACGCCCACTCAGGCAACGCGCACATGCTCCCCAGCGCAGCGTGGCGCTTGCTGAAAGCAGTATCCAGTATCAAAGACGAGAGCGGAAAAATTCTGATCCCCGGTTTTTATGATGATGTCCGCCTGCCTACAGAAGCCGAAAAACAAGCCATGCGAGATAACGTTGATCTTGAAATGGAAGAAAAATATCGAGCCATGTATGGCATAGAATCATTCCTAAACAACAAAAGCGGATATGAATTGAAGATGGCAGTATTTGAACCCACAGCCAATATTGCCGGATTCTTATCTGGCTATGTCGAAGCGGGCGTGAAGACAGTGCTGCCAGCCAAAGCCATGGCAAAAATGGATTTTCGTCTGGTGCCGGAACAAGACCCTGATGACATTTTTGAAAAATTAAAAAGTCACCTTAAATCTCAAGGCTTTGAAGATGTGCAAGTCAAAAAACTGGGAGGCGGCGATCCGGTTGTCACACCCATTGAAGGCGCCTTCGCTCAACGAATGCAGAAGATCTGCAAAGATTTCACTGGTCAGGAACCGGAGATCAATCCGCTGGTCGGCGGCACGCTCCCCTTGCTGGGAGCAATGAAAAAGAACGTGGGCATTCTGGGTCTCTCCACCTCTGGCAATCCATCTTATTACGGAAGCGGAGCACATGCCCCCAATGAACATATCCGCTTGAGTGACATTCCCAGAGCGATCCAGTTCAATGCGTTTATGTTCACAGAGTTGGGAAACGCGTAGTCAGAATAAATTAGACCTCTTGCATAAGTAAAGCGTTATAAACCACGAAGTTACCAAGTCACTAAGTTTTTTTCCTTTGAGTCTTCGAGATTTTGTGCCTTATTACCCTGTGGGTTGTGATAAAAATTGGACTTTTGTAAGAGGTCAATTCTTTCTTTCATCCTCTACTTTTAATATTTTTAGTCACAGATCTCATAGAGGCATTTTTTCTCTACGACTCTGTGGTTACATGTAAGAGACAATATAAACATAAAAGGTAATATCACACAAATGGAACTTTACTTTATCCGTCATGGACAATCGATTAATAACGTCAACTGGAACAACCCCGATTATGTTGAACATCCAGATCCATTCCTGACCGAAGTCGGTCTTGAACAGGCAAAACTTCTCGCCAAATACCTCAAAGAAAAACAACACATCACAAACGACAAAGGCTGGAACAACCAAAACCAATATGGGTTTGGCTTCACCCATATCTACGCCAGTTTAATGGAACGCGCCACCGCAACCGCCGCGCCGACAGCACGTGCACTGGAAAGCGTCCCATTCAGTGCGTGGATCGACATCCACGAGGAAGGCGGAATCTACGCCCGCGAAGCTGAAGACCGATTCAGCGGATTGCCGGGTCATCCCCGTTCGTTCTTCAAAAAGAATTTCCCTGAGTTGAATCTGCCCGATCAGTACGACGAATCAGGCTGGTGGAATCGTCCATTTGAAAGCGAAGAGGAACGTCAACCTCGCGCAGACAAAGTCCTCGCCGAATTGATCGCCCGCCATGGAGATAAGGAAGGTCAGCCCGAAGAACGCATCGCCATCGTTAGTCACGGCGGATTTTTGTACGCCTCATCTCGTCCATGCTCAAACTTCCGTGGCGGCAGGGCGCGCATGATATGAAATCATGGTTTCTATTAAACAATTGCTCCATCAGTCGTTTTGACATCCGCAAAGGCGAGATCATGATCTCCTATATTAATCGCACCGATCATTTGCCCGCTCATTTAATTACAGGATGATAAAATAAAAACGTTCGAACAATCATCTTATTCCCTTTGGAGGTAAACATGGACTTTATCGTATGGATCATCTTTGGAGCAATTGCCGGCTGGATCGCAAGCATCATCATGAAAAAGAACAAAAAGATGGGCGCAATCGCCAACATCGTTGTCGGTATTATCGGCGCGTTCCTCGGCGGCTACATCATGCAGCTGCTGGGCGTGGAAGTTGAAGCCGGCTTCAACTTCACCAGTCTGCTCGTGGCAATCTTTGGCGCTGTCGTTCTGCTCTTTATTCTGGGCTTATTCAGCCGCCGTCGTTAATCCATGAATTAAAAAACAAAGAGCCGCGCATGTGAAATGCGCGGCTCTTTGTTTACTCACTTAACCATGATCTGTTCAAGTTGAAACTCAACCAACTCACGCAAACTCTTTTGTTCAAGAATCGCATGCGGAATTTGACCCTCAAGCAGCAACAGCACAAACCCGTGGATGATTCCCCACACTGAAAGCGCCGCCAAATCTGACGAACCGCCTCTCAACTTACCCGAAGCCTGATTCGCTTCGACGATCATTTTCACCAACTGAAAATTTCTCTGCGACTCCGCCACAAACTCAGGGTATTCCTTTTCCTTCTCCAGCACGCCCGAAAACATTACCTTAAATCGATCAGGATCATCCATCGCAAATTGGACATACGTCCAGGCCACCTCCACCAACTGCATGGACGGTTTTGTCTGATATTCGTCGATCACAGTGCTCACCCGCTTATACAACTGACGAAATCCTTCAGTTGAAATCGCCGCGATCAATGCCTGCTTATCTGCAAAATGCGAATACGGCGCGGTGTGACTCACCCCCGCCTTCAACGCCACCTTGCGCAGGGACAACCCGCTCACTCCCTCCTTCCCAAGGATTTCAACTCCCGCATTGATAAGCGCATTCTTCAAATCACCATGATGATATGTTTTTTTCTTCGGCATTTTTTCTCTCAATCTTGACACTGTAAAGATTATAGATAATAATTATTTAGCTGTCAAGAAAATTAACTGCAAAGTAATCTGTGGTTCACAAAAAAGGACTCCCTATGCCTGAATATCAAACCCATAAACAAGAAGTGGTCAACACCTGTCACACCCTGCTTGAACGCGGCTATCTCAAAGCCACCGAAGGCAATATCTCCGCCCGCACCAGCTCTGCACAGACCAGCGGACAAAACACATTTGCCATCACACCCTCTAATTATGACTATGCCAAAATGCAAGTGGACGATATTTGCGTCCTTGATTTTGACATGCAATCAATTGAAGGTGAGATGAAACCGTCCATTGAAAGCGGAATGCACGCGGCAGTCTATCAGACTCGCCCGGATGTACATTGCATCATCCACACACACCAACCCTACGCCAGCGCATTGGCATTGATCAACATGCCGATTCCTGCCTTATTCGATGAGCAAGTTAGATTCCTCGGCCGCAGCGTGGATATTATTTCCTACGCCCCATCGGGCACGGGTTTTCTCAAGAACGCGGTTAAGGCCAAAGTAAAGAATAACAACAATGCCTTCATTCTGCAAAATCACGGTGTACTAGTTTTCGGCGTGACCATGGAACAAGCCATTCACAACATGGCTTTGCTCGAAAAATGCGCATTGACCTATCTGCTCGCGCTCATGACCGAGAAGAAAGTTTCGAAAATTCCACTGCCCATCCGCGAGATCGCATTTGCCAAACTCCGCGCTGATGAAAAGAAATTCGCAGAAATAAAAAACATCTAAACACGAAGTACACAAAGGTCACGAAGGAAAACCTGTTTTAAATTCGACCGTTTCCCCCTTTGTGTACTTTGTGCCCTTTTTTTTAAGCTCTTAAAAGGAAAAACCCATGACTCAACAATACGCCATTTCTGAATATCCTAACGTCGAAGAAGTCTACTCCAAACTTGAAAACCTTGTCAGCCAGCCGATCCGTGCTGTACGGCGCGAGAAGATGAAAGAGTATTTAAATTACTTTGATACAAAATGCGTCCGCTCAAAACAATTAACCGACGAAGCCAAAAAGATCATCCCCGGCGGCGTGCAGCATAACCTCGCATTCAATTACCCATTTCCGATTGCTATTGAAAAAGCGGAAGGCGCACATCTTTGGGATGCAGACGGAAATCAATATATCGATTTTCTGCAAGCAGGCGGACCAACGATTCTGGGCAGCAACTACGCACCGGTACGTGAAAAAGTAATTGAAATGCTGCAAACCTGCGGACCTGTCACCGGCTTGTTTCATGAATACGAATTGAAACTCGCCCAACTTATACAGCGCTTCATGCCCTCAATAGAAATGTTCCGCATGCTAGGCTCAGGGACTGAAAGCGTAATGGCGGCGATCCGCGCGGCAAGGACATTTACAAAGAAAAAATATGTCATCAAAGTCGGCGGCGCATATCATGGCTGGAGTGACTCGATGGTCTACGGTCTACACATCCCAGGCACGGGAAGATTGGAAGCAAAAGGAATTCCACGTGGAGCAAGCGCGTCAACCCGCGAGTTCTACCCAAATGCTCTCGGGGCGTTAAGACGTCAGCTTTTTTTGAACAGGTTTCGGGGCGGCACCGCAGCGGTCATTGTCGAACCGGTTGGACCCGAAAGTGGAACGCGTCCCGTTTCAAAAGATTTCAATCAAAAAGTCCGCGAGTTGTGTGATGAATTTGGCGCGCTGTTAATTTTCGATGAAGTTGTGACAGGCTTTCGTTTGGGACTTGGTGGCGCACAGGGCTACTTCAATGTCAAACCTGATCTCACCGTTTTTGGAAAATGCATCACTGGCGGATATCCAATGGCGGGCGGAGTCGGCGGGCGGCGCGATGTGATCGGGACGTTCGCGGCGGGCATCGGCGGCGTGGGCGAACGCGCATATATTGGCGGCACACTTTCGGCGAATCCGCTTTCGTGTGTGGCGGGATATTACGCGCTGATCGAAATGGAAAAAACAAACGCCGCAGCCATCGCAGGCAAAGCCGGCGACAGACTCACAAACGGTTTACAGGCCATCATCGAAAAATATTCACTGCCATTCGTCGCATATAATCAGGGCTCCATCGTGCATCTTGAAACAGCCGGCACCATGTTGCTTGATTTCAAACATCCGTTACGGCTCGCAAAAGGACTCAAGCCGCGCAAACATATGATGGAAGAAATGGGCGCGGCCTACATGGCGAACGGATTGGTCACACTCGCCGGCTCGCGCATGTATACTTCGATGGCCGATACTGATGAAGTGATCGATGATGCATTAAATCGTTTTGAAACCGTCTTGAAGGAATGTGAATGAGTCATAAACTTTTAATTCTTGCACAGGATGAAAATAAATATCGCACTTTGATCGAAGAAGCGCAGCTCGAAGATTTGGATTTTGCGACTCAGCCCGCTGACGATGTGGATATCGTATTGGGCGAACCCAGCCGGATCAACGCTGCGCTCGGATCTCTCCCCGCTCTACGCTGGGTACAGTCCATTTGGGCTGGAGTGGAGCCTTTGCTGGATCCTGCCATTCGCCGCGATTATGTTCTGACCAACGCCCGCGGAGTCTTCGGCGAGTTGATGTCTGAATATGTGATCGGCTATTTGCTCGCGCATGAACGCAAAATTTTTCAACGCCGCGAAGCGCAAAAAAATAAACTTTGGGACGAATCTGATACAGGCACGTTGCGCGGAAAAACAATCGGTCTGTTGGGTGTCGGCTCGATCGGTGCGGAAGTTGCACTCACCGCAAAATTCTTCGGCATGAATGTGCGCGGGTATACATGGAGTAGTGAAACAAGCAGGCATGTGGATGAGTATTATCATCCTTCTTTGGAGTCAAACAGCTCGCTGTTTGACAAGCAGGAGCAAGCTCCTGCACTCCATAACACTCCTGCACTCCACAGATTCGCCCACGGACTCGATTACCTCGTCAACATTCTGCCGAATACAAAAGATACCCGCAATATCATCAACGCAGAGCTGCTAAATGCGCTGCCACCTCATGCCCTTGTTATCAATGTCGGGCGCGGCCCCGCAGTGGATGAATCCGCTTTGATCGAAGCGCTCAACGAAAACAAAATTGCGGGCGCAGTGCTGGATGTGTTTGAGAAAGAACCGCTTCCAAAAGACCATCTATTTTGGACAACAACACCGAATCTATTAATGACCTTCCACACCGCAGCACCCAGTCTTGCAGAAGACATATCGAACTTGTTTTTTGAAAATTACGAACTCTTCAATAAAGGGCAACCGCTGATGTATCAGGTTGATTTTGAAAAAGGGTACTAAAGGAATGCAAAATACTGAATGCAAAATGGAGACTTCAACCATGACAACACAATACAAAATTTATCCGTATCGCTGGGTGGTATTGGCGGCATTTATGTTCATCAATCTCACCATTCAGATCCTGTGGATCTCGTATGCGCCCATCACAGGCCCGGCCGCTGAATATTACGGCGTGACAGATTTACAAATTGGCTTGCTTGCCATGTCTTTCATGATCGCATTTATTCCTTTGTCCATTCCTGTTTCGTGGGTGATTGACACATACGGGTTTAGAATCGCCGTCAGCATTGGCGCGGTTTTGATGGGCATCTTCGGCATCCTGCGCGGACTGGCTGGCGAGAATTACACACTCGTTCTATGGAGTACCTTCGGGCTGGCCGCCGCGCAACCGTTTTTACTCAATGCCTGGACGAAAGTCCCAGCCAATTGGTTTGCCATCGAAGAACGCGCCACCGCAGTTGGGATCGTGACTCTCGGCAATCTGATCGGCACCGCACTCGGCATGGTATTGACTCCGATTTTGATCGAAAGCACATCCATTGCAACCATTCAATTAATATATGGCGGCATCGCTGCTTTCTCCGCAGTGGTCTTCCTGATCTTCGCCCGTGAAACTCCGCCCACACCGCCCTGCCCGCCCGGAATGGAAGTCCGCGCTTTGATGTTGGATGGTCTCAAACACGCCTTCACGATCAGAGCATTTTGGTTCGGCTTGCTGGTTTCATTTATCGGGCTCGGCATCTTCAACGGCACCACTACCTGGATCGAGAACATCGTCCGCCCGCGTGGATTCACACCCACAGACGCAGGCACGCTTGGCGCTCTGATGATCGTCGGCGGCGTGATCGGTGCAGTCGTCATGCCTGCCTTATCTGATAAACAACGCAAACGACAATTATTTCTTTACATCGCCTTCATCGGTGCGATCCCCGGCTTAATCGGATTAACCTTCGCAACCACATCTACACTGTTATTTGGTTCGGCCTTCGTGATGGGATTCTTCCTCATTAGCGCACTGCCAATTGCGATGCAATATGCATCCGAAGTGACGCAGCCCACACCCGAAGGTACCTCAAATGGACTCATCCAACTCTTTGGGCAGGGCGCTGTGGTCTTTGTCTACATCATGGAAGCCATGAAAAGCGCTGACGGTTCCTTCACTCGTTCGTTATTATTGGCAGTTGGATTGCTGGTCATCAGCATCTTCTTTGTCTCACAAATGAAAGACCCGCAGCAACTCGTCCAAAATAAATAAGGAGAGGCTATGACTCCAACACTTATTGACATCCGCACCGCCGCGCAAAGAATAAAACCCTACGCGCACCGCACGCCGGTATTAACCAACGAAAGTTTAAATCAACAAGTAGGCTCTCAAGTATTTCTCAAGTGCGAAAACCTGCAAAAAGTTGGCGCGTTTAAATTTCGCGGAGCATGCAATGCTGTATTTTCACTTACTGATGAAGAAGCTGCACGCGGAGTCTGCACGCATTCATCGGGAAATCATGCGGCAGCGTTGGCGCTTGCGGCGAGGATGCGCGGCATTCCCGCATATATCGTCATGCCGGACAATGCTCCGTCAGTGAAGAAAAATGCTGTGGCCGGGTATGGCGGCTTGATCACGTTTTGTGAGCCAACACTCGAAGCGAGAGAAAGCACATTGGACAGGATCAGGCTCGATACGGGTGCGACCGTTGTTCATCCATATAATGATGAGCGTGTCATCACAGGTCAGGGTACGGCGGCGTTGGAATTGCTGGAGGATGTCCCCGATCTGGATGTGATCATTGCACCTGTCGGCGGCGGCGGATTGTTAAGCGGCACAGCCATTGCGGCCACCGAAATCAAAAAAGGAATTCGTGTGATCGCGGGCGAACCTGAAATGGCGGATGATGCGTTTCGTTCGTTGCAGGCAGGCGAGATCATTCCATCGAAAAATCCGAAGACGATTGCAGATGGTTTGCTGACTTCACTCGGCAGTTTGACATTTCCGATCATTCAAAAAAATGTAGAGCAGATTGTTACTGTGAGCGAAGCAGGAATTATCGAATCGATGAAATATGTTTGGGAGCGCGCGAAGATCATCATCGAGCCATCATCGGCGGTTGCGATTGGCGTGTTGTGGGAAAAGAAAATCGATTTGAGCAGACTCAAAATTGGCGTTATCATCAGCGGCGGCAACGTTGATCTTGCAAAACTTCCGTGGCAATAAGAAGGAATTTTATGAATCTGATCGAAACCATTTTACAAAAAAATCCCATTGCAATTTTAGACGGCGCACTCGCGACAGAACTCGAACGGCGCGGCTGTGATCTAAACGATGCACTTTGGTCAGCAAAAGTTTTGATGGAACAGCCTGAATTAATTCGTCAGGTGCATTTGGATTATTTCAATGCCGGCGCAGATTTTGCGATCACAGCCAGTTATCAGGCAACGGTGGAAGGTTTTGCAAAACGCGGACTTGATAAAAATGAAGCGCTTGCCTTGATGCAAAAATCAGTGCAGACCGCGCAAAGCGCACGCGATGAGTTTTGGGCCGATGAAAAGAATCGTGTCAACAGAGTACGTCCGCTGATCGCCGGTTCGATCGGACCATACGGCGCATTCCTTGCGGACGGTTCGGAATATCGCGGTGATTACAAATTGACCGAGGATGAATTGATCGAGTTCCATCGTCCGCGGGTGGAGGCGCTTCTCGCCGCAGGCGCGGACCTTTTGGCCTGCGAGACCATCCCATGCTTGATCGAAGCTCAGGCATTGGTTAAATTACTGGGCGAGTTTCCCAACGCATCGGCCTGGTTATGCTTCAGTGCAAAAGATGATGAACATATTTGCAACGGAGAAAAGATCGCCGATTGTGCCGCATGGCTGGATGCGTATCCGCAGGCAGCAGCGATCGGAATCAACTGCACGTCACCGCTTTATATTCCATCTTTGATCCGCGAGATCAAAAAGAATACGAACAAACCTGTGATTGTATATCCCAACTCGGGCGAAGTGTACGACCCTGAAGCAAACACATGGCACGGGGAAACTTCCTGCGATGCATTTGGTCTGCAATCAAAAGTCTGGTATGAAAATGGAGCAACTCTCATCGGCGGATGCTGCCGCACAACCCCCGATCATATTCGCGAAGTGAAGAACTGGTCCACTGCATAGATGGTGAATGACGGATCGTTAACCATGAATTATCGGTCAGGAGAATTTCATGAACAGTGAATTTTTCAGCAATGAACATCCCATTGAAGAAAAACTTCCCTATGCGACACGTCTGATGTTCTTTCCCAACGGCACAAGCGTGGAGGAATTCATCATCCCGGATGAAGACAAAGAGATCGTCCTCGAACAGTTGTATCCATTTTCTCCCATTCCAAAATTAACCGATGAAGTGGAAGATATGCACGCGGGGAAGAAGTTCATCGTCAAAGATTTTCGTGTGACATGGGAACACGGCATCAATTATCTGGTCAGCCCGTATTATCCTGAAAGCGGCGGCACAGTCATTGACTGGATCGATGAAAATAACTGGGTCGAGTTTGAGGAAGATGAATTCGATGACGATGATCTTGAATTTACCGAAGGCAATGACGACGATATCCCATTCTAAAAATCAGGAAAACCAATGACCGAACCTATCATCCTTGCAGTTGACCTGGGGACATCGGGTATGAAAGTTGCGCTAATCACTGTCAGCGGAAAAGTTTTAGGCTGGGAAGCCGAACCGATCCGCTTAATACACACGCCTGACGGCGGCGTGGAACAAGCTCCGGATGAGTGGTGGGACGCATTTTTGTCAGCGGCGAAAAGGCTGATTGCGAAGAATCAGGCAGCGGCGAGTCTGATCCGTGCGGTATGTTGTTCCACACAAGGCGAAGGGACAATTCCAGTCGACAAAAATGGAAACGCACTCAGCAACTGCATCCTGTGGATGGATATGCGCGGCGCACCGTTTCTCAAAAAGCAACTGGGCGGACTGATCAATATTGACGGCGCAGACATTTTCAAGGTGCTGCGATTTGTAAATCTAACAGGCGGCATACCAAATCTGACAGGCAAAGACCCTGCGGGACATATGCTTTTTATTCGTGATACGCAGCCTGAAATTTATTCAAAGACTTATAAATTTTTGAACGTGCTTGATTATATGAATCTGCGACTCACAGGCGAATTCGCGGCATCTTTTGATTCGATCGTGACTTCATGGGTAACGGATAATCGCAACCCGAACGCGTTGCGTTATAACGACGGGCTGATCTCCATGCTGGGCATTGACCGCGCCAAGCTGCCCGAAGTTGTTCCCTGCTCTGCTGTCGTTGGGAATTTGAAAGCGGATGTTTCCACTGCGCTTGGGCTTTCAAGCGCAGTAAAAGTGGTGGCAGGCTCAATCGACAACACCGCTGCCGCGATCGGCTCCGGCGCTGTGGAAGATTATCAGGCTCATTTATATATTGGCACATCTTCATGGATCGCGGCGCATGTGCCGTTCAAAAAAACGGACGTGGCCTCGAGCTTGGCGTCCATTCCCTGCGCGGTGCCAGATAAATATTTACTTACCGCTTTGCAGGCAACCGCCGGCGGTAACCTGACCTTTCTACGTGACAATGTTATTTATCACAAAGACGAATTACTGCAGGAAGCGGACGTGCCTGATATTTTCAAAGTGCTTGATCAGATCACAACACGCGTCCCTGCCGGTGCGAACGGAGTCGTGTACACGCCGTGGATCTGGGGCGAACGTGCGCCCGTGGAAGACAAAACCATCCGCGCGGGTTTGTATAATTTATCGTTGAATAACACACGCGAAGATATCATCCGCGCGTTTCTGGAAGGGATCGCACTCAACACCAAATGGCTGATGACGCCCGTTGAGAAATTTCTCGGCAGAAAAGTACACTCGATTAACATTGTTGGCGGCGGCGCGCAATCAGATGTCTGGTGTCAGATCTTTGCAGATGTAATGAATGTGGAAATTAAACAGGTCAACGAGCCTGTCTACGCCAATGCGCGCGGGGCGGCATGGATCGGCGCGGCAGGACTTGGTGAAATCAAATTTGAAGATGTTTCCAAATTGGTGGTATTCAAGAAAACATATTTACCTAATCAAAACAACCGCAAGTTATATGACGAGCGCTTTGACATATTCAAGTCGATCTACAAGCAGACAAAAAGTATATACAAAAAATTAAACGGATAATTTTTTATTTTTTGGTTCTTTTCTTTATGAGTAGCATTGACGCTTCGCGTGTACACAGATTACACGGAAAAGAACGGATTTTTATAAAAACCTGTGCATATCAGTGAAATCCGTCAAATCCGTGTTCAAAAGGTTTTTAATCACAGCCCCTCCCAGAGATCTGTTTTTTCATCATTCATCATTCATCATTCATCCTTTTCACGGAGCCTACCCCATGCGACTCACAAACATGATCACAGCCGTTGACCTGCACGCCTGCGGTGAACCCGGCCGCGTTATCACCGGCGGAATTTTAGATGTGCCCGGCAAAACCATGTTCGAGAAGATGAAATACTTTGAAAAGAATCAGGATGATATCCGCCTGCGGATGCTGCGCGAGCCGCGCGGATATCCCGCCTTGTGCGCCAATATCATCCTGCCGCCCACACATCCTGATGCCGATGCGGGATTTATCATCATGGAGCAGGTTGAATATCCGCCCATGTCTGGGACCAACACGATCTGCGTAGCGACGACTCTTTTAGAGACGGGAATGCTCAAGATGACAGAACCAGTTACCGAGTTCATTCTTGAAGCGCCCGCAGGGTTGGTTGGGATTCGCGCTGAGTGCAAAGACGGTAAGGTCACACAAGTCACATTTAAGAACGTCCCGGCTTTCGCGGTTCATTTGGATGTCAAAGTGGAAGTTCCGCACCTTGGCACCGTCACCGTGGATGTGGCCTGGGGCGGCATGTTTTATGTCATTGCGGATGCGGCGCAATTTGGATTGCAGATCACACCCGATGAAGGCAAGGACATTACGCGCATCAGTGAAATGATCAAAGCCGCAACCGTGGAACAGTATCCGGTTGTGCATCCTGAAAATCCTGAAATTATCGGGCCGACCATTTCACAACTTTCTGCGCCGCCGACAAATCCCAAAGCACATCGTAAGAATGCAGTGACCGTTGCAACCGGTAAACTCGATTGGGATAAACCGTCCACTTGGACAGGCGTGATCGACCGCTCGCCCTGCGGCACTGGCACCTGCGCAAAGATGGCGGTCTTACATGCAAAAGGTCAACTGAGACTCAATCAGGATTTTTATCATGAAGGAATCCTCGGTACATTATTTACAGGCCGCCTGATCGAAGAGACGCAAGTGGGGCCGTACAAAGCAGTGGTGCCCACTATTGGCGGTACGGCTTGGATCACCGGCATTAATCAATTTGTTGTTGACCCGAGCGATCCATTTCCAAATGGTTTTACAGTTGGTGATATTTGGTAAAAGACGATGATGGACGATAGTCGCCCATCGTCAAACGGAGTTTCGATGCTTATCCTCAACCGTGTAGAAATTGAAAAAATACTCGACCCGCACGAACTTCTTAACGCACTTGAAGAAGGCTTCAAAGCCTTAAGCGCAAACCAGCTCAATGTTCCACCGCGCAATCAAGCCATCGCGCCCAAAGGCGTTTTGGTCAGCATGCCGGCTTATATGCCAAACAAATTCATGTCGGTCAAACTCGTCAGCGTCTTTCACGAAAATCTGCCCGCGCATCAAGCTGTCATCACGCTCTTCGACCTCAGAAACCGGCACACCCATCGCTTTCATGGACGGCGAATATATCACCGCCTTACGCACCGCCGCGGGTGCAATTTTATCCATCAAAATGCTGGCACGCAAAAACATAAGATCCATCGCCATCATTGGCGCGGGCGTTTTAGGCGAAGCTCACTTAAAAATGATCGGGACATTAAGCGGCATCGAAAAGATTTGGATCGCTTCGAGGGATATTTCCAAAGCCCAGGCATTATCCGCCCACGCTTCGCACGCACTGACAACTGACTCCGTCCAACAAGCAGTTTCCAGCGCAGACGTAGTGTGCCTATGCACATCGTCACTTGAACCAGTCATCAAAGCTGAATGGCTCAAGGAAGGTACACACATCACATCTGTCGGTTATCGTCCGCCAGGCGGAGAATTACCGCGTGACTTGATCGAGCAGAGTCACATCTTCGTTGAATCAAAAGTTGCATTCAATCCGCCGCCGGTGGGCAGTGCTGAATTGCAAGGCTTGGATTCTGAATTTGGAACGGAGCTGGGTGAAGTTTTATTGAATCAAAAATCTGGCCGCAGAAACGAGCAAGAAACCACCATCTATAAATCCATGGGACACGCCATGGAAGACCTTGTCGCTGCGAATCTGGTCTATCAAAAGGCGCTGGAACAAGGGCTTGGGAAAGTGTTTGAGTTTAGTCAGTGACATGCGAACTAAAGTCCGCATTTTTTATTCTCCGTTTTGATTTTGGTAATGATTAAAAAGCACGAAAACATTTACAAAAAAGAATCTCAAACAATCAGGATTTGGTTAGTTACGATTTCTATAAGCACGGCTAGAAATCGTAACTGAATTTTTATCAGGGTCTTTTACGTTCGCAAATGAGTAACCATTTGCCTGGTGTGTACTGCCAAACTCAAGCCCCTGTGCCGCAGATTCTTTCTTGAATTTTTCAATGTCCTCAACATCGAACATGAGCTTTACACCAACCTGACCCAGTTTTATGCTTTTCGCTGCTTGGTGAATCAGAATATTTGCTCCACCATTCTGAGACTTCAATTCAATAAGTCCTTCGACTACTTCGCCAGTTGAAATAAAGCCAAAATATTTCTGATAGAACCCGGCGGTTGCCTGCATGTTCTTTGCGTAGAGCAAGATTGTGTTTAAGGATGTTTGCATTAGATTTTCTGTTGCCTAATTTCTTTTTATGCTCTTGCACTCACTAAAAACTCTGGCGGTTTTCTTATTTTGGCTGCCTGTTCAAAGGCAAAAGCCAGTTTGATCAACGTCGGTTCCTGCCAGGCCTTGGCGAAAAATGAAATCCCAACCGGCAAGCCAGATATATACCCCGCTGGCACAGTAATATGCGGATACCCCGCCACAGCCGCCGGCGACGTGCTTTCCATATCCCAATTGAGCGCATCCCCATTAACCATATCCATCATCCATGACGGGCCGCCGGAAGGCACAATAAGTGCATCCAACTTATATTTTTTCATGGCTGCGTCAATTCCATTTTTGCGGGTGAGTAGTAAATTTTTTGCCAGTGCGTCACGATATTTTTTATCACGCAATCCGCCGGATTCCTGCGCCTTGAGCATACGCTCCTGTCCAAAGTATTGAAGTACGCGCTCCTTATTTTCTTCGTTGAACTTGATCACATCTGCCATTGTCTTTACTTTTGCATTCGCGCCGGCCAGATATTTATTCAGATCGGCTTTGAATTCATAATGCAGAACTTCCGATTCGGTTTTTCCAAATTTATTAAAATTCGGCAGATCGGCAGGGTCAACAATCACCGCGCCAAGTTGCTTCATCACATCAATACTGGATTCAAAAATCTTGATGATACGCGGATCAGTTCCTGCCATATTTCGAGCAACGCCGATGCGTGCGCCTTTGAGTCATTCAGATCGAGGAATTTTGTGTAATCAGAGAAACGCCTTTTGGCGCTATTTTTGGTAGCTGGGTCACGCGCATCAACTCCAGTCATTGCACCGAGCAGGATGGCGGCATCAGCAACAGTGCGCGCCATGGGACCGGCAGTATCCTGACTGTGTGCGATGGGAATAATTCCGCTGCGGCTTAATAGTCCAAGTGTGGGCTTGATTCCTACGATGCCATTTGTCTGTGCGGGGCAAATGACCGAGCCATCGGTCTCTGTGCCCACCGCCGCCGCAGATAGATTTGCCGCAACCGCCGCGCCTGAACCTGATGAGGAGCCGCACGTCGAACGATCCAACGCATAGGGGTTACGAGTCAGCCCGCCGCGAGATGACCATCCGCTGATGGAGTTTTTTCCGCGAAAGTTTGCCCACTCACTGAGATTTGTTTTGCCTAAAATAATGGCTCCCGCTTTACGCAATTGCTTCACAATGAAGGCATCACGGGATGCAATATTGCCTTCCATGGCAAGCGAACCCGCCGTGGTTTGCATGCCATCGTGCGTATCGATATTGTCTTTAAGTAGGATGGGAATGCCGTGGAGCAGACTCCGCACCTTGCCGGCTGCCCGCTCCCGGTCGAGGGATGATGCGATGTCCGCTGCTTCGGGATTCATTTCGATAATGGAGTTTAAACGCGGGCCATTCGTGTCGATTGAATCGATCCGCTCGAAAAATAATTCGGTAAGTTGAAGCGCGGTCAACTCGCCTGATTTCATTTTTTCTGCAATTCAAAAATACTTTGTTCCTGCATATTTATCGTCCGCCCCCGGTGATGTAATGTTCGAGTTGAGAGATCATGAATTTTTGCACATCCACAACTTCCTTAAGCACATCCCGAACTGAGATCAGCCCAAGCAATTCCTTGCCGTCAAAGACAGGCAGATGGCGGATATTCTTATCGATCATTAAAGCCATGCATTCTTCAAGCGGTTGACCTGCTTCAACATAGATCACTTTTGAAGTCATGATCGCGCTGACCAATGTGCCTTTGGCGGTTTTGCCTTCCAACTCCACACGGCGCGCGCAATCGCGTTCCGATAAAATCCCCTCCACTTTATTGCCATTCAGCACCATCAATGCGCCTGTATTATGTTTGGCCATAATGACAAGCGCCTCATAAACGGTTGCGTCGGAGGGAATGGAAAATACTTCACTCCCCTTCGTACGGATCATATCGCGCACTGTGGACATATGCATCTCCTGATCTGGTTTTTTTTCAAAGTATAGGCGTAAATCATTCTACTGGCAAGAATAACAGCTGATATGCTTGTGAAATAAATCCTGAAGCAGTCATTCAAATATGATATGATTTCACGAGTGATTTACTTTTCTTTGAGTAGACCAGTCTTCTAGATAACACTTTGCCTGATCTTTGCATTATTCGTTTCGTTTGAAATGAATCGGAAGTTTACGCACAAACGCAGGAAGCCATCACCATCACAGCCCGGGCCGGGCTGAACGGATTTTGTAAAACAGACAAATGGATGCCCGTCCATATGACGGTGGAAAATAAAGGCGCAGATATCAACGCCTGTGTGCAAACATCTTCATAAAAAGTGCGAGCGGAGAAACCGTAAATGGCACTGATATTTCACTGCCTTCCACATCACGCAAGGAATTTTTTCTATACATCAAACCGGAAGGGTTCATGCGGACTTTCAACGTCAGCGTGCTGGATGGGAACAAAGTACTTGCAAAGACTGATCTAAGAGTAATTGCACCTTGGCGACCACTACTTTAATATTCGGCTTGCTGGCAGACAACCCATCAAACTGCACTATGCTCCATTAAATGATGTACGTCCGCTGACAGGGGTGACGAAAATTGCCCAGTTGAAAGATTTCAGACCTGCCTGATCAGGCGCTAGGCTGGGCATGCCTGATGCTCGTCATCTCCAACGTGGATACAGGAACATTGAGCGCAAAACAAAAACAGGCGCTTGAATTATGGGTGGCAAATGGCGGAAAGTTATTCGTTACAGGCGGGATTCAGTGGCAAAACACAACCGCCGGATTGGGTGACCTCCTGCCCATCAAATTAACATCCACAAAAAATGTGGAGGGCCTGCCGGCTTTGACATCTTATGTCATCAACTCAACTCCGCTTGATGCAGAAGTGATTCTGGCGACAGGCAAAATCCAGGCGGAAGGAAATGTTCTTGTCTCACAAAATGGGATTCCGGTGCTGATCGAAAAGCAGATCGGATACGGCAAGGTATATTTCTTCGCCGCCGACCCGGGTTTACGGCCGCTGAATGACTGGCCGGGAATGGAAACCCTTTACGAACATTTACTGGCCTTCAAATCACCCAAACCTACCTGGGCAGACGGGCCGTGGAATTCCTACCTGCAGCACTGCACTGGCAACATTACCAGAACTTTCACTTCCATCTTTATTTACATCTGCGGCTGGCTGGGTTTGTATATTATTGTGATCGGCCCGGTAAATTATTTTGTTTTGCGCCGCATGAAACGAACAGAACTGGCCTGGATCACGGTTCCGGTACTGGTCATCATCTTTACCAGCCTGGCTTATTTTTCAGGGTATTTATACCGAGGCACGCGCCCCATTATGAATCGGCTCATGCTGGCGCAAGCCTGGCAGGGAGTGGATCAGGCGCAGGCCACCGCCATCGTTGGTTTGTATTCACCCAGCCGAACCGCCTACACTGTGGAGAGTCAGGACCAATTCCTTATCTTTCCCTACCCTGATATGAATGAAAACTTGCAGGAAGTAACGATTGGCTTTCGCTTAAGAATGACAAAGGTTATACCCTGCCAAAAGTCCGCGTGGAAATTGGCGGAATGCAATCCTTGGGACTGGAAGGCTCACTGCAGTCGCTGGCACCGATTCAACATGATCTCGCCCTCTCAATCACGATCAAACGCCTGTGCTTGCAGGAAACATTACCAACAACAGTAATTATACATTGAAAGGTGACATTGTCACGCCAGCGGCTGGCGGGTGCTCGGAGACTTTGCGCCAAACGAGAGCAGAAGATATAAAAGTCACACTTGTCAATAATTCCAGCAACACCTTACGAGCCAATACTCAGTACATCCGATCCTGGCATTGAAATGCCTACGCGGAAGATATTGGAAGAGCAAAGCCGCGCCTGGTTCTTCGAGTCAATTACATCCTCTTCCAATGGTATGGTCAATCTCAACTCGGGCGTCTACCTGATGGCCTGGGTCGATGATGAAATAGCGCCGGCAGGGATTAATTGGCAGGATCAGTAAACACCGTCAGACACCCCTGCTATATTTTGAAAAACTCAACCCCGCCCTTAAGACAGAAGCGGGCGCGTTGATGCTCACATCCAGCATGAATACACTTGAAACCTACATCCCTGAAGCCTGGCAATACATAGGCATGGACGGAAAAATATTAATGGACATAAAAGGCAATCAGGTCGATTACTTCGAGATCACCGCGATTGATTTCATCTTAATGGTGCAGCCATGAGTTCGATCATAGAAATCAAAGACCTAACCAAACGCTTCAATACATCATCTCTGACGGGCGGCGCGCCAACGAATTGAACAACATCAACTTCAATATTGAAGGTGGAGAAATTTTGGATTGGTCGGTCCCAACGGCGCGGGCAAAACCACCACCATGCGTATGCTGGTTACTCTGCTTAAACCCGATCATGGTGAAATTCTTGTGGGCGGATATTCGATCCGTAAAAACGCCAATGATGTGCGCCGCCAGATCGGTTTCATGCCGGATTCCTTTGGCGTATACGGCGACATGACCGTGCAGGAATATCTTGATTTCTTCGGCGCCTGTTACAAAATTCATCCGCAGCAGCGCGCACATTTAATTACCGACTTGTTGGATCTTGTGGATTTGGGACACCGCCGCGACGACATGGTAGACACCCTATCCACCGGACTCAAACAACGGCTCGGACTCGCCCGAGTCTTGATTCACGACCCAAGCATTCTCGTGCTGGATGAACCCGCCTCAGGCCTTGATCCACGCGCGCGCGTAGAGATCCGCGAGTTATTACTTGAAGTAGCACGCCTTGGAAAAACCATCCTCTTCTCCAGTCACATTCTCGCAGATGTCGGCGAACTTTGCACCCGCGTCGGAATCATCGAAGACGGAAAATTAGCCGCGCTCGGCACATTACAACAACTGAGCGAACACGTCATGCCGCATCGCCAGCTTCATATTGGCTTACTGGATCGCAAGGAAGAAGCAAAGACAATGCTGCAATCCATAACCGGCGTATCTGAAGTCCGCATAATGGAAAACACAAGCCGCATTTCCCTCGAAGTGGATTTTACCGGTGACGACGAATCCATTCATCAACTGCTCGCAAAACTATTGACAGAGGGGTTTCCTGTTGTACATTTCAGCGAAGAATCAAAGAACCTCGAAGAGGTATTCATGCGCACCACAAAAGGGATCGTGTCCTAGACACGCGCATTTTTATGGAATCAACAACAACATCCACTGTTCCTAAAAAAGCCATGACGAGGCAAAACTTTTTTAGCCGGATCACGGACAACCCTGTCATCGCCAAGGAATTAAAAAGCAGAATGCGGGGGCGCCAGGGTTTTGTAATCATCGGCTCCTATCTGGCCTTGATCAGTTTCTTCATCATTTTGATCTATATCCTCCTCGCCTTTGATGGAAGCATAGCCAATGGCGACCCAGGTTTTCTACAAACCATTGGCAAGGTGATTTTCAGCACAGTGGTGCTGCTTGAATTGCTAATGCTGGGATTTATCGGCCCCGCATTAACCGCAGGTGCGATCTCTTCAGAACGCGAGCGTAAAACCATTGACCTGCTGCGCGCATCCCTGCTTTCAGGGCGCGCACTGGTTTTCGGGAAACTTGGCTCAGCCGTGATATTCCTTTTGCTGCTCATCTTTACCGCAATCCCTGTACAAAGCCTCGCCTTCTTTCTGGGCGGCGTGGGCATGGCAGAAATGGCCGTCTCCACATTGATGCTGGTTGTAACCGCTATTTTCTTCTGCACCCTGGGATTATTTTTTTCCAGCTTCTCCAGCCGTACATTAATTGCAACTGTACTCTCCTACTCTTCGATCTTGATCTCCTTTATTATATTTATTATCTTTCTCTTTTTTATCAGCGTATTCGATAGTTACAACACCTACCCGTCAACCATGGCAGAAAACATGGCATCCACAGCGGTCTGGTTCCTGTTTTCCACAAATCCCTTCTTTGCCGCCACTATAAGCGAAGTGATCCTGATCGATGAGCAAAGCCTCTTCCTCACCACGAGCAATATGATTGGCAGTACAACATTTCCCCTGCCTTCTCCCTGGATCATCTATGTTGTTTTTTATATGATACTGACCCTTCTCATGATCAGTATAAGTATATTTTTTGTAAACCGCCCGGACCGATAGCCATCAGCAATAGACACACATTTTTAGAGTCTATGAGAACAAACATGGAACCATCAACGTCCTCGATTCATGGCAGACCAGTCCACTGGAATTTTGTTGGCAAATTGATAGACAACCCCATCATCGCCAAGGAACTAAAAGGCAGAATGAGAGGCAGGCAGGGATTTGTGATCCTGTCTGTTTATCTTTTGCTGCTTAGCGTGGTCATTAGCGGTATGTATCTGTATTCAATAAACAACGGGGATATTTCAAGAACCGATCCCAATTCACTGCAAACCATAGGCAAACTTGTTTTTAATACAGTGGTTATGCTGGAATTTCTAATGATCTCCTTTATCGGCCCCGCGCTGACATCAGGCGCAATCTCCTCGGAACGTGAACGCGGCACGTTTGACTTGCTGCGTACTTCCCTGCTTTCATCACGCGCTCTGGTACTGGGTAAACTCGGATCCGTGGTCGTATATCTGCTTCTGCTGATCTTCACCGCCCTTCCTTTGCAAAGCCTGGCATTTTTTCTGGGAGGTGTAGGCATGGCGGAGATGATTATTTCCATTGTGATCCTGACCGCTTCGGCATTTCTATTTTGTACGCTGGGGCTATACTTCTCAAGCATGGCAAAACGTACATTAATCGCAACCGTTCTCTCCTATGCAGCCATGACACTCCCTATCATTACTCTGGTTTTTCTGTTTTATCTGCTGGTCAATAATGGAATGGATATATCAAACTTATCAATTGAAGATCAAAGGCCGGTATTAATGATTATTTGGATTTTGTTTTCCACCAATCCTTTCACTGCCTCCTTACAGAGAGCTTCTGCTGGTGGAGGAACAAAGCCTGTTTTTAATATACCTGCCTGATTCTCCGCTCGTATTGTTCTCCCCCTGGATCATTTATGTAATATTCGCTGTGACAATGACCGCTTTAATGATATGGTTAATCGTACTTTATCTGGATCGCTATGAGCGCTAAATAATATGACAACCATCAATACCCTATCCCACACTCTTCAACAATGGACGCGCTGGATGCGTTTACAACGCGCCCTGCTCTGGTCCATGCGTGGACTTGCCTTTGCGCTGGCGTTCTCCCTATTGATCGGCGGGATCGGCTTGTATCAAGCCAGATTGTTGAAGCAGGAATTTCTCGCGCTGGTCATTCTCTTCACAGTGACATTCCCGCTCATATCCGGCATCGCCGCCTATTTCTGGAAGATACAAACCATGAAAGCCGCGCGTTATTTTGACCGCGCCTTTCATCTTGAAGAAAGAGTTGCCACAGCTCTGGAATTACAAACCGAAAATCATTCAATTGAGATCATCCAAAAACAGCTTGATGATGCGGTCAATGCTTCACGCGGAGTCAAGCCCAGCCGCGACCTGCCGCTGCGTTTCAAAAAACTGGATGGACTTCTCGCATTATTATTTGCCATACTGATCGGCGTACTTTGGTTTCAAGGAGAAGCATTGTTCTCTGCCGCAGGCCGTCAGCGCGCGGTGGAGCAAGCAATCGCTGAACAGCAGACTCAAATCGAAGAACTGATTAAAGAGATCAACGCCAGCAAGGCGCTAACAGACGAGCAAAAACAGGCACTGGCCGAGCCGCTTGAAGAAGCCTTAAGCAGTTTGGAAGACAATCCATCGGTGGAAGGCGCAGTTTCGACACTGGTCAGTACAAGCGAAAAACTACAAGCCATGACCAACCAGCAGGCCGCGCAATCGATGCAGGCATTAAAAGAAACAGGCAGTTCGCTCGCTTCACAGGAAGGGACTCCGCTGGAGTCGATCGGGAAAGACCTCGCCAATGGAAATTTAGCCAACGCTGCTTCTGATCTCGCCAGCATGGACTTAAGTCAGATGAGCGCGGCGGAACTGCAAGAACTCGCCGAACAATTGGAATCCATGGCGGGTACACTGGCTTCAACAAATCCACAACTGGCTGAGGCTTTGCAAAACGCGGCAGATGCAATTCAAAATGGAGATACAGCGGCGGCGCAACAGGCATTGGCAATGCATCCACCAGTTGACAAATGCAAGTCAACAGATCAATGCTTCACAGGCGGCGAGTCAGGCGGCGGGACAGTTGCAACAGGGTGCGGGGCAAATTCTCGCAGCGGGCGGAAATCAAACGGCGCAGGGAAATCAATCGGCGCAGAGTGGGCAGGGAAATGCTCAGGCGGGGCAAAATAACGGAGGGGCCGGATCAGGCTCCGGGTCGGGTGATGCGCCGCCGAGTAATCAATCAGGCAGCGAAGCGGATAGTTCCCCAATCCCACAAAATAACGGCGCAGGTGATGGCGGCGAATCCGCTTATGAACAAATTTATGCACCGTCGCTTTTAAGCGGCACGGACGGTGATACGCTGGGACTTCCATCTTCAGGCGAGGATGGCGATGTGGTCGGGACGAGTCCGACAAGCGCAGAAGATGGTGAGAGCCTTGTGCCATACACGGATGTTTTTTCACAATACGAAGAATTCAATCGGCAGGCAGTGGAAAACGGCGATGTGCCGGTGCAATTCATGGATATTATTCGAAATTATTTTAGCTCTTTACAGCCATAACGCGACAAGGAGAAAGTATGACATTATCTACAGAAAATTTTCTTGAGTACGCAAATAAGATCGAAAGCGAAGTGGGACGTGTGATCGTTGGTCAAGGCGAAGTGGTGCGGCATGTGCTGGTGAGCATTCTGGCCGGCGGACATGTTTTATTGGAAGGTGTGCCCGGCCTCGGCAAGACCATGTTGATTCGGACTTTGGGACAGGCGCTGGATTTAAAATTCTCACGCATCCAATTCACCCCTGACCTGATGCCTGCCGACATCGTCGGGACAGAGATTCTCAGCGACGAAGATGGCAAACGTGAATTTCGTTTTCGGCATGGACCTTTGTTTGCAAATTTAGTTTTGGCAGATGAGATTAACCGCGCCACACCCAAGACTCAATCTGCATTGCTTGAAGCCATGCAGGAAAGTTCCGTGACCGTGGCGCAGACAACTTATCAATTGGAAGAACCATTCTTCGTGATGGCGACTCAAAATCCGCTGGAAATGGAAGGGACGTATCCACTGCCCGAAGCGCAACTGGATCGCTTCTTCTTCAAAGTAAATGTTGATTTGCCCAATGTGAGCGAGATGGTTGAAATTTTAGACCGCACCACTGGTAAGGAATCACCTTCTGCAAATAAAGCCGTCAGCGGTGCGGACATTGTCCAAATGCGCGCATTGGCTCGCACAACTCCGATTGCATCACATGTCAAAGAATACATCGCCAAGTTGATGCTCGCCACACATCCCGAAGATGTTAACGCTTCTCCGCTCGTGAAAAATACGTGCGTTACGGAGTCTCACCACGCGGCGGACAGGCGTTGGTGCTCGGCGCAAAAGTCACAGCGCTTCTTGCAGGCAGATACAACGTGGCATTTGAAGATGTCCACGCGGTGGCGAAGGCGGCATTACGTCATCGCTTGCTGCTAAATTTTGATGGGCTGGCGGAAGGAGTCCACGCCGACCAAATTATTGATGAACTCATAAATTCAATGCAGAATGCAAAATGATGAATGCAGAATATTCTGACTTCTGCATTCATCATTCCTCATTTCTCACATGCTTTTCACCGAATCCACTCTCCGCAAGATCAAACAATTGACCCTCGTCGCATCGCGCGTACGTTCTGGCGCGATCAAAGGCGAGCGGAGATCTTCGCGGCGCGGCAGCAGCGTGGAATTTGCGGACTATCGCAACTACACCGCAGGCGATGACTTACGCCGTTTAGATTGGAATATTTACGCCCGTCTTGAAAAACCATTTATCAAATTACTCGAAGAAGAAGAAGACCTCGCCGTTTATATTTTGATCGATGGCTCACGTTCCATGAATTGGGGTGACGGCGAACAAAACAAATTTGATTACGCCCGCTATCTCGCCGCCGGTATCGGCGCAGTGGCGCTCGGCTCCGGCGATCTGCTTTCTGTAGGATTTTTACAAGGCGGACATGTTGTTTCCGAATTCGGCCCCTCCCGTGGACAATACGCCCTACCGCGTTTATTCCGTTTTTTAGAAACCCTCGAAGCCAACGCCGAGACAGACTTGAATGCATCACTGCGTGAATATTCGATTGCACCGCGCCGCGCCGGTCTGATAATTCTCATTTCTGACCTGTTCGCCGCCGATGGATATGAATCAGGTTTACGTCAACTGCTCGGGCGCGGACATGAAGCCGCGTTGATCCATGTTCTCGCGCCTGATGAAATCGATCCGCCCTTTGCAGGTGATCTGCAACTGGTGGATATCGAAACAAATATCGAACAGGATGTTTCCGTAGATGGAGGCTTACGGAATTTATACCGCGCCCGCGTGCAAGCATGGATTCAATCCACGCAAGCCGATTGCCGCAAACACGGTATCCGCTATTTGGATCTGGTCACCAGCCAATCATGGGAAGAAGCACTCTTGTTGGAAATGCGGCGCACGGGAGTAGTAAAGTAACGAGTAAAAAGTAAGAAGTAAAAAGGTTTTATTCATCCTTCATCCTTCATCATTCATCATTCATCATTTCTTATGCAATTTCTCACTCCGCTCGGCTTCGCTCTCTCTGTGTTAGCAATTCCCATCATATTGCTATATATGCTCAAACTGCGCCGCAAACAGACGCAGGTCTCTTCAACGATGTTGTGGGAAAAATTATTAAAAGACAGGCAAGCCAATGCGCCGTGGCAAAAACTTAAACGCAATCTTTTACTTTTTCTTCAACTGCTAATTCTCGCCGCGCTGATCATTGCACTGGCACGCCCCGCGCTGCAAACCAAAGTTGTCGCAACAGGATCAGTCATCGTCATGTTGGATGCGTCCGCTTCGATGAATGCTGTGGATGTGACCCCTTCCCGTTTTGAAGAGGCGCGTAAATCCGTGCTGACTCTGATCAATGGACTTTCCAGCGATTCATCCTTAACTTTGATTCTGGTTGCAAAAACCCCGCAGACATTGATCGCGTCTGAGACAGATAAATCCCTGCTCAAGGCGGCTCTATCCAAGGCGCAAGTCACCCAGGGCGCAGCAGACTGGTCAGCCGCGTTTGCATTAGCGGCAGGCGCAACCCGCAACAGCGCATCCTCCACCGTGGTCATCGTCTCCGATGGCGGACTGCCCAATAGCGGATTGCCCGCCCTGCCCGGTGAAGTGCGCTACATCCCCATCGGTCAAGCGGACGATAATCTCGCAATCTCCGCGCTGGCCTTGCGTGCTTCAAATGGCGTTCCGCAGTTATTCGCCGAAGTGACAAATACCAGCGACGTGAACCGCAAAGTATTGCTTTCCCTGTATCTCGGCAACGACCTGTTCGACGCGCGTCAGTTGGAGATTCCTGCCAATTCACGCAAAAGTGTTTCGCTTGAAAATCTACCGGTTGCAACCGCCATTTATAAAGCGCATATTTCCGATCCTGTAGAATCAAACAAGCCGCTCGATTCGCTTGCATTAGACGACACAGCCTTTGCCATCTATCAATCGTCAGCGGCGAGACGCGCCTTGCTCGTTTCGCCAGGAAATTTATTCCTTGAGCAATTGCTGGCTTCATTGCCGGGGCTTCAACCTTTCCGCGCATTGCCCGCCGCCGATGGGACATTGCAAATTCCCAACGATCCATTTGATTTGTACATCTTCGATGGCACTATTCCCGCAGAATTACCAAATTCAAATCTACTACTCATTAATCCAACTACCAATCCATTTTTTACGGTTGGTGAGACGATCAAAGAGATCAATGATATTCAGGTCAACGAAAATTCCCTCACACGTTACGTGGACTGGAAAACTGTCCATGTGTTGCAGGCGCGTAAAGTGACTGTGCCAAGTTGGGCAAATGTTTTGATCGAGTCGGATTCAAATCCACTGGTGTTCACAGGCGAAACGAATGGACAGCGTATTGCGGTGTTGACCTTTGACTTGCGCGAAAGCGACCTGCCGTTGCAGATCGCGTATCCCATTTTGTTTTCCAATCTGATCAATTATCTCGCCCCGCCCAGCGCATTTGACTCGTCACAGTCTTTATCTGCTGGCGAAAGCCTGACCCTCGTCCCGCCCACGGATGCAGAACAGATCGTCATTGCATCACCGTCGAATCAAACTTTCACACTCGCCGCGGGTCAAACTTTATTTAGTCAGACAAACGAACTTGGGTATTATGCTGTAAACTTTGTCTCCGAGGATTCAACCAAAGTTGAATATTTCGCGGTCAATCTTTTTGACGAGTCTGAATCTGATCTGAAACCGCGTGAGACATTGCAAATCGGAAGCACATCGATTACGCCTACTGTATCTGAGCAAGTCGGCTTGCAGGAATTATGGAAATGGCTGGCAGGTTTTGCATTACTTGTGTTGATGATCGAATGGCAAGTTTTTCATAGAAGAACTTTTGCAAGGCCTTTTGAGAATCTGTCACTTCTCAAATTCAAAAACTTTTTAACGCGAATTACTCGAATTGGCGAATGACGCGAATAAAACCAAAATAAAATTCGTGCAATTCGTTCATTCGCTAAATTTGCATTAAAAACAGACTAAAGAAATTAAGACTCCAATTTCCTATAAACATTATGAGATTTACTTCTCCGCTTTACCTCCTGTTTTTACTCCTTCTGCCGCTGACGGCCTATTTGGGCTGGCACGGAGGAAAATTCCGCGACCCAGCACGCAGACGTGAGTTAGTTTCGCTTATCTTGCGATTGATTATTATTCTGTGTCTTGTCTTCGCCATCGCCGGATTGGAAATCGTGCAGAGCGGAAATGATCTGGCGGTCGTCTTTCTGGTGGATGTTTCTGATTCCATGCCGCAACAGGCGATTGAGTCTGAAGTGAGTTATGTGCGTGAGGCGTTGAAATCGATCAGCGCGGATGATAAGGCGGCGATCATTCTTTTCGGTGCGGATGCGTTGGTGGAGCGGCCAATGTCTGGGTTGGATGAACTCGCCGCGATCACGTCTGTGCCGATCACCAATCAAACAGATCTAGCCGAAGCCATTCAATTGGGACTGGCTCTCTTTCCATCGGGATATGCCAAGCGATGGTGATTCTTTCAGATGGCGCTGAGACCACAGGCGACGCGCTCAATGCTGCCAAGTTTGCGTCAGCGGCGGATGTGCAGATCGTGACTGTACCCATTATCAGTTCGGTGGGAGCCGAGGCATTAGTCAGCGAAGTGGATGTGCCCACACATCTCCGTAACGGCGAGCAATTCGACTTAAACGTTTCCATCCAAGCCAATCAAGCGATGCAGGCTACAGTGCGCGTATTGGCTAAGAATCAAATTCTTTATGAAGGTACACACGATCTACACAAGGGACTGCAAACGTTGAGCCTGCCGCTCGTGGCGCAGGAGCCGGGCTTTGTCAGTTATCAGGTGCAGATCACGCCCGAGCAGGATGCGTTCTATCAAAACAATCGGCTGGATACGTTTTCACAGGTCGAAGGTCCGCCGCGGATTTTGATGGTGGCGCCCGCCGCAGGTGAGACTCTGCCCGGCGGCGAAATCCGCCCTGATGAATTTTCCTTGCTGCAACAAGCGCTGACCGCCGCCGGCTTTGACGTGAAACTCGTTACGCCGGGTCTGATGCCCGCTGACCTGCCGACGCTCGCGCAATATAACTCGGTGGTGCTGGTGGATGTGCCCGCGCGCGCGTTGGGCAATAACCAAATGGAAACTTTGCAATCGTATGTGCGCGATCTCGGCGGCGGTTTGGTGGCCGTGGGCGGGCCGACGAGTTTTGGCGTGGGCGGTTATTATGGCACGCCGCTCGAAGAGACTCTGCCCGTGGATATGCAGATCAAAGATGAAAAGCGCCGCCCCTCGTTGAGCATTGTTTTTATCATTGACCATTCGGGCAGTATGTCTGAAACCAGCGGCGGCATCACCAAACTTGACCTCGCCAAGGAAGCTGCGGCGCGTTCGATCGAATTATTATTTCCGAATGACCGCATAGGCGTGATCGCTTTCGACGATACGGCCAGTTGGGTCGTGCCAATAACCGATCTCGAAAACCCCGGTGAAATCACAAACGCCATCGGCGGTATTCAACTCGGCGGCGGCACCGATATTTACGCGGGCTTGCTGGCCATGTCTAAAGTTTTGCCCGATGACCCCGCCAAAGTAAAACATGTGATTTTGTTAACCGACGGCGGTGCGGATATTACGGGCATTCCCGAACTCGTGAAAAAGTTATATGAAGAAAACGGCATCACACTTTCCACGGTCGGCGTGGGTAACGACGCCGCGCCATTTCTAAAAGACCTCGCCGCGCTCGGCGGCGGGCGTTATCACTTCACCAACAACGCCGGCAACATCGCCACCATCTTCACCGAAGAAACCTCACTTGCCACCCGCGCCTACATCGTCGAAGAATCATTCTTCCCCACGCTTGTCAATTCATCGCCGATTCTCGCGAACATCACTGAAACGCCGCGCCTGCACGGCTATATTGCCCCGAGTGCCAAAGACCTCGCGCAAGTGATTCTTAAATCTGAAAAGGCGACCCGATCCTCGCCGTCTGGCAATACGGCTTGGGCAGGTCTGTCGCATTCACATCCGACGCCACTGGCCGTTGGGCGCGCGATTGGGCGCAGTGAAATCCTTCCCGACCTTCTGGGTGCAAGCCGTGCGCTACACCATCAACGACTCGCTCAACTCGGCACTGCAAATGACGGTCGAGTCACAGGGTGAAAGCGCAAAGATCATGCTCGACGCGCGCAACCGCACAGGCGATTTTCTCAACGCGTATCAGATCGAAGCCAATATCATTTCACCCAATGGCGAAGCGCAAAGCGTAACCTTCACGCAAACCGCACCAGGCCGCTATGAATCTGAATTCATTCCCAAGGAACAGGGTATTTATTTAATTCGTTTTTCGGGGACAACTGACACGGGCAGTGACTCTGCCTCATTTGCAGAGACCACCGGTTGGGCATTATCCTACTCACCGGAATATCAGCGCATCGACCCTAACCCCGACCTGCTCCTGCGTCTATCGGCATTCACTAACGGGCAGGTTGCATCCCCCCGCCCCGCAGACGTATTCACTCACCACTTAAGATCCACCCGCGCCTCACAGCCGATCGCCCCGTGGTTATTATTGATCGCCGCCCTATTACTCCCAATCGACATCGCCGCCCGCAGACTGATCCTCACAACTCAAGATTTATCCCGCGCAAGAGAATGGCTGACGCAAAAATTATCTACTCGCCGGGTAATACCTACTCAACCCGCACAAACCAACCCGCAAATGGAAGCCTTATTCAACGCCAAAAACCGCGTCCGCGAAAACATAGAACCTGCACAGGAAAAAATCATCGAAGCGCCTGTACTCCCGAAAGAACGTCGGGACAATGTGAGCAATGTCGAAGAAACACAAAACGCACCGAAGCCAGAACAAATCGCCTCAACCACATCCGCTCTGCTGGCGCGGAAAAAGAATCTGCGGAAATAATGTCCGCTTGTGATTTCTTGAACGCTATAAACAAAAAGACTCTTTTTGAAAAGAGTCTTTTTGTTTATTACTTGTTTGACAAACCTTCATCAAAAACGTGGGTCTCTTTTGCAATGAATCTTAAGGAAAACCTACTCAATCACCTCAAAATATACAGTCTGAAAAGTATCTCGACCATCTGTAATTTTAAATTCATATTTACCTATTTCTAAATTCTTTGGTAATTCAATCAGGAAATCATGGTTAAAAATCTTTTCACCTCATAATAGACTCTCACCGCTTCCTTCATTTGTCAACACAAAAATACAATTCTAGCGGCAAATATTTTGATAAGACCTTCCGCAAATATGCGGAAAACTGTTTGTTTTAAAATATTCTACCCCAACCTGTTTGCCATCCATAACTTCACAGGGCATCAATGCTATTTCAATTACTTGCTCAGATTGGACGTAAGACCTATCGCCCAACAACACATTAATCATTATAAATATTATCACCAACACCCAAATAATAAACATGACATATTTTCGGGGATTCAATATCTTGTTCATTAGTTACCTCTGTTTACCAAGGCCACCACGGAATCTGATATGGTGTGTCAATATTCCAAGTTTCGCTACCGCCACCCTCTAAGGATACATCCACTCCATTTGGTACTGCATTGACTCCAACTTCCATGCTGGTTTCAATTGAAAATTGATATCCAATCAATCCAGCGCCGGTATGCACCGGATGCAGGTTCTTGTCCAAATCAAAGCTTACCCTTTAGTTCCGCTTATTTTTATCACAGCATCTCCTCCCGCTGAAACTGCTGCATCGATGTTTTTACCCGCGAGAGGACCAGAAATATCTTCGCTTCCATACAAAGGAATTCCATGAACATTTGTTGTTCCTCCATAGAATTCACCTTCAAGTCCATTTGGTGTACCTCCAGCTTCAAATAATCCGAAAGTGAAAAGTTTATAAAGGGTGCCGGTTTTCCAATCTATTATAAAATCAAGTTGTCCATACGCTCCAAATTCCCCAAGAACTCCTCCTTGGCCAGAAGCTCCTACATGCACTCCAGATACAGGTCGTTCCAAATGTAGGTCTTTAGCAATTTCTTCCTTCGTCTTAGGTTTATATCCACCTGCCGCAAGTTGACAAGATAAATCTTGGCTAATACAACCATTGCCATCGCTGTCATCGTCTGCCATATGCCCGCTGGGATCCGTATATCGCAGCGGATTATTCAGCACATACGCATACCGATCCCACGCGGACGAATTCCCTGCGCCCGGGATGATCGTGTCTGCTTGGGTGAAGTGCCCCAACTGAGGGTCGTACCGAAACAAGAGCAAACATCAGCCACGTCCGCTTTGTTGGCAAGGCTAGGAAATAAAAAACACTTGATGGAATTCTGATTGCATTACATCACACACTGTTTTATAAAAAATATAGATAATGTAAAACACTTTCGACAAAGTGCAATAATCCTGCGTCAAGGCAAAAAATTACTAGCTGCTATTTACAATAAGAACTGCAAAAATCGTCATGAATGTATTGATTAAAATGTGAGCCGTAATTGCCGATGACAGCGAACGTGAACGCCAGAAAAGCATACTAAATACAAAAGCAGAAATTGGGACACTAAACCAAAATGAGAAAGGAGGAATCCAAAGATAATGAAAATGGAAACCCCAAAACAGCAAGAATTGAATGAGAAATGCTTGTTTTTCATTGCCGCTGTGCTTGGCTAGGTAGCCGAATAACAATCCACGAAAAATTATTTCCTCCGTAACCGCATCTCTTCCATTCATAAATAGGCCTTGAAGAATGGATAACAACACAGTGTACGGATCAGTGTCTACAGGTGAGTTCTGGAAACCAGTTGTGTGTACAAAAGATATGATAAAGGTAGAGCAAGCAACACGCCAGCAATTGAGCCAATAGCTGCCCATTTAATATTTCCCCATTTTATAGGGGGTACAAAAATTTTTCTGGTAACGACTCTAAACAAGAGCAAGCCTGCGATCAGCCATTCAGCGACCATGAAAGCAGCCTCATAGGTAGTATATTCAACTCTGTCAATTCTAAATATTGTTCCGAATAGAATAAAGAGAATTAGTGAAAGCATATCTATATTGTATTCTGCCTGTAAACCACCATCTTGTAAAAGAAACACCCCAATCATAATGTAAACGATGGATCCAACTATTGGCAGAAGCCAATTTACTGAATCTACTACGACTAAAGTTGGCAGAATCAACCTAGCCACTTTTGCCAAGAAAATAAATTGAAGTATAAATTTGATAAAGGAGAAATGTTTCATTTTAGATTCACTGAAATTCCATCAAACATTCCACCAATACCACCAAAACTAGCAGGCCCATGAACCTCGTGATAAATATTGTTCGGAGAAACAGGTATTTCATGAATATCAACTGGCCAGGGGTGTTTTTCGGCTAACACTGGTGAAATTGTAGGCATACTTGTAAGCGTAGTGTAAATATACGGATTTATCATTGTAGAAGTCGCTGTTATTGTAGGAGTGAGTGTAATTGTAGCAGTGGTTGTTGAAAATGTGGCAGATACAGTAGGCGTAAAGGGTGGTGTTGAAGTTACAGTTGCAGTTGCCGTTGGATTCCTTTGCCATACTGCAACAGGTGTAGTTCCAACAATAATAGGAGGTAGCAACAATGGATTTAATGTTGGTAATAATGTTGGCATACTTGTTGGTGTTTGTGTTGGCGTAATCCCTTTACAATACCCACGATCCTCGCAAGGTTCACCAGATTCGTGCCCACTCGGATCTGTGTATCGCAGCGGATTATTCAGCGTATACGCATCCCAACCCCACGCGGACGAATTCCCTGCGCCCGGGATGATCGTATCCGCTTGGGTGAAGCGTCCCAAGATTAGTTATCCAATTTTACTATGCGGTTATGGCAAAGTGAGAGCAGACAGGGATTAAGTCCGCTTTGCTATCACGGAGGCGGCAAACGCCCCAGAATTCCTAGTAGGAATAACAAACCAATTACTACAGCTCCGATTCCAACCACAAACGAATCTCTATGCTAACGATAGGTAGATGAATAGTTTTCATTAAAATCCTTATTACGGAAAGCAATAAAAGAACGTATCACAAGAAGCAATCCACAAAAAATAAAGAATGGCCCACAAATATAAGTAAAAGTAATCTGTAGCATTATTACTCCTTTGCTATTGAAAAATTATTGGCTCAGTTGGGTGACTAGTCACCCAACTATGAGCGATAATTAACGGGGTTATATTAGTTATCCCCCATGAATCAAGCGAACCCTTATTTGTAGTTACAGTATACCTAGTAACTATTCCATAGTTCGCAACCGTCACCGCGCCTCCTAAACTATTAGCATCTGTATGTACTATATTACTTCGGATGCCACCCATTTCAGCACCTGAGATTAGCAGCGCAGCTGATAACAAAAACACCGCTGGTAATGCCGCAACTAAAGCGATAGCAGTAGGTCCAGCAACCCCAACAATCACTAAGCCAACAACTAACTGCATTGCTAAAGAAGATCCCGACAGGCCCAGCAAAGCAGCAATAAGTGATGCCGCCCCAAAAACATCATTAACAGTACTAACTGTACCTAAATCTTCATAAAATTCATCCATTTCAGATTCAGTAAGGTCAAAACAAGCGCTTACAATAGAATAGGAAGCATCAGCGCAGTTACTATCATCATTAGACTTGCTATCATCATTAGACAATGATGGGCTGTCAAATGTTATCCCAACTCCACCATCATCTCCGTCATCTACCATATGCCCACTCGGATCCGTATATCGCAGCGGATTATTCAGCGTGTACGAGTACCGATCCCACGCGGACGAATTCCTGCGCCCGGGATGATCGTGTCCGCTTGAGCGAAACGTCCCAACTGAGGATCATACCGAAACAAGGCAAACATCAGCCAAGTCCGCTTGCTGGCGCGGAAAAAGAAGGCTAGGAAATAAAATCCTGCTTGTGAATGCTACGAAGCTAACAGCAATCACAACATATGTTCTTCAATAAACATTGATATAAAATATAGTTACTCACCAAGGGGCTAAAGACACACGCTAAGCGAATTACGAAAAAAATTGTAATTTTATATTGTATTTCCTCTCCCATTCTCGAATCTGAAAAGAAATTGCCAATTCAAACGCACCAGTCCATAAAACAGAACAACCTACCAAAAAACAAAAAAATGTTATCAAGGCAAGTTGCTCTACCCCATCTACATTTCTAGCTATAAAAAATCCTATGGCAACCACCACAGGTGACAACTTAGAAATCCTAGATATAAGCCTTAGTTTCCGGCCTTCTTTTTTTTCAGAATCAAGACGTAGTGGTTTATTTAAATTCCAAAAACCATCTTTTACATTTAGGCGACCTGAATTGATATTTTCCTCAAAAGCGTGTCTCAATTTCCCCATTACAGATCGAACTACAATTACCAGAAAGCCAATTGTAAGTGCCAGACCAAAACTGATTAAGCTATAAAGGTATAAACCATCCAAGCCTGTTATATAAATGAGTTGGCGTAAAGATATAGCAAAAATCAACAATGTACTCGGAACAAGCAAAATAAACCAAAGTAAATGAATAAAGTATGCAGATTTTATTCTCCTTATTTCTACCAGACAATAAATAGGCAACAGAACACTGACTATTGATAGTCCAATTTCGACCTTCATATTTTGAAAACTATTTTCAGGTGAAAAAAGAATTAACCAACACAGGCCAACAAGCACAATATTTTTCTTAATTACATTTCCAAAATAATCTTTAAGGGTTTTAGGGTGACGGCTATCTTCTTTCATTGTATTAGACCTCTTAATTGTATTTCATAATTAAATTCTTGTACGTCTGGCCCGTCTAGTGGCAACTTGGCGAAAGCAAAGGCCCACATCCCCATAAATTTGAAGAAGGAGCATTAAAAAATCAACTACCTTCTGACGGCCCCCATTTTCGTCCATTGCCCGATCCCAAGCCATACCAGTTAACACATCTACAGTAAAGTTAGTAGTTATTCCGCCAATAACTGTTGTCTCCGGGGTCGTTAGTACTCCTGCTGTTTTACCAGCCCACTCTGAGGTAATAAAACCGCCAGTGTCTACAACAAAATCCGCAAAGGACTCACGAAAACTCGCACCACCTGCAACATTTTCTACTTGACTAGGTGCAATAGTTATTAAATAACCTATCGTAAAAAATGCTGGACCGAGAAGACCGTCACCGATTGTTCTTCCTCCTATTTTTATATCTGCCCATCTAGGATCAATTTTAATTGGAACATCAACTTTGATTTTTACTAAAGGTGACGAGGAAGGAAGTTCTAGTGGTAACAGCAATACAAAGTCAAACTTTATTTTGGTATTAATATTTATTTTTTCGAAGCTATTAATAACCGCAGACGCTAAAAGATGCCATCTTGTCTGCAAACCACCATCCTTTATCATCATTTTCAAAACCATCACTACAATACCCACGATCTTCACAAGATTTACCAGATTCATGCCCGCTGGGATCCGTATATCGTAGCGGATTATTCAGCGTATACGCATACCGATCCCACACGGACGAATTCCCTGCGTCCGGGATGATCGTGTCCGCTTGGGTGAAACGTCCCAGGGCAGGGTCGTACCAACGCGCATTATAGTACATGAGTCCGAAGTCCGCGGTGTTGCTGTACTGTCCCGTGTAGGTGTAGCCCGTGGACGTAGTCCCAGCTTGATAGCGGACTTCACCCCAAGCAGTGTACCTTGTCTCCGAGATGACTGCACCCGAGGCATTGGTCATCAGGCTGGTGCTTCCAAGATGGTCACTGAGCATATAGGTGAGGACGCCGTTTTTACGCACACCTGCACTGCAACAAACGCAGTGCGGCGCAAGTGTGGCGATGTGTTGAGTCCCAGCCCTTCGACAAGCTCAGGATAAACTCTATAGTATTTGGTGATGACTCCATTGGTCAACTCGTAGCGATTACCTCAAAAAGAGCTTCCATACTACTTTAAATTAAGGTAGTGAGTATAAAGACGATACCTGACATAGTTAAAGCGATAACAACAGCACCAAACCCAACACAAAAAGCTCCCAAAAAAATGGCGAAAATTCTATAATCTGATAGATTCGTTATGATTAATTGAGCATTATTCTTTTTAATTCGATAACCAGCGAGAATAAAGGATATATCAAATATCAACAGGATGCACAAACCCCACGGAGATTGATCAATTATTCTCCCAAATTTTAGCGCGCTAAATGCGCCCAAAAAGCTTATGCCAATATTATATTTTTCATCACTCTATTCTACCTAATCATCTAAAGAAGAAAAAAACGCAAACACTTCCATCATTAATCGAGTTTGGGGCATATAGGTTCAGTAAACAGCTCACAGAATCATCCCAACCCCACGCTGACAACTTCCCTGCCTCTGGAATACGTCCCAGATTAGTTGCCCAATTTTACTATGTGGCAAGGAGATACTTTGAAAGTTTTGATTTTAAGGATGCAATATTCATATACAACAATCTCCCATAAATTCACATCCTATTTCAGTATATAATTTACAAAATTAATCCATTAAAAACACTTAATCAGATAGTGGAAACCAGGAGAATTATCAATATGCCAGAATCAGGGAAAGAATTCATCAAGGCTGCTAAAAAAAATGATCTTGATCAACTTAAAGCACTGCTAAAAAGTGACAAGTCACTGCTCGATGCGCGCGATACCGATGGCTCAACTGCGCTGCACTGTGCAACCTGGAAGGGAAACCATGAAGTGGTTATCTTTCTGCTCAAGGCTGGCGCAGATGTGAAAGCGGTCAATAACAACGACCACTGGGGCACAACTCCGCTCCATGCCGCCGCGCATGCGAATCAAACCGCGCTTGTGCAATTGCTCATTGATGCCGGCGCCGACATCAATGCTCTGGATATGAATGGAAAAACACCCCTCCACCACACCACATTTCACAAAGCCACAGCCGCCGCAAAGATTCTTATAAAACACGGCGCAAAATAATATACACTTCACTGCCGGTAATCATCAACCGACTTCAACACCGCTGCCCAGCACAAAATCCACTTTGATCCACGCGCCGTGCGTGGATTTTTGTTCTCCTGGCTTGAGTCCCATCCTTTGTGCAAAGGGATGACTGGCCAACGGAAAGATGGTTAGCATATAGGGATTCGGCATAATTCCACCCTCGTCATATTTTTCGACAGTCAACGCCGCCTCCACGATCTTTTGATAGCAAGCCTTATGCGTATCCTGTGCGTCACGGAACTGCTTAAGAAACACAAGCGGAATATGGTCGTTAATAAAGCGCGCAGCAAACTCGATCAACCCTCCGCCCATATCATAGCGGATATTTTTAAGCAGCTCATCTGTAATTTTATTTTTAGCGGCTTCCCAGTCACTTTTTGTCTGGTTTGAATCAGGGGAGGAAGATGCCCGCAATTCAAGCAGACGTTCCTTTTGCGCAACCACCTCCGGTCCAAATTGTTTAAACCCGAATACATCTGCCGTAAACTCCGGCTTTTCGATTCGTTCCGGTTTTTGAAATTGCGCTGCCTGTTTATTAAAACCAAACACCTCACGGCCTGTTGCAATGGCATTGCCTTCGTCTACAAGCAGATGGGGCAAAAACCACGCGAGATGATGCGGAATATAACCACTGTCCGTTCTTTGCATGGCAACTGTCAATACCCAAAAACTGACTTCCGTTTCAGGAATGAGCCCCACCTGCGCGTCGCGTTCATCCAGCGAAGAAACATGCATATCGGCATAGACCAGCATCAAAGTAGGCGTGATCGGCACATATTTATAAGGGAATGATTCAGAGACATTCAACGCCTGATCGCAGAGAACTGTCAGGCGTTCCAAATCCGCATTAAATAAAAAAGCCGCGAGACGCGCATTCTTTTGAAGATACGGTCCGCGAAAAACAGGAAATCCGGAACCTTGATCGGCGTAATCCGGCAGCGTATCCACGGGCGCGGGCGCAGCGCGGCGTGTGAGACCCAGATAATACGAAAGTGCAGAAATTCCAAACGCGCTGCCCGCCAATTTTAGAAAGGCTCTGCGCCCCATATTTTGTTTTTCGTTTTTCATGGTTTTCCTTGAATGAAAATTTGACTTACAATAAGCTCATGGAATTAATTCGCGCGCTAAGATGCAGGCCCACCGATACTTCGCAAATATTTGCATTTACCGGAGCAGGCGGAAAAACCACCGCCATCTTTCAACTTGCACGCGAAATGATTCGTGATGGATATTCTTCTGTCATTGTAACAGCCGCCACCCATCTCGGCGCATGGCAAACACCGCTCGCAGATCAACATATTGTTGTCACCGATCCGCATCAACTCAACGGGATTCAATTTCATGGCGTCACCTTGATCACAGGTGAAATTGAAAATGATCGCACGAAACCCGCAGACCAGATCACACTTGAGTGGCTGGGTAAATATTCCAAAGCACACGCCATTCCCCTATTGATTGAGGCGGATGGCTCGCGCCAAAAATCTCTCAAGGCCCCGGGTTTGCATGAGCCGCCGATCCCCGAATTTGCAGACGTAGTGATCGTTGTTGCCGGATTAAGCGCGCTTGATAAACCGCTGACCGATGAGCATGTTCATCGCGCCGAAATTTTTTCGCAGCTTGCCGATCTGCCGATCCATCAACCCATCACAGCAGACGCGGTCACACGCGTGTATACGCATCCGCAGGGCGGGCTGAAAAATATTCCAGCCACAGCGCGGCGGGTTGCGCTGCTCACTCAGGCAGAGACACCCAAACTGCAATCCATTGGCGGCGGAATGGCGCGCCAACTGCTCACCCATTTTGATTCTGTCATCGTTGGCGATCTATCGAATCACACACTGCAAAATTTTGAACACACCGCCGGAATCCTGCTTGCCGCCGGCGCAGCGACCCGCTTTGGCGCGCCCAAACAAATGCTGGATTGGAAAGGCAAACCCTTCGTGCGACATATTGCAGAGACCGCGCTTCATGCCGGACTTTGGCCTGTAGTGGTCGTCACAGGCTTTCACGCCGCTGACGTTGAATCTGCATTAAGCGGCCTGCCTGTACGCATAATCCACAACCCTGAATATCAACAGGGACAAAGCACATCCATCATCAAAGGAATATCCGCATTACCTGAAAACACAGGGGCCGCGATTTTCCTGCTCGCAGACCAGCCGCAAATCCCCGGCGAAATTATCCGCGCATTGATCGAGTCACACGCCGATACAATGCAGCCGATCCACGCACCGCTGGTATTGGAGGAACGCCGTGCCAATCCTGTGCTCTTCGACCAGATCACCTTCCCCGACCTGCTGAAACTTAAAGGAGATATTGGCGGACGCGCCATTTTCTCGAATTACAAAGTAGAATACATAGCCTGGCATGACGACAGGTTGTTGCTCGATGTGGACAAACCCGAAGACTATCAAAGATTGGTTGAAGATGAAACACTTTAGAGGCAACGTATGATCACGGCTATTATTCTCGCAGCGGGCGAATCAAAACGCATGGGTGAACCAAAAATGCTAATGCCCTGGGGCAAAAGCACGGTTTTGCAAACTGTCATTTCCACATTTCAATCTGCGGGGCTCAACGATATTCTTGTGGTCACCGGCGGAGCGCGTCAGCAAGTAGAGTCGCTTATCGGAAAAACCGTTCAAACCATTTTCAACGACTCGTATGACACAGGCGAAATGCTAAGCTCGATCCAGGTTGGCTTGTCTGCAAAAATGCGTGAAGCGAGCGCCGCGCTCATTTGTCTCGGCGACCAGCCGCAGGTCAACGAAAGAACCGTGCGCAGTATTTGTGATGCGTTCCTGAAAAATAAATCCGCGATCGTCGTACCAAGCTATGAAATGCAGCGCGGACATCCCTGGCTGGTGGCACGCCCATTATGGGAAGACCTGCTCGAAATGAAAGCACCGCGCACGCCGCGTGACTTTTTAAAAAAATATGCGCGCAAGATCCATTATGTAAATGTCGATACGCACAGCATCCTTGAAGATCTCGATACCCCCGAAGATTACTCAAAACACAAATCATAAAGCAATGCAAGCACTGCGGCTTGAAATATGTTACACTCGCCAAAATCAAAGATCGGGAGCGCATCGTGAAATATTTTGTCATCGTTAATCCAACCTCGGGCCGCGGGCTTGGGGAAAAATCAATTCCACACATCGAATCCAGTCTGCGGGAAAGCGGGCTGGATTTTAAGCTTGTGCGCACCGAACGCGTCTGGCACGCATCAGAATTGGCTGAAGGCGCGGCGCGTGAAGGCTACGATGTGATCGTCTGTGCCAGCGGAGATGGCACGATCAATGAGTCCATTAACGGGATCATGAAGGCGCGCAAGGATGGTTTTACAAAAAGCGCGTTTTCTTCTCTCAGCATTGGCACAGGCAACGATTTTGCCGGCGGAACAGGCATTCCCGCAAACCTTAACGACAGTCTTAAATCTCTGATCGCGAACAAACGTAAAAAAATAGACCTCGGGCTGGTAAAAGGCGGAGATTATCCCGAAGGCCGTTATTTTGGCAACGGCATCGGCGTGGGTTTCGATGCCGCAGTTGGCAACGAAGCCATCAAAGTCCGCTGGACGCGCGGCCTGCCCGCCTATTTGATCGGCGTCATCAAAACCGTTTTTCTTTATTACAATCCACCGCACGTTGAAATCATTCTCGACGATAAGGAAGTCATCAATCAGGTCTCGCTCATGATCTCCGTCATGAATGGCAGACGCATGGGAGGCGGTTTTCAAATGGCGCCCGAAAGCCAGCCGGATGATGGGCTCTTCGATCTATGCATCGCAGAAACCGCATCAAAGGGACGCATTCTTGGACTCATTCCCCATTTCATTCGCGGGACACAGGCAAGTCAACCCGAAGTAAAAATGAGACGCGCCAGCAAGGTATCCATCAAATCATTGGACATGACCTTCCCCGCCCACGCAGACGGCGAATTTATCTGCCTCGCCGGTTCAGCCCTGACTTTGGAACTGCTTCCGCGCGAATTAGAAATTATCTGCGCCTGAAAGATTCATACCCAAAAAGAAAATTATGAACTGGCTTATCAATTTCATCATCCGTGTTTACACGCGCATTACCTGCCGCATCGACGCGCCCGACCTGCACAAATTTCCAATGCATGGTCCATTGATCGTCATCGCCAATCACACCGGCCAGATCGAAGTGCCGATGTTTTTCGCGCATTTACAGCCCCGCAAACTGTAAATTCTTAAACTGGGTATTCGGTGTCTGGGGCATTATTCCCGTCCGGCGCGGTGAAGCGGATATGCACGCCCTCAAAGCGGCTTTGCGCGCACTGGAAAAAGGTCTCATCTTTGGCATTGCCCTTGAAGGCACCCGCAACTACAACGGGAAGTTGATCCGCGCTCAGCCCGGCGCAGTGACGATTGCGTTACACACAGGCGCGCCCATCATCCCGGTAGCACATTGGGGTGGCGAGAATTTCATGAAGAATTTCAAACGCCTCAAGCGGACAGATTTTCACATCCGCACCGGTGAGCCGTTTAAGATCGACACGCAGGGCATAAAAGTAACCGGCGAGATCCGCCAGCAGATCGTGGATGAGATGATGGTGCAGATCGCGAAATTAATGCCTGAAGAATATCGCGGCGCATACGCAGAGATGTGTAAATTACCCACGCAATTTATCAAACCAACGACTGTGCCAAATTAATTAAAAGAATGGAGCGCAGACTTCAGTCCGCACTCTTGCCAAAGATAAATAACCACGTTAAGAACGTTTATGTCAGGAGACAATTCAAACAACGAAAAAATTGGCTGCTTGAAGTTATTAAAACCTTCCGGTTCTGAAAAAATTTTATTTTAGATAAACAATTTCCCCCCTTAGGATTACATTACCTCTCTAAAAAACCATGAGTCACCAATTCACTAGGGTTCTGGAGTTCTTTTTGGACACGATTTGAATTTCACAGACAAACACGGATAATTCTTTGACTTTATCAGAAAAAATTTTTTTTAAAAATTCTTTCCTTTCCCACGCTTTGCGGTTTTGCGTTAATAAATCCATATCTAATAAAACGGCGGGATTACACCGCTGTTTTATTTAACTTAAGTTGATAAGCGTTCGTCTCGCGTTTTTGAAATCCCATTCTTACATACAATCTATTTGCCGCTTCGCGGAAGGGACTGGAAGTCAGCGCGATTGTGCCGACGCCTTTTTCTTTTGCCACGGCAATCGCCCGCTGTATCAGAGCTTCGCCAATTCCCCGTCCACGGGCTGACTCGTCCACGATCACATCTTCGATCATGGCTCGAACTCCCGAAGGCACACGATAAGCCGCAAGAGTCAATGCGCCTACGATGACACCACTCTCATCCCGGGCAATCATCAGCGTGGAAGCTGTCTCTCGGACGAGAGCAGCTAATTCGTTAAGAGAAGGAGGCGGATTGTTATTGGTCAATTGAGGGATCAGGCGTTTCAACGCCTGATAGAGTTCCTCATCTGCCTGGGAGACGATATCAATTTGCATGGGCGTAATATGTGGGAGTCATTATCACAGCAAAGCCATCTACCTATAAATCAACTTCTCTCGTCTTCCAAATTCACATCTATGCTAAAGCCTTGACCAAACCTCTCAAAGCCATCCATTAAGGGTTTAGGGACAAATAGTCTAGCAATAACGCGCGGAGGCGCTTTGTCAAATAACATTTTCCAGAAAAACACTACTGTTGCAACAACTGATGCTGTAATCAAATTACCATACCCGGTAATTATTGACAGATAAAGCCATTGTGCATCATGGTCTTCCAATGTCTTTTGCAAAGAAAGAGCAGTACCTAAGTAATCCGGATATAAATCAGAGAAAGACATTACTTCAACCTGGTGACGAAGACGTTCATGGATCTGCATATATTGATCGGGCAAGTAAACCATCGAAAACAAAACCGCAAACAATAACAACGCCCAGACGAAATACTTTACACGCTCAACACTATTATCAAGAATCGTATAATGCATCGAAGAACGCTGTTCAATAACAACATAAACAAAAACCAACACAACCGTTAGAATGTATTTCTGTGAGATTGCAGAAGTAAAATCCCCAAACTGAATCAAGCGCATGGTCGAAAACTGGATACTTGGGATATCATTTATTGGAAGGCTTTGTAGTCCAATAACATTATGCTGAACAGAAACAAAATCATTAGCAACTCCGTGTGTAATAAGTAAAAAGTAAACACTCCTATGCCTCCAAATATGGCAAAGGGATAAAAAAGCCCATGCAATGTACGGGCGTAGATATATTTTAAAAAATTTTTTATCAAAATAATTAAATTTGACGCCGCGTCGGGAAGCAAAAAAATAAGGTCCAAAATAAAAATTCCAAGAGAGGCATAAAACAAGCGCCACCAACATAAACCAGCGATAAATCGAACTAGAAAGAACTTCTAATATATCAACCGAAACCGAATAAAAGGGGATTACCGAAATGCCAAACAATGTGATTAACAACGCCCGCGCCATCTCGGCACGCATCCCAGCTTTACGCTTGTTGGTAAAGCTGTTCGTCAGACAACTTCTCTCTAGCTTTTATAGGTGGAGCAAAGTATTCAACCATTTCCTTGCTAGTCAACGGACCCCATGTTAAATAACTACTTATCAAAGATCCAATAAAAAAATAACCTCGAAAAAGATTGCGTATATCATCACAAAATCTCAAAACGCGCAACGACAGGGAAATGATCCGACAATTTCATCGTGTCTGCTTGGCGAACATGATAATCAAGGAGTTTCAATTGGTTTGAATAAACTATGTAATCGAGAGTGCGGTCTGCTCCTTGTAAGGCAGGATCATTTCCAAAAAAAGTGAAATACTTATTGGAATGTGCGCTAGAAAGATCTGTTAGGGATGGTACAAGGTTGAAGTCATGATAAAAATCCTCAATCTCAGTCTTCGGGTTGTAATAAGAACGGTGTGACTCGATCAAGGTATCATACTGTCCCGGTGGAAGTAAGTTAAAATCGCCTGCAAGCACCCAAGGAATGTTTTTTTGAATCTAAAACGCCAAGATTGTAGCGCAGACAATTCAACTGTTTTGTCATAATATCTGTCCCAACTGTAAAAGCATCCAGATGAGTACACATAATCGAAATTTCCGTCCCATCACTTAAAGGAAAAAACGCTTGAAGGATCATTTTTTTTCCGCTAAACGGTTTCAAAAATATGTTGACGGGCAAATCAGGGAGATTACGGCGCACTACACGGTTGATTTTATACTTTGATATCAGAACGAGTTTTACCCGAAGAGAACCCATCAATTTAGGGTGCGGGACAAATCTGACATTCCAATAATAATCTGATACAAAACAACTATATTCGGCGGGAAGGTTATTTAATATTAATGTTACTTGGTCACTATAGTTCGTGCGTTTCGAACCACAGTCAACCTCCTGAAGGCAAATAAAATCTGGGTTTTCGTCTATAATAACTTGAGCAATCTTTTAGCACCAAGAGTAATATCCTCACTTCTCACCACTGAGTCTCTACCAGACATATCTGGCACATCATGAAAGAATACATAATTTTTGCCTGCAAGATACTGAACATTATATGTTAAGACTTTTATACTTTTTCCACGCGCAAGAACTGGCGCATCGAAGGACGATACGAATGGCACATTTGAGTTATCTTTTGGACGGTCTGCGTTTCTCCAAATCAAAAGCTAACAAAAGGAAGATAAACAAAAAGCAACGAAAACGTACGTCATTTCTGTTCCTTTCGAGATCTGAACGCCTCAATTCCCAATACACCACCCCAGAGAATCAACCAAACAAGTGGATAATATAATGGATTCCATGCCCATGCATCAGTAAATCCTTCAAACATGAATTGTAAAGGGAAAAGCGGTTTTACCCCCCACTCGCCAGTATGGGTAAACCAATCTAAAAATAAATGTAAAATAAGCAACAAGCGTTAATTATTCAACTTCAAAAGCAAAACAATTGGGGTAACAACCAAAAGAAGAAAGAACAAGCTATGTGGTATATCCCACCAAAGAACCCATAGGGGATTCAAATCACGAAAACCGTTCCAATCTGATGTCAAAGGATAAAAAAACGGACGACTATTGATATATCCGATATAAACATATAATGGAATTTGAAAAATATCTGGCAGGGCGCCAAAAAATGGAACAAAAATCAAATCCTTAAAAGTATTTGATTTTTTTGAAATCAACATACGCCCAACTATTGCATGGCTAATAATATCCACAGAATCTCCTTGTCAGATTTTTTATAATGCATAGCCTTCCAAAATATTTTTGTTAGATCTCTTACATAAGTATTTGCAGGGCTGGAGGTTTAACCCGCCAGATGCTAAATATTAGAAGGACGTCAGGCTAAAAGCCCCATCTATGGTTGACTTTTGCAAGAAATTTATTATATCAACTTTTGCACATTGAAGCAAATTTTTAATGTTATATCTTCACCAAGCCTATCTTCACTGTTTCACCTTCAAAGGCATCCTCCGCCACCGATGTGCTCGCGGGGGCGGAGGCAAAAGTCAACTGCACCGTCAATGTTTCAGATTTGATGTAATCCTCATGCGTCTGAATCGCGGATTTTAAAATTGGCGTGGCTTCAATGAACAACTCAATGCGATCCACCACATCCAGGTCAGCGGTCTTGCGCAGATCTTGTGCACGACGGATAAATTCACGAGCGAGTCCTTCGGCGAGAAGTTCGGGCGTCAGGTCGGTGACGAGGGCGGCCACGTAGGCACCATCTTCTGCAACCGCAAAGCCAGATTTGGCCTGTGCCTTTACTTCCACTTCCTCAGAGATGATCTGGAAGGTCTCATCGCCGGCTTTTACTTCCAGCGGCTTGCCAGCCATAAATGTGGATGCAACTTCCTCCGCGTTCATGGCAAGGATCGCCTTTTGGATGGCGGGGAATTTATTGCCGTATTTCTGTCCAAGTTGTTTCGAGAAAGGCTTCACGGTATGTGAAACAGCTTCGGTGGCAGAATCAAGCAGACGTACTTCCTTGACGTTCAATTCATCTGCGATGGTGTCCATGTTACTGATCAAGGCCTTGCGCTCGGTAGCGGTCCCAACCGAGAAGGCGGCGGCGGCCAATGGCTGACGCACTTTGCGGTTCGCTTTCTGACGTGCGGAATGTCCGAGTGAGACGAGTTTCATGACGAGGTTCATGTCACGGTTGAGGGATTCATCGATAAATTCATCCATCACCTTCGGCCATTCAGCCAAATGGACAGACTCAGGCGCGGTCTCATCCACTGAGCGGACGAGGTTCTGATACAACTCTTCCGCAAGGAAAGGCATGGCAGGCGCGATCAATTTTGCGACTGTGGTCAACGCGGTGTAGAGGGTGGAGTACGCGGCCTGCTTGTCTGAATCTGAGTCGTTCTTCCAGAAGCGGCGGCGTGAACGGCGCACGTACCAGGTGGAGAGATTTTCAACGAATTTTTCCACGGGGCGGGTGGCGTTGGTCACATCATAGGTTTCGTAGGCATTGGTCACATCACGCACGAGGACATTTAATTCAGAGAGCAGCCAGCGGTCGAGATCATTGGTCGCGGCGGTGACGGTCAAGGCTTGCGGTTTGTCGAGATTGGCGTATGTGATAAAGAACGAATAGACATTCCACAGTGTAAGCGTAAAGCTGCGGATCACATCCCCAACCAGATCGGATGAGAAGCGGCGTTCCTGTCCGGGCGGCGTGGCGGTGTAGAGATACCAGCGCAGCGCATCGGCCCCGTGGACGTTCAACACATCCCACGGTTGGACGATGTTGCCCAAAGACTTGGACATCTTGCGTCCTTCGCCATCTTGAATGTGCCCAAGACAGATCACATTTTTGAATGCGACATCATCATTTAGCAAAGTGCTGATCGCATGAAGCGAATAGAACCAGCCGCGCGTTTGATCCACGGCTTCGCAGATATAGTCTGCGGGGAATTGCTGTTTGAATTTATCTTCATTCTCAAACGGATAATGCCACTGGGCATACGGCATCGAACCAGAGTCAAACCAGACATCGATCAGATCCTTCACGCGAGACATTTGTCCGCCGCAATCCACACAGGTCCAGAAGACATTGTCCACGTGCGGGCGGTGCAGGTCAAGTTCGGCCAGGTCACGGCCTACTTTTTCAGAAAGCTCGGCCACAGAGCCAACACATTCGCGATGCTTGCAGGTTTGATTCTCGCATTCCCAAACCGGAAGCGGCGTGCCCCAATATCGTTCACGGCTGAGCGACCAGTCGATGTTGTTTTCGAGCCAGTTGCCGAAACGTCCACTCTTGATGTGTTCGGGAACCCAGTTGATCGTTTTGTTTAATTCAACAAGGCGGTCACGTTTTGCACTCGTGCGGATATACCAGGACTCGCGCGCATAATACAAAAGCGGAGTCTTGCAGCGCCAGCAGAATGGATAGGTATGCACGAGCGTGCCGGCACGGAATAATAATCCGCGCGCATCGAGATCCTTGATGATAAGCGGGTCGGCGTCCTTGACGAAGATTCCGCGCCACGGGGTGATCTCAGGAATGAAAGTCCCATCGGGCTGAACCGTGAGCAGGATCGGCAGATCATATTGCTTCGCCATTTCCATATCTTCCGCGCCAAAAGCCGGAGCCTGATGCACAAGACCAGAGCCATCTTCTGTGGTGACATAATCTGCGAGCAGCACATAATACGCGGGTTTATCAACCGGCATAAAGGTGAACAACGGCTGATATTTTACGCCCTTCAATTTTTTACCTTTGAAGGTATCCACGATCGTTACTTCTTCATCCTTGAATATCTTTTCAACCAGATTCTTTGCAAGGATCAGTTTTTCTTTGGTACCATCGTTATCGCGCTCGATGGTTACATAGTCCACATCGGGGTGCGCGGCCACGGCCACATTCGAGGGCAATGTCCACGGGGTGGTTGTCCACACTAATAAAGATGTGTCTGGCTTATCGACCAGCGGCATACGCACAAAAACTGACGGGTCAGTAGCGTCGTCGTAACCGAGAGCAACTTCATGGTCAGAAAGAGGCGTGCCGCAGCGTGGACAATACGGAACGATCTTGTATCCCTTGAAGAGCAGATCCTTCTCCCAGAAGTTTTTCAGGATCCACCAGACCGATTCGATGTATTCGTTGGTATAGGTCACATAGGCATCTTCAAGGTCAACCCAATAGGCGATGCGGTCTGTGAGTTTTTCCCAATCCTGAATATAGGTAAAGACAGAATTACGGCACAACTCATTGAATTTATCAACGCCGTATTCTTCGATCTGTTGTTTATTGTTGAAGCCAAGCTGCTTTTCCACTTCGATCTCAACCGGCAGACCGTGAGTATCCCAACCGCCGCGGCGCGAGACATGATATCCGCGCATGGTCTTGTAACGCGGGAACATATCCTTGAAAGCGCGCGCCAGCACATGATGAACGCCCGGGCGTCCATTGGCCGTAGGCGGACCTTCGTAAAAAAACATACTCAGGGCCGTCTTTGCGCTGTGCCGTTGTCTTCTTGAAGATGTCGTGTTTCTTCCACAGCTTGAGGACGTTCTCTTCCATCGAAGGCGCGTCGAGTTTTGATGATACTGATTTGAACATAGTAGACTCCTGGTCTTTAATCTGCTTTTCGTACGCAGGCAATTAAAAAATAAAAGCTCTCATCTCAAACAGAGACGAGAGCTATGCTCACGCGGTACCACTCTGGTTTCCACCGGCAAACCGGCAGACACTCATTGGATGACCAACATCATCCTGTCCTGATAACGAAGAACAATTTCGGATTCCCTACTCTCAAACAGACTCTGCCTGATTTCAGTTCACAGCTTCGGGAGGATTTTCAATCGCCTACGCGTATCCGCTTCACACCTGACCTCGGACTCGCTGACCGTTTCGACGGATTTACTCGTTCCCATCAACGCTTTTGATTTTGAGATTATACATAGTTATGTCGAAATCGGCAAGAAAACTATAAGGCTCTTAAAGTAAAGACTGTGATTTCAGGCCTGCAATTAAACCTCACAAAAGGACTGGTCATACCAACACCACGGTTTGTATACAGCCACATGGCTCCCACCTGATAAAGTCCAGATGGATATTTTCTAGCCCAACGCGGTAAAACTGGCGGCCCAATAAACGGAATGACCACCTGTCCGCCATGAGAGTGACCCGATAACTGCAATCCAAATCGGCCAATAAATGAAGAAGTATCGGCATAATCAGGTTCATGCGCAAGCAAGATCGAATCTGAATACAACGGCAGCTTGTCATAAATATCCTCCAAACGATGCTCACCTTCAGAAATATCATCCAAACCTGCGATGCAAACGCTCTCCGTTTTTTTCGATCATGTGAACATCGTTCTTTAACTCAAGTATTCCGGCACGCGCAAGCATTTCGCGCACTTTTACAGAGTCTGTCCAATGATCGTGATTCCCCATCACGGCCAGCACTTTATATTCTGTAGTAAGAGCGGATATCTCGGCTACCAGATCATCTGCGGCCAGGTCCAGGTCCGGGCTCCATGAATGACCGATAACAAAATCCCCGGTAATAACGATCAAATCAGGGGTCTGCTGTCTGACCAATTCCAAAACCTCGGCCAGATGCCCACGATCCATCCAGCCGCCCATGTGAATGTCACTAATCTGGACGATCCGAAATCCATTAAAAGCCTTCGGCAAACGAGACAAAGGAATCTCAACCTGCTCCACGTCCAACCATTGCGGCTCAAACTCAAGGCTGTAGTAAGATGCCGTAGCCGTAGTAAACACCATGGCGCCAACACGTTTAATAACCCGAAGAAAATCCCTGCGCGATATTTTTGAATTCATTTTTTTTCAAAACCTCTTCAAAAGCTAGTTTATCAGAATATAATATGCGACTTTGCCAAAGGCTTACATCTTACCAACATCTTACCTATTACACGTTGACGTATTCATGTCAGACAGGTATAATCTTTTTTCGGCATTATTTCAACTAGCAGGAGAAAACTTATGACAACACCCGACAGCGCACCAGCCGTAGCGCTTGAACCAAAAACCAAACTTAGCGGCAAAATTTTGAAGACCACACTTGCGGGGGCATTGGTGGACATCGGACAAAGCATTCCCGGTGTAATCCACATATCACAACTTCAGCAGGATGCAGTAAACAAAGTGGAAGATGTTGTGAAGGAAGGCCAGACAGTTGATGTCTGGGTACGTCGCGTGAAGAAAGATCGTGTTGAATTAACCATGATCGAACCTCTCGCCTTTGAATGGAAAGAGATTCAACCTGATATGATCGTAAAAGGCAAGGTTGTTCGTCTCGAAACCTACGGCGCGTTCGTGGATTTCGGTGCAGAACGCCCCGGCCTGATCCATGTCAGCGAACTTACTCGCGGTTATGTTAAGACCGCCAGCGAAGTTGTAAAAGAAGGTGAAGAAATCGAAGCCAAGGTTCTGGATGTGGATCGCCGAAAACGCCAGATCCGCTTGAGCATGAAAGCGCTCCAGCCTGAGGTTGTCGAAGAAGCCAAACCCGAACGTGAAGATCGCAAGCGCGGCGCTGGTAACAACAGCAACAGCAGCGGTCCCAAACGCAAAGGCAAAAAAGAAGAAGAGTACCAGATGGAAATCGAAGCTCCAACGAGCCCCAGTACACTGCAATGCAGATCGCATGGCAGCAGGCATTGGAACGCTCCAAGGGCAAGGAAAAGGTTCGCGCCAAATCCTACAAATCTGCTACCGAAGAAC
>NZ_JADJUO010000011.1:0-239480 GCF_016717045.1 Candidatus Villigracilis proximus | reverse complement strand
CCGCCCAACCTTTCACCTTCACACCTTTGGCATTTTCATAGCCTTCGATCACCATCTTTAAGCGCGGATAACAAACTTCGGTGCAGATATTATTCTCATTGCTGGTCGCCAGAATGAACTGACGTGTTCCGCCGTCTTCCTTGTTCAATTCCAAAATGGCGTGACCGGTCGTGCCGCTGCCCGCGAAGAAATCCATGATGACGGCGTCCCTGCCTGCAAATTTGCAGATGCGTTTGATGAGTTCCAAAGGTTTGGGGTTATCAAAAACCTTCCTGCCAAAAATAGACTTCAACACGCTCGTGCTGTTCGGCGCCAGATCAAACCAGACATCGTTAAGCAGAGTTGTATCTGTCGGCGGCACGTAATGCTCAGGCTTGCCGTTGTTTGAAAGGCGCAGCAGATCCACTTCTTCGCCGGTCTCGGTCAGCTTTGAAAGGAACCACGCATCAACTTCCTGCGAAGTTAATTCCTGTGTCGTCTTGCCCAATTCCTTGAGCATCAACTTGTAATTTCAACCGCCGCCAAACTTCTCTCTTTGCCCCAGCGCCACTGTCCGCTGGCGGGAGTGATGCCGAACAGTTCATAACGCATCGTCGGGCGGTTCGTTCCGCGCCAGTGATTGTTCCATCCGCCCGGCTTGGGTTCGCTTAATTCCTTCACCATCTTCGGAAATCTCGCGCCTGATTCATCGTGTTAGAATAGCACGTATTCATAACCGCTGTATAACTTGTCAATGCTCTCGAATTGTGCCTGCACATTCTTCGCGCCGCGTTTGATGATGATCGTATTCTTATAATTTTCTTCGCCGAAAATTTCATCCATCAAAATTTTTAAATGTGCCAGTTCATTATCATCAATGGAGACAAAGATCACGCCGTCGTCCTTCAACAACTGCTTCGCGATCACCAGCCTCTTGTTCATAAAAGATAACCACCGGCTATGACGTGACGCATCATTCCGATTAACATATTGATCGTTATATCTTGAGTCATTGCCATCTCTCATGCCGCGATTGTAGGGCGGGTCAATATAGATCAAGTCCACGGCCTTTTGATGAGTGCCGCTCAATGCCGAAAGCGCGTGCAGATTATCCCCTTCGATCAGGATGTGACTCAGACTCGAATCCCCGCCAACGGAATTTTGACTCACTTCGCTCAACACCGCCTGTGGATGGTAACCCGCATCAGACTCACCCTCAGCCTGATCCTCCTCCCAGACCAGTCCGTGCTGTTTCCTGTTTTCAAGCCGGGCAATATGCGCGATCAAATCTTCCTTAGACCAATCGCCATGCATCGATACATCACTCATGCGTTTATCTCTTTCCTCGTTTATTTAAATTCCGAAACCACTTGGAATATTCCTCACGCGTACATTTTTTGTCGATCGTCTTTACCGGCGCCGAAGCCTGCGGATTCACATCCTCAACCTTCATCACCAGCACCTGATCCTCGAACTGTGTCCCTTTTTTGGAATAGTTCACCAGAAACAGTATGGCCTTCATGTCTTTTGCGATCTGCCACAACGAAATGAACTTCTGCGCATTCTTGTGAAAATACCGGTTCGGATGGCTCGTATGTGGTGTGACTCCCTTGCTGAACTGAGCTTCATCACACAACAGATATTCAACGATCACATAGCAATTATTTTTACTGTCCCATTGTACACGGTCAAAATTGATCGCGAAGGTCGGCTCGCCCTTCAACATCTCGATCACAAAATCCGTCGCGCTGTCATCCCCATGTCCCAGGGGCTTACTCACTGAAACCTTATCCATAATGCTCCTGCTTTGTCTGTGGAGTCCGCCAGCTTGCTGGCGATAAATGGTTTACAAGACACTGATTATAGCCGAGGAGTTTTGAAAGCGTTGGTGTGCTCGAATGATACGCGCCGATTGACTCAAAACCGACCCTCACCTAGCCTTCCCCGTTATTATTTCCCATTCATAATTCATCATTCCGCATTCATCATTTCCCTACTCTTCCCAAACCGAATGATACGCCCCGATGGATTCAAAATAGTTCACCATGCGCTGATAAAAACCATGACTGGTAATTGTGGCGCTGTCACCGATCACGATCAATTTACGGCGCGCGCGAGTCAGCGCCACGTTCATGCGGCGTGTATCCGAGAGGAAGCCAACTTCACCTTCCCGATTCGAGCGGACCAGTGACACGATCACCACTTCTTTTTCGCGGCCTTGAAACCCGTCCACGCTGTCGATTTCGATTTCAGGCAGGCGCTCACGCAGATAGCGCACTTGCGCCGAATATGGACTGATGACCGCGATCATATCCGCGCTGACACCGGCTTCGATTAACTCATTAACTTTTTTAATGACTAGTTCCGCCTCGAGTGGATTGAGGCGGCTGTCGCCGTTGGGTTCTGTTTCTTCATCGTAACTTGCGCCCGCGGTATCAATGAAGTGTACGGGACAATTTGTCAGCGGGGAGTCTGTCACAGCGGGCAGATCAGAGAGCAGGGCGGTGCGAACCGATCTGTCGGCTTGTAAACTGTTCTCGTAGAAGACATCCGAAGAAAAATTCATGATGTCGTGATGCATTCGGTATTGCACATTCAAGCGGCGCGAAATGGACGGACCGATATTGGTCAGCAGGCGTTCCATCAGGCTGATGTCAAATCCGCCTTTGACGGCTTCGCTTGAAATAATAGTTGGCGGCAGTTGAAAATGATCGCCCGCAAGGACAAGTCGCTGTGAGTATTGGATCGGAATCCACGTGGCGGGTTCTGTGCTCTGACTGGCTTCATCCATGATGCACCAATCAAAATATTTTCCTTCAAGCCGGTCGCGATCAAGACCGGTGGCAGTGGCGCACACGATGCGTGCCTTGCTCAAAATGCCCGTTGTAATTTGCTCTTCGATCTTACGCGCTTCTCTGAGCATATCTTTTGATTCCTGACGCATGGCTTGCCTTGCGCCGGGTTCAGGTTTGGCGCGTGTGTATCGCTCGGCTTGTCCGCGCAGGGCGTAGGCATCGCGTGTGAGTTTGTTCGCAATTTTTACATCAGGATGTTTTTCAACCAACAGGTCGAGCGTGTGTTCTCGCAGTTCAGGTGTGACGCGTGCCGGATGACCCAGCCGAATGGCATGTTCGCCGGCTGCGATCAGGCGTTCCAATAAATTATCAACCGCGAGATTGCTCGAAGCAACTGCCAGCACGCTTTGACCTTTGCGCGTGATCTGTGCGATCAACTCAACCAGTGTGGTGGTTTTGCCTGTTCCCGGCGGCCCGTGGATGATGGCAATATCTTCGGCGCTTAATGCAAATTGCACCGCGTCAATTTGTGATTGATTTAGATTTTTGTTTATTGGTTGAATTGGCTCGATCTTTTCAAAGACGGGACCAACTGCCCCGATCAGCACATCGCGCAACACTTCCAGCCGTGACCCGCCGCTTGCGCCGCGTGCCAACTCCATCGCCTGTCTCTGTCTGAAACGCGCGATTTCATCTGTGGCACGATCAATGCGGAAGGTGGGCCGCTCTGTTTCTGTTTCAATGAATTGATTGATCGCCACCTGAATCGCATCTCTGCGAATACTGCTGACAATTCCACGCCAGCCGTTTTCAGTATTGGATGATGCCCGGTTCTCTTCTGTGACGATGACAGGGCTGCCACCCCGAACCTTGTCCACGGGAGAGATAGATTCTCATTGCGTTTGCCGAATCCCAACAGGAAATGTCCGCCCAGCCCATAGCCTTCTTCACGAATGACAAGTTGAATCAAGCTATTGCCGCTGGCTTCTGCTTCAAGTGGAGAGAGTCGTGTTTGCTCGCGCACCGCTTCGCGCTTTTCAGCTTCAGCTTCCAGATCGAGCAGGAGCGAGAGATTTCCAAAATATTGCGTGGGGGATATTTTCATGAGGTGTTATTTTATCATTAGGGGTGTAAAACCCTTCGCCACGAAGCCGCCAAGTCACAAAGACTCAAAGAAAAAAACTTAGTGGCTTCATGCCTTTGTGACTTGGTGGTTAGGTTTTAGGGGGAATCACAGTTAAAAATGATTAAAGATTTATTCAGTATAATCACCGCATGCCTCTCTATCTTATTACGTGCCAACGCGGTGCAAAGAATGTTCGAACGCGAAATTTCTCCGCTTAAAGTCCGCAAGGCGCTTGAAGCCGCAGACGTGATCGAAGATTACTCCGCTGAGATGCCCGAGCCTAGTCGACTCATCATGGGCTTTCAAGGCAAACGCCCGTTTCATGTAGTTACTTCAGAAAATCCCACCGCAGATGAGATCACTGTCGTTACCGTTTATCTGCCCGATGCCAATAAATGGAAAAAAGACTTCCGAACCAGGAAGTAGCTTAACTGAGACGAAACTTCGAAAGTCTCTTAAGAACCCATAAGGCATGGATGCCTCAAAAAAGACTTCCGAAGTTTGATACAGGATATTTTATGAACTGCTTAATTTGCCGTCAGGCCGAACTCACCGATAGTTTTACTTCCATCACCTTTGAACGTGATGAATTTAGATTGGCTATTAATAAAATCCCTGCGCAAGTCTGCTCCAATTGCGGTGAAGCCATCGTAGATGAAAATACTGCATTGCGTTTATTGAGCATGGCCGAAGAGGTTGTGGCAGAAGGGGTGTTTGAAGATGTCCGCGAGTATTGATCTGGCTTTTGTTGTGTAGTTGAAAGAAGTCCCGGAGGTTAAACATTCCGGGACTTCTTTATTTATGGAGTAATGCGTTGCAGCTAGGGTAAATTGAATGTCTTGACAAGGAATATTGCCATTTGAGCCCGCGTGACAAGATTTTCCGGGCAGTAATTTCCAGCACCACAGCCCCCGGTGATGCCTTCATTGGCAAGTTGCTCAATCCAAACGATTGACCAGTAGCCAATCGGGACATCTGCAAACATGCCACCGCTCGCGGAAGAAGGTGTGAAGCCTGCCTCATGCTTTGCCTTTAATAGAAAAACGGCCATTTGTGCGCGGGTTACTTCATCTTCGGGACAGTAGTTGCCATTTCCGCAGCCACTGGTAATTCCTTCTGCTGCGAGCTGCTTGATCCATGCGGCAGCCCAGTGTGTAACAGAAACATCATTGAATCCTGTGCTCATCCCTACAGAAGGTGCTGCATAAGAAGAGCCATATTTTGCTTTAAGTAAAAAGACAGCCATTTGTGCCCGTGTAACAGAGTTCTCGGGACAGAAAATTAAGGGACTTTGATTACATCCACTGGTTACGCCGGCGTGATAGAGACGTTCCACGTATTGCCAGGCCCAATAGGCATTGGGAACATCGCCAAAGGTGTTGTTCAATTTGATGACTGAGATCGTGAATGCTTTTTCAAAATATAAACCGCCCTGATCGGTGGAGCGGACACGGATGGAATAGTTGTTCTGTATGTTGTAATTGAAGATTGCGCTGGTCTTAAGGTTGTCTGCTGAAATTGTGAATAACGCGTTATCTGTACTGCCTTCCCCACTAACGAGGCTGTAGGTAAAGGCATCTCCTATATTTCCGTCTACAGTTGCGAATACCCCTTGCCACTTGATCCGACTGGCTGATTTTCGTTAATAGCTGAATTCGTCAATGAGATGTTTGTGGGCGAGCTGAAATTTTCAGTTGCGAGAGAAAACCAGTTAGTACTGCTTCCGTTGGCATAGGTAGTGCCAACGTTGTTAACAGCGCGCACTTGCCAGTAGTAATTTGTTTTTCCAAATAGGCCATTTAAACTGGCATTGGTATTTGCACCTGCACTTTTCCATGAACTGTCACAAGCATTATTATTAATGGTGTCAAAACAATATTGGTAGGTACTTGCGCCGCTGGCTGCTCCCCAGTCAATGGTTAGACTGGTTAATTGATTTACACTGCCATTAGATGGATTGCCTTTGTTGAATGCTGATGGTGGATTCCCGGTGCTAAAAGAGTTCCAATTTGCGTCGCTTCCGTTGGCATAGGTGGTGCCAAAAGTGTTGATGGCGCGTGACTGCCAGTAGTATGTGGTTCCACTGGTCAAACTGCCCAAGCCAACACTGGTGGTTGTTCCAGTACTTTCCCAAGTGTTATCGCAGATGCTATTGTTGACTGTATCATAGCAATATTCGTAACTGGCGGTCCGAGTGCTGGATTCCCATCTGAGGGTTGGTGTGAGAGACTGATTGACAGCCCCAGCAGTTGGGCTGATCTTATTGAATGCGGCTGGAATAACTGGTGTGTGATATAGGACGACAAGACCATAGTTGCTATCTGCCATGAGCACGTCCGGTAGATTATCCTGATTAATGTCTCCGATGGCCAATCCTTGAGGGCCATAGGATGCGGCGCTTCGTGATGTATACAATGAGTACGAGCCGAGGGTTCCGTTGTTTTCCTGTGGATATACCCCTACTCTCTTTGCCATCCGCTATGGAGAGTGACAATATCTGCCAGTCCGTCAAGATTGACATCGACCACTTCCACAGGTTTGGGAATGTCGTAACTACTGTAGGAAACAGGGCTCTGCAATGTTCCATCTTGTCCTTGTACAAAAACCGCAACAAACGCACTGGGGATGTTCCCACCATAGCTCATTGCAATATCCTGTTTTCCATCCCCGGTTAGATCACCGATTCCGATTCCACCCCCTAGAATACCATTGCCCGGCAGAGAATACGAGACGGCCGCGTTGAGTGTGCCGCTTCCATTTTGCAGATAAATAGAAAGATCCGGGTTGAGGCCCTGTCCGTTCATCTTAACTACATCGTTCAAGCCGTCCCCATTCACATCTCCAATTGCAATATCGTCATAACCTGCGGTGGGCGAGGTGTAGGCAATTTTTGCATCTAGGGTGCCATTTATATTTTGGATAAAAACTCCAATATTCCCTGCTGTCCAATGTGATACAACTACATCATCAAGCCCGTCGTTGTTGACATCGCCTACGGCTACCGAATCAGGTCCGCTATTTGTTGTGTACGTTACACGATTTGCAAGTGTGCCGTTCGCTTGCTGTAGAAAGACGCTGATCGTTGAGCTGCTAAAATTAGTTACTACAAGGTCGTCCCAGCCGTCGTTATTTAAGTCCCCGACTGCGAGAGATTCAGGGCGCGAACCAGCAGTGTATGTAACAGGACTATTTAATCCGTTGCTTACATTTTGAGTATAGATCAATAAATTGCCTTCGGAGGTACTGACGGCAGCATCGTTCCGCCCATCATGATTGAAGTCTCCAACACTAACTGCTTCTGCAGATTCTGCAATTGAGAAGACGACATAGGGTTGAAATAGTCCTGCTGCGTTGGCAGCGAACACAACCATGTAGGCGAATAGACCGACCAGAACCGATGTTAGGATGGATAACATGAGTTTTTTTTCATAATGCCCTCTACATTTATTTTGATTTACTGTAAGGCGTGCTATTTTCCCGCCTCAGTCAAAGTTTAACTTTTTTATTATATCATTTTATGTTTATGGCAGACTTTTGTTTTATAGTTACGATTCGCGCCATTGATGGTTGGTTTGCGATACAATTTCAAAATGTTATCACGACGATTAAGTTTAGTTTTATCGTATATTTTTCTTGCTGCTTGCGCTACTGCGCCCGCATCTCCTGCTGCAACCTTGCCCCCGCCGATTGTCACGATCATCCACTTAACGGAGACGCCCGTCAGTATCCCTGCTACTGAAACCCCAACAATTGTCCCGACGCCTACGGCACTCCCGCATTTGATGTATCCCTACACCATTGCCGGTCTGCGCGAGCGGACTTTCTCCGGCGGTGAGATGCAAATTCTGCAAACTTTGCTTCAAACACAAACTTACACTCGTTATTTAATATCCTATCCATCAGATGGGCTTACCATCACCGGCGTTCTGCAAATCCCGGCAGGGGAGGGGCCTTTCCCCGTGATCGTCATGAATCACGGATTTTCCAAACGCAGCGAATACATTTCAGGCGACGGTACAGACCGGGCTGCGGCTTATCTTGTGGAGCGCGGATACGTTACCATCGCTTCCGATTTCCGTACCTGGGGCGATTCAGATTTCAGCCCGTCATTTTTTCACACAGGTCTGGTGGTTGATGTGATGAATTTAATGGCTTCACTGCCCTCTCTTCCACAAGCGGATATTTCACGCATTGGCATGTGGGGACATAGCATGGGCGGCGGCATCACCACAAAGATTCTCACACTTGAGTCGCCTGTTCGCGCGGCGGTGTTGTATGCGCCCAACTCAGCCGATGACGCTGACCTGATCGCACGCTGGGGTTATGGCTGCCTCGGAGATATATCCGCCGGGGAGATGGTCGAAACCTGCAATTCTGCCGACGTGATTCCAGATACACTTCCAGATGAGGTCACAGCCGCTTACATTGAATCAACTCTCAGTGAAGAAAGGATGCGCGAGATCGCTCCGTTCTATCATCTTGAATACGTCTCCGTTCCGGTTCAGATCCATATCGGTTCGGCAGATGGTGATTACATCGGTTCCACGCCGCCTGAATGGTCATATAAATTAAATCAGGGCTTGATCGATGCAGGCAAAGACGTGGACCTTTTTGTGTACGACGGTCAACGACATTCTTTCACCGGAGATGCATGGACCCAGTTTATGGACCGCGCCATTGGATTCTTCAAAGAGTATTTAAATTAAACAGGAAGCGTGTGCGTAATGAAAATTTATTGGAGAGTTTTACTTGTTCTTGTGTTCCTTGTTTCGGCATGTGCCTCAACGCCGGCGGTTGAAATTTCAATGCCCACGTTGAATGCTGTCATTGTTCCCGATACTCCCACGCCGACCCTCACTCCACGCCCGACCGCCACGCTCACCATGGAGCAGGTACTTTTTCCTTATACGATCGAAGGTTTGCGCAAACATAAATATCAAAGCGGAAAGATCACCATCCGCGAGACTTTGCTTGAAACAAAAGACTTCACGCGTTATCTGATCGAATACCCAAGCGACGGACTCATCATCACGGGAATTTTGCAAGTGCCCACCATCGGTAAACCGCCGTATCCAGTGATCGTTATGAATCATGGATTTTTCTCCCGCACTGTGTACGCCTCTGGCGACGGTACAGACCGTGCCGCCGAATTTCTTAATCGGCGCGGATACCTCACGGTCTCATCTGATTATCGCAGTTGGGCAAATGCAGAGACGGGCGAGAGTTTGTATTACTCGGGTCTCGCGATTGATGTTGTGAATTTAATGAATGCCCTGCCGTCAATTCCCGAAGCAGATTCGAAACGCATCGGCATGTGGGGACACAGCATGGGCGGCGGTGTGACGTTGAAAGTTCTTGCAATTGATAAACGCATCAAAGCTGCCGTTTTGTATTCTTCTGTCAGCGCGGATTTTACCGATATCATCGAGCGCTGGGGACCCGGCTGTTTGGGTGACGTGTACGCAGGCGAATTGGAATACGGCTGTAATTCTTCAGACATCCTCCCGTTGACCTTGCCCGACGCACTGACCGCATCCTACTTTAACTCGGTAACTGATCCGGTTATGCTGGAGGCTGTTTCTCCGCTCTATCATTTAAACCTGATCACCGCGCCCGTGCAGATCGTCTACGGCACCGAAGATGGACAAACGTCCGCTGGCACGCCGCCTGAGTGGTCAAAGAAAATGTACGAAGGCTTTATCGAAGCGGATAAGGAAGCGCAGCTCTTTGCGCACACGGGTGAAGATCATTCCTTCTTCGCCACAGAATGGTTTGCTTTTATGGAGCGTTCCAGTCAGTTCTTTGATAAATATGTAAAACCATAATTATTCATGAAAAAAATAATATTTCTTTTATTGGTAATTCCACTTCTAGCTTCGTGTGCGCCAACCTCCGCGCCAACGGCTATTGCGCAAATACAATCCTCATCTCCTTATGATGGAACTTGGGAAGGCACCGGCCAAACAAGGGATGGCAATCATTTCATCGTCTCATTCAGAGTTGAGAATGGTGAAGTGCTGGGGATTAGTTACCAATACAACGGGCCAAAAGATGTGCCGTGTTTCAATACGCATTATTTCATCCTTCCAAAAGAACAAAGACCGCAACTCGATAACAACAGCTTCACAACCCAACTCGGCGCGGACATGAATGTCAGCGCCCAATCTACAGGAACAGATTCCGCATCAGGGCATCCATCTGCGGATGTTGATTATCGCTACACAACCTGCAACGGACAATTTGAGCTCAACTGGACGGCGAAAAAACAACCGCCAGTTGTAACCGTTGAATCTCAGCCGGCCCCAAAGAAAATCAATTTGAAATATTCTTTCAAATCCTGATCTTTGGCTTATCCAATGGCGCAGTGCTTGCGCTGAATGCGATTGGCGTCACGTTGATCTACAGCACGGTCCGCACTTTGAATCTGGCGCACGGTGACGTGTTTGCGCTGGCCTCTGTTTTTGTGACATCACTCGTAAATCTGATCGGCATTCAACGTGATTGGCCGTTGAGTCAACTTGTGATTTCACTGGGATTAACTTTCATTGGCGCCGCTTCTTTTGGAGCATTGCTCAGTGTCGGAGTGAATCAACTCGGCTTTAAACCATTTCGTGGCAGGTCACGCCTTGCGCCGTTAATTGCAACGCTTGGCCTGTCTTTTATCCTGTATCAATTTGCCCTCATCTGGCGCACTCTGCAAGCCTCATGGATTCCCGGCGAGCACAGAAGTGTGCCCGGTCTGCCCGAAGTTCCAATTGACGGTATTCCGAGTCTGCTGCCGGAGATCAATATGATTCAGGTATTGCATCTTCCTTTTCAAGTTGTGCTTCGTTTTGGCGATGTATTTGTTTTTGTGATGGCGCTGTGCTTTGTTGCAATTGCAACCTGGTTTTTACAAAAGACATCCACGGGGCAGGGGATTCGCGCGCTGGCGCAAAATCATGCGCTGGCCGAAATGGTCGGGGTGAATGTCAACTCAACGATCAATCGTGCTTTCGCTGTGGGCGGAGCGTTGGCCGGCGCGGCGGCTTTTATCTTCGCTTTGTATTATGGCCGTCCATTTGGTGCGCATGGCGCGCAAAGTGGTTTGCTTGCGTTTACCGCTGCGCTGCTGGGCGGCATTGGTAATCCGCTTGGGGCGTTGTTGAGCAGTCTCTTCATTGGTGTTTTTTCTTCGCTGAGTGATTATTATTTTTCAGCGCAATGGACGAACGCAATTCTGTTGATTATCTTAATTACATTGATTACGTGGCGCAAGTCCACCAGCGCGGATGCGGAAACTGTTCAGGTGCGTGATTCTGTTATTTTGTCGGCAGCAGGCAGAGGGTTAAGAGAGAAGCGCTGGGTGATTCTGCTTCTCGTGTCGCTCACACTGGTTCCCATCCTCATGCAAATTTTCGGGCTTGGCGGTCAGATCATTTTGCGTTCGATGGCAATTTTTATTTTGCTCACACTTGGCTTGAATATCGCGCTTGGATTTACGGGTCTGCTTGATCTGGGCTTTGCCGCAAGTTTCGGGTTGGGTGCGTATGCATCGGCGCTTGTGCTTCGTTCAAGTGGAAATTTTTTGCTCGCTCTTGCTGCTGGAATTTTTATTGCCGGTTTGTTAGGTGTTATTAAAGGTTTGCTTTCACACAGAGTCCGCGATGATTTTCTTGCAGTTGCCACACTTGCCCTCGGACTTCTCACCCGACAATTGATCGTGAACTTTGACTTTACCGGCGGCGTGAATGGATTCAGCGGATTGACTGCGCTTCGCTTCCCAATCTCGTATTTGCTCGTGCCTACGATGAATTATTTTCTTGTCTTTGGATTTGTTCTGCTCGCCGCATGGTTGAGCATGAGACTCACATCCTCGCGGACGGGTCATGTTTGGGTGGCTTCGAGTGAAGATGAACTCGCCGCGCTCGCCAGCGGAGTGAACGTGCCGCGTGTGCGCATGATGGCGTTTGTGTTTAGCTCTGCGATTGCCGGGTTGGCTGGCGGTTTGTATGCAGGCACCTTCACTTATGTTGACCCGGAATTATTCGCGTTTCATATTTCAACCATGACACTAACGATGGTGATCCTTGGCGGGGCGGGGAGTGTGCCGGGCGTGATGTTGGGCGCGGTGTTGATCATTGGCTATGACAAAGTGATCCTGCCGCAATTGGCGATCCTGCTTGCAGCACTTTGGCCAAATATTTCAGTAGGCCCTGTGCCGAACCTGCGCGGTGCATCTTTTCTGACATTCGGGCTGGCTTTATACCTCACGGTGTTATGGCGTGCACGCCGAAAATCCTTGACATTCAAAGGTGAGTAAAATAAAATTGTCTTACTAAATTATTCCACTACAAAAGGAGGTACGAAAAAGATGAAAGTCAGCACATTATCCACTCAATCTGTTTTTTGCGCGCCTCCTGCCGGTGATTTGTAGCGACATCCTTTTCTGGTTGTCTGTATTTTATAACCAATCATTGAACCGCAGGAGCGTCTCGCCCTGTGGTTTTTATTTTTAATCGCAGGGCGCAATCCCTGCGATCTTGTTTTAATGTGGGGAAGGTCATTTTGAGATTTTTAGTCAATAAGGTTTCTAACATCATGAGTAAGAATAAACTTCTTGAGTTCTTTGAAGAACTCGACAGATCAATGCTGAGGCAGATTCCTCTGAAGAACAATTTTTCCAGAAGCGCGAATCAAAAAAACGCCAGATGGAAGCCCGCCTGTTCACCCGCGCACAGGAGATCTCGCGCGAGTTCAGGTTCACTTATAAAGCTGCCCGCTTTGAAGAGGTCTGGCTGCTGGATTCCCTTTTTGAAATTGCAGATCATAAATGGATATCAGATGTATTACGCAAAGTTAAAGGCGGCAAGGAGGCTTCGGTGTACCTGTGCAAATCAGGTGAAGGTGTAGAGGCACCTTATGTGGCAGCCAAGATCTATCGTCCGCGTATGCTGCGAAATCTAAAGAACGACCAGCAATATCGCACAGGCCGCGCTGACCTGGATGAGAGCGGCAATGTCATTGTGGACGACGGCACACTTCACGCTATGCAGAAACGCACTGCGTTTGGTGAAGAAGTACGCCATCAATCATGGATCGCGTACGAATTCAAAACGCTGGAAAATCTCCATAATGCCGGAGCAGATGTCCCGAAGCCGTACGCGATGGAGAAGAATGCCATCTTGATGGGCTACGTTGGTGACTTGTCCAGTGCCGCGTCTGTGCTCAATTCCGTCTCGCTTGACTCGAGTGAAGCACAACGCTTGTATGAGAGAGTAATTCACAACATTGATCTTATGCTTACGCACAAGATCATTCATGGCGATTTATCAGCCTATAATATTTTGTACTGGAATGGAGATATTACCTTGATCGATTTTCCACAGGTTGTATTTCCAGAGTCGAATCCTGTTTCATGGAATATTTTCTCGCGTGATCTGACTCGTGTCTGTCAATATTTTTCCTCGCAGGGAGTTCGTTGTGATGCGCGCAAACTCGCACTAGACTTATGGACCTCGCATGGGTACAAGACCGCAAAAGAAGCTGATCCGAAATACCTTGATCCGGAAAATTCAGAAGATATGAAATTCTGGAAAAAGCAAAAATAAAACACATCCCCTGGCCATCTCTAGTCAGGGGATGCGTTTTTCCTGTACAATTGAATTGAGGAGATATTTTTAAGAATAATGTCCGCCCGCGATTAACGATGATGAGTGAAGAACAAATTCAGGAAGCACATAGGAATGTGTTGAAAGTATTAAGCGAGACCGGCGTCCGCGTGGATTCACCTGCTATTCTGCAAATGCTTGAATTCAAGCTGGGATTAAAGTCTCAGGATCGCATTATCAAATTCCCGCCTGAGATCGTGGAAGACGCGATCAAGTCCGCACCGAAGACGATTGATGTCTACGACCGTCGCGGCGAAAACAAACTTAATCTGGGCGAAGACCGTCTGCGCTTTGGGGTGGGGGTGACTGCGTTGTTCTATCAAAATCCTGTTGATGAGACTCTTGATATTTTCAAACGCAAAAATTTTCAGGACCTTGTCCGCCTTGGATCCAGTTTAAAACATTATGATGTGATTTCCACAGTCGGTATTATTCGTGATGTCCCTGAAGAGTTGACCGACCTCTACGGCTCGCTCGAACATATTTCGAATACAACCAAGCCTTTGGTTTTGCTGGTCTCTGACGAAAATAAATTCCCTGATGTGCTGCAGATGTTTGAAATGCTGCACGGCGATCTCGGAAACAAGCCGTTCATCATTCCATACTTCAACCCTGTCAGTCCGCTGGTGATGAATGCCGGCACTGTGGACAAAATGAAAGTCTCCATTGAACGCGGACTGCCGATCATCTTCTCAAATTACAGCATGGCGGGCGCGTCCACTCCGCTCACACCTGCGGGCACACTCACATTACTCATGGCTGAATTACTCGCAGGTCTGGTCATCAGCCAGACCATCAAGAAAGGCGCGCCGATCTTGCTTGGTATGCTGCCCGTTTATTTTGACATGCGAACCATGCTCAACTTTTACGATCCGCAAAGTATCCTGATCAGCGTGGCCTGTTCCGAGATGATGAAGCATTACGGCATTCCGCACTGCTCGACATCAGGCAGCGGCACCGGCTGGGGCATGGATTTAATTTCCGCAGACACATACTGGATGAACACCCTCGCGCTTCTTCTCTCACACGGACATCTGGCCCCGTTCATTGGAGATTCTCTTGGCTCGAAGTCCATCTCGCCCACGACCTTTGTCCACACGCATGAGATCATCGACCAGGCTCTGAGACTCCATAACGGCTTTCAATTGGACGATGTCAACTCAGCCGTGGATGAAATTGCAAAAGTAGGACCGGGTAAAAATTTCTTAAGTCAGCCGTCCACGATGCGAAACTATAAAAACGGATATTACATCAGCAATGTCTATCCACACTACAGCATGGAGAAATGGCAAGAGATCGGCTCTCCAACCGCTCGTCAGGTATTGCGCGAAAAGACTCAAGATTTGATGGCATCCGCTCCCATGCCTGAAGACCATGATGAGTTTATTGGAAAGGGCGAAGAATTTATCAAAAAGCATGTAAATTGATGCATGTTATAATTTTGTATCGTTTGTAATGAAAAGAGGACAATCAGTGAGTGGACAACGTGTTCGTCGGATAAGTGTTTGGTTGATTACAGCCTTGTTTGTATTGGGTTGTATTTCGCCATTCTTGGCGTCTGCTCCCACGCAACAAGCTGAGTCTCCTCAAGATACTTTGGGGACGGTTATTGCACAGACGGCAAATGCTGCACAAACGCAGACTGCCACAAATCTGCCTACGTCAACCAATACAGGACTTCCGACACAAATCCTTTTTCCAACGTTGACCCTCGCTCCCACACAAACGCCGCTTATATTGGTTTCTGTAACGCCGACAGCCACCCCCGGCTTTTTAATTGTAGGCACCGACGGCACACTCGTTTCTGTTACTCCCGCCGCAGTTTTATCGACTGCTTCCTCCGGGGAAAGCCAACAGCCACCGGGAAGTTGCAGGCGGCGCTGTGATTAAGACTCCCAGAGAATGGGAATGCAAAATAGTAGAGAAAAGCCCTGTGAAGGGTACTGTGCTGCAACCGGGGCTGGATTTTTACGCGTTTTGGACAGTATTGAATACAGGTACGAAAAACATGGCCTAGTTACGGTGTTGACGTGATTTACTTAAGCGGGCTTCGCGGTGAAAGCAGGCGAATACAGGATATATCTGCAACAATTCCTCCGGGAAATACGATCACACTCAGAGTGCCGCTTACTGCGCCTAAAAATGAAGGCTTTTATAATGTGATCTGGACCTTGAAAGTTGGAAAAACTGATTTTTGTGCGTTGAAGATCACTTTTGAGGTCAAGAAATAATTTTTTAACAGCAGACAGGATGGCACATATTATGGATCTTCTTAAAGTTTGGTCTCCCATTCTGGTTCCGTTGCTTGGCTTACTTGTAGGGACAGGTTGGCTGCAATATTATTTAAAATCCCGCAGTGAGAAGCAGGGCAAATATCAGGCATATCTTGAAGGTTTTTTAATTCCGCTTGAAGGTATTCTGAAAATAACATCTTCCAATTTTTTGAAATTGCAAGACGACCGTGAACTCACAAATTTGGAATATCACCCTGGCCGTTTACAGCATTTTTTTACATCACTAGCTGACGATGATCCGCGTAAGCTGCTGTGGAAATCACGTATTGAATGGATGCAGAAGGAAAATAAGAATGCGGTCGATCTGATCGATCGTTATTACGGGAAGATCAGGCTCCGTGAATTTATGGATGCCTGTGATGAATTTAATTACACGCGAAAGAATGGGAACTTATGTGGAGTGTGTTGTACGGATCAGGCGCTGTGCCCGATTCTTTAAATGTGTCCGGTGCGCTTCTTGCTCCAAAATTCCCAGATGGCCTGGAGAAAGCGTTGCAAACTGAGATTGCAATCACTAGAAAACTTGCAGGGCGTATGTAATCCTGATTTTTTTTGAATATAAACAAACAAAATGACGTCCAATACAAATTTTGGACGTCATTTTGTTTGCTGAAAAAAAGCCGTATTTGGTAAGTGATTCTATCTATTTGTTTTTCTTGAATTTTCCCCACAAGCCATAGCCTTCATTTCTTCTTTTTTCGCGCCGCTCGTGCTGTTCGTGGATTTCCTCCACGTGAGCGGCTTTTTCTGCGATGGCAGCTTCCAGCCATAGGCGTCCTTTTTCTGCGGTGCCGTGACTGCCCGCGCCGTATGCGCCGGTTTTTGTATCATCGTCCCACGGCGGATTGGCGATCAGTGAGCCGCCTTCGATCCAATCCATATAATAATCAGGTGTGGACACGAAATCTGTTTCATCCACTGCTCGTTCCATCTGGCATAGATCGGGGCGCAGATGCAACAGATACGAAGTCTCAAGTTCGCAGGCGTGCCCCATGCCTCCGATCTGTGAGGTGCGATATTTTTCCAAAGCCGCGGAGCCGATCTTTCCTGAAGTATGCAGCCAGGCTGTTGCACAAAATATCCGGCGGTGACGTTCGCCCGCGTATTTCACAATATTTACAAGGAACGAACTATTGCCGCCGTGTCCGCTCATGAGATAGAAGCGGTCAAAGCCACGGGCGGCGAGGATGTCAATTACCGCCACCCAGAAATCTTCGAAGGCTCGTCCGCCGGCGTTCATGGTTGCGGCAAAAGATGAGCGATGTGTGCTGACTCCATAAGGCATAACCGGCATCGCCCAACTGCGTGTAGGCACTAGGCTTGCTGTACCCTGCGCAATTGAATCAATAATGATGGTATCAACGGAAAGGGGGAGGTGATATCCATGCTGTTCTGTGTGACCGATCGGAATCAGAATCACTTTTCCACATTCCGTATCTGGTGGGAGAAAAGTTCGCGGCGCATATGTGGAGTCATGTGGCTGCGCAAGGACAAATGACGCAGGATACAAGAGGAACATCGATTGCGGGTCGAGGCCTTGCGGAGTTAAGCAATAGACCCGCGTGAAGCCGTCATCTCTTAAGCTGTTGAGCAGGTTGACGATATATTGAAAAAAGATCGGCTCCGGCAGTTCCAGTCCGCTGCCGCGCCAGCCGAACGGGAAGGCTGGCAGGAGTCCGATACGGGGCGGATTTGCCAATTGGTCAGCGAGCAGGCTGAGGTTATATCCAGACCCGAGCGGAAGCACGAGCGGTGTATCTCGCGGCAGATCAGCAACAGCGTCCCAGGTCATCTCGTCATAGTTGAAGAATATAGTATTTCGTGTAGCCATCGTATTACTGTTCATTTTTTATTTTCTCTTTTTATTTAACTAGGAAGAAGATACCAATCAAGGAATCTTTCCATGCGTTCGTACACATCAAAAAGGTTCTCCCTACGCAGGAAGCCGTGCGGCTCATCATCGTAGGTTTTGTATTCAAAGGTCTTCCCTTCGCGGCGCAATGCTTCGACCCACTCTTCACTGGCTTCGGGCGGAACCACGGTATCGAGCAGACCGTGCAAGATCAAAACAGGTTTTTGAATGTTCTTTGCGTCGATGATGGGGGAGCCTTTGAGATAGGTGCTTAAATTTTCAGAAGGATGACCGAGAAAAATTTCTGTATACAAGCGCAGACGTTTTTCACACTCAGCCCACGAGCTGACCAGATTTGAATCACCATATTTTGTAACGCCGCAGGCAAACAAATATTCAGGGTCGCGTGAAAGCGCGTTGATGGTCATATAGCCGCCATAACTTCCGCCTGCAATTGCGATGCGATCAGGTTTGATATCTTTGAAGGTTCGCAAATATTTTGCGCCGTGCAAACAATCCTGGGTATCGCCGACACCCCAGTCGTTATAGTTCGCGCGCTCAAATTCCTGACCATAGCCTGTGGAGCCGCGATAATTCGGCGCGAGATAAGTATAGCCCTTGGCCGTAAAATATTGTGCGAGTTCATCCCAACCAAAAATATATTGATCCTTTGGGCCGCCATGTGGGTACAGAATCGCGGCGCCGTTTGATTTTTCAGGACGATATAAAAAGGCGGGAATCTCAAGGCCGTCAAAACTTTTGTACGAAACGATCTCAGGCACAACCATCTTATTATTTTTAAGTGCAGGCGGTGTTGAGAACGTTAATTGAGTTACAGTATGTGCCGGAAGGTCCATGCGATACAGATCGGGCGGGAGAGTCGGACCTTCGAATTCAAACGTGATAAATGATTCATCCTTCGCCCAATTTGGATTCGAGTGAATGCCCGCCCCGGTTCGTAGATCGACCGTTGAGCCTGATTCTGTTTCGAGGAGCATTAAATTAAACGAGCCGCTTCTGTTCACCACCACGAGCATTCTTGTTCCAGTAGGCGACCATTCGTATTGAAAAATATCCTGTCCGGCTTTTGTGAGTTGGTGCAGACCTTCGCCATCAGGCTTGATGAGATACAACTCTTCGCGGCCGCTTTCCTGTGAAATAAAAGAGATCCACTTTCCATCGGATGACCATTTAGGAGACATGGCGCGTGTGGACGGTTTGCCGTATAGCGTCACCTGTTTGCCTGTTGCAATTTCAAGCAGCACAATATCCAAGCGATTTAGGTCATCAAAGCGGCGCAGGTTGAAGACGATGAATTTTCCATCAGGAGAAGGCCGCGCATCCCAATGGTCGCCGACCGTGTCTGTGGTGAGTGCGCGCGGCCATGAGCCATCGCGGTCTGTCAGTAATAACTGGTCGGTGTCGTTTCGTTCAACAGTGACGATCAGTCCGTTTGAGTCGGGCATCCAGCGTGCGCCGCTTGCAGCTATGGCGAAGTCTGTGATCTTTTTGGGCAGTCCACCCGCACGCGGCACGATATGTACATGGCCATGAATGCCAAAGGTCAGCCACTCACCATTGGGCGACCACTCAGGAATTTCATCATCCCAATAAGCCGCCAGCGGACGTTCGGTGGAAATCCGCGCAGGCCAGCCGCCGTTGGCCGACATGACAAATACATCTGACAGCGTTTCGCCATCTTTGATATAGGCGATCTCACCCTGAGATGAAAGCACGTGAGCCCGAATCCGCTCAAGGGAAGTGAGAAGCGAGAGGTTCCATCCCGCAGGTGGTTTTACATCCGGCCGTTTGACTGAAGGCCATCCATTCCGTTCATATTTTTCTGTAAGTTTGATGGGATTTTCCATGTGTGTTTACCTTTCTGAGATTTTACCAACACATTTGCTTTCACGAATTCTAATAATACAGTAAAATTCCCGACCAGTGGATATTTCCCTGATGTGCTTGAATTGTGGCCTCGTTGTATTCTAACGAAACAAGCAGCTGCGCTATGGCAGATGATTTCTGTCGTGGCGCTTTATTTTTAGGGAAGATCATTTTTAATTTGGAGAGGAGAAAAACATGAAACATAGAGTATTGTATATTTTAATCCTTGCCGCTTTAATTTTGTCGGCATGTGGAGGTGCGCCATCCGGTACAAACGGTGCAACTGATGAGCCCTCCGTTGTGCATGTTGGCTGGGCGGGTAGTCCGGATTCTTTGAATCCCGGGCTGGCTATCCTGACTGAGTCATATACGATTTTTGATCTGGTCTATGATTCAATGTATAACCTGAACCTGGATGGGTCGTTTACTCTTAATCTGGCTGATAGCGTTGACCGGTCTGATGATGGTTTGGTCTACACCTTCAAAATTAAAGATGGAATCAAATGGCATGATGGCAAACCATTAACCGCCGAAGATGTTTCTTTTTCCTATAACCTTTACAAAGACACTCCCGAGTACCCCTATTTGAACGGATACTACACGCCGTATTTCTCAAGTATTGAATCTACTGAGAAAAATGAAGTGGTGCTTACTCTTACAGAGGCAATTCCCAACCTTGAGAGCCAACTGGTGTTTCTCTATATTATTCCCAAACACATTTGGGAAAATGAAAACAAGGTGGAGTTTGAAAACACCGCCATGATTGGTTCTGGTCCGTTCAAAATGGCCGAATATGTGCAGAATGAATTTGTGCGCCTGACCGCAAACAAGGAACATTTTGCCACTCCGCCCAAAGTGGACGAGGTTATTTTCCAAACCTTTGAAAATCAGGATGCACTCGTGCAAGCGATCAAGACCGGCCAAATGGACATGATCACTGAAATGCCCAATACGGCTGTGGCATCCTTGAAAACAGTTGAGAATGTAGAAGTAGTGGTCGGCGCGCCGTTCTCGCCTGGTGTTTCGGATATTATCTTCAACCAGACCGAGGAAGAAAACTGCCCAACTCCTGAAGAAGGCGGTATCTGCACCGGTCACCCGGCATTGCGCGACCGCAATGTACGCCTTGCGATGTCACATGCCACCGATAAGCAAAAGTTGATCGATGTGGTTTTGCTTGGCCTTGGCACACCCGGTCTGACTTTGATTCCTGATGGTCTCGGTGTATGGTATAACGACTCACTCAAGGACTATGAATTCGATGTTGCACAAGCGAATCAAATTCTGGATGACGCTGGATATTTGGATACGGACGGCGATAAAATCCGCGAACTGCCAGACGGTTCACGTCCGCTGACTTTCCGCCTGAACTGGCCAAGCGACAGTATCTCTGCCCCCCGAACAGCGGAATTGCTGAGTGAAATGTGGGGAGAGATCGGCATCACATTGGAAATGCAGGCTGTGGACCCCGATGCATTGACCTCTCAATGCTGCCCTGCTTTTGATTTTGATATTATGCTTTGGGGCTGGGCCTCTGACCCTGACCCAAGCGCTTTGTTATATGTGTACACCAGCGAAGCCATTCCAACAGGCTCCAGTGAAACCGGTTACTCCAATCCTGTCTACGACGACCTTTATGCAAAACAACAGATTGAACTGGACTTTGAAGCCCGCAAAGCCATCGTGTGGGAGATGCAGAAGATCGTACATGAAGATGTTGTATACATCATTCCATTCTACGAGCAGGCAACTCAGGCTTATCGCACAGACCGCTTTACCGGGTGGATCACCAATCAAGCCAAAGTGGAACTTCCAGATTCTTCGTCTCTAGTGTTGATCGAACCCGTAAAATAACAATAACCCGCAGCTGGGGTGTGGAATTTCCACACCCCAGCCCCATAATTTCAAGGAGTGACCTTGAACCGTACCCGCGCATTACTAAAAAAAATAACCTGGTCTATTTTTACAATTCTATTTGTGATTGTTTTGAACTTCTTTTTATTCCGGGTACTGCCGGGTGACCCGGCGCGCGCCGGTATTCGTGACCCGCGCTTAAAAAAAGAAGCGATTGAAATGCTGCGTGTACGTTTTGGGTTGGACAAACAGGTTATTAATTGTTTTGAGTCTCTAAATCCGATCAAGGTTGGAAGCTGCACGGTTAATCCACTTGATACACAATTCTTTATTTATGCCCGTAATTTGCTTCAAGGCGAATTGGGGATCAGCTATCACACAAACCGCCCGGTTGCAGATGTTCTGGCTGAACGCCTATGGAACACGGTATTATTGATCGGTGCAGGGCAGATCCTTTCGATCATCATTGGCGTGGTCTTTGGTGTTTTTGCCGCCTGGAAAGCCCGCACCTCCATTGATTATGTTGCGGTGATTACCAGTCTTATGGCGTGGAGTCTGCCAACTTTTTGGCTGGCAATTATTTTATTATTTTGGGGAAGTAACAACGGGCTGCCTTTGGCTGGCAAGGCAAGTCCCGGCTCAAGCTCGCTGCCGCTTTTACAGCAATGGGTTGATATTGCCCGCCACATGATCCTGCCGACCCTGACCTATACCATCGTTTATATGGGGGAATACACCCTGATTATGCGTTCCAGTTTGATGGATGTACTTTCAGAAGATTACATCCTGACCGCAAAAGCCAAAGGGCTGAGCACTTTTCAGATATTGAAGGACCACGCACTAAAAAATGCCATGCTTCCGCTGGTAACGGTCATTGCCATTAATCTTGGTTTTACTGTGGCAGGCGCGATTCAAATTGAGGCGGTCTTTTCGTGGCCGGGCTGGGCGGCGCGATCGTTGAGGCTCTTGGGCGGCGTGATTTCCCTGTTTTGCAAGGCGCGTTTTTACTGATCGCGGTTGCTGTGATCTTTGCCAACCTGCTGGCCGACCTGACTTATAGTTATCTTGATCCGCGTGTAAAGGTGGAATAGCCAATGGACTCTACAATACAGGTCTCTGAACCAAAAAACCAATGGCTGGTTCGCTTTCAAAATTTTTGGCGGACATTTAGCAAAAACAATATCGGCCTTGTCGGCCTTGCCATGCTGACTGTTATTGTCATCATGGCGATTTTTGCACCCTGGATCGCTCCTTACGACTCATCTTCTTCAGCAGATTTTCAAGTCGGCGATATTTATAATCCGCCCAGCGCTTCCCATTGGTTTGGGACAGATGACGCTGGACAGGATGTATTCTCGAATTTCATTTTTGGAGCACGCATCTCCCTGATCGTGGGTTTCTTTGCAGCTTTATCTCCATTATCATCGGTGGTGTGCTGGGACTTGTGGCAGGCTTTTTTGGCGGGCGCTGGGAAAACTTCCTGATGCGTTTTACCGACATCATGCTCGTCATCCCGGATCTGCCATTGATGGTAGTCATCATCGCGTTAACAAAACCATCCCTGCTTAATATCATCTTTGTGATCGGCTTGCTCGGTTGGACAACCACCGCACGCGTTGTCCGCTCGCAGACTCTGGCTGTGAAATCACGCAAGTTTGTATTACGTGCACGCGCAGTCGGCGCGGGGAATGGTCACATTATTTCACGTCATATTTTGCCTTTGGTAATGCCGATCCTGGTTGTGCAGGCAGTGCTGGTTGTTTCGCTTGCCATTCTCAATGAGAGCCCTCTGTCTTTTATCGGACTTGGCGATCCAACCACCCTTTCGTGGGGACAAATGCTCAACTACGCATTTGGGCGCGGTGCCATGTCCATTGGCGCGTGGTGGGCTTTATTCTTTCCAGGGATCGGCATTGTATGGGTTGTGCTCGGGCTGACTCTGCTTGGACAGGGGCTTGAGCAGGTACTAAATCCCAGACTGGATACTCATCATTTAGTGCCGGGCAGGCCAACAGTTGAGAAAGACCGTGGAGAGGCGCAGATAAATCCCACAAAAAGGACAGTGCTCGAAGTCCAGAATCTATCCATCCATTATATAAATGAAGGCAAACCACCAGCGCGCGCCGTGGAAAATATCAGTTTTACCTTGAATGAAGGTGAGTTGATCGGTCTGGTTGGAGAGAGCGGATGCGGTAAGACAACCTTGATGTTGTCGTTGCTGCGGCTACTGCCTTCAGCCGGACAAATCGTGGACGGCAAGGTTTTCTTCAATAGCAAAGACCTGACCACGATCAGTGAAAAAGAACTAAACAAGATCCGTTGGAAGGAAATTTCGATCGTGTTTCAGGGCGCAATGAATGCCCTCAACCCGGTGCGGACTGTGGGAGATCAGATCGCTGAGGCAATCACCAAGCACATGCCTGATTTTCCAAAAAAGATAAGATACAGGGACGTGTCATAGAGTTGCTTGACCTCGTTGGCATTGCCGCAGATCATAAGGAACATTATCCGCACCAGTATTCAGGCGGTATGCGTCAGCGTGCCATGATCGCCATGGCGCTGGCCTGTAATCCACAGGTCATCATTGCAGATGAGCCAACCACCGCGTTGGATGTTATGATCCAGGCGCAGATATTGGAGCTGCTTGATAATTTGCGAAAGAAACTTGGCCTTGCGATTGTTTTTGTCACCCATGATCTGGGTGTGGTGGCGGAAATCTGCGATAAGGTTTTGGTTATGTACGGCGGAGTGACCGCAGAATACGCAGATGTGGATACTATTTATAATTCGGCGCGCCATCCATACACACAGGAATTGCTCAAAGCCTTCCCTGATCTGACGAAACCAAAGAAAAAACTCTCGTCCATACCGGGGTATCCGCCGCGTTTGGATGCGCTGCCTGATGGCTGTCGTTTTGCGCCGCGTTGTCCGGTTGCGATTGCCCGCTGCCATACAGAACAACCCATGTTACATAAATTAGGTGATATGCATATTGCAAGCTGCCATCTTGTTGAGGCATCCAAATGAGCAAAGAAAATTTCCTCGAAGTGCGCGGATTAAAAAAATACTTTGACGCCGGACGCCCCGCTTTATTCTCACGCGAATCACGCTTTGTTCATGCCGTGGATGATGTCAGTTTTAACCTTAGGCGTAGTGAAGTGATCGCGCTGGTCGGCGAAAGCGGATGCGGAAAGTCCACACTCTCGCTTTTGTTAATGGGGCTTGAAGAGCCGACCGCAGGGACGATCTCCTTTGAAGGCCGCGATATTACGCACTTGAACGATAAAGAGCGCAAAGGTCTGCGGCGTAAGATACAAATGATATTTCAAGACCCGTATGAGTCATTGAATCCCACACAGACCATCGAAGAGATCATCAACGAACCTTTGCTTGTACATGGCATTGCGCCCGATAAAAGCGAACGAGACGAACGTGTCAAGAAAGCCATGGAAGATGCGGGTTTGAAACCTGCCGAAGTATATCTATATCGCTTCCCGCACGAACTTTCCGGCGGACAACGTCAGCGTGTGGTAATTGCAGCCGCTCTGGTGCTTGAGCCTGAGATCCTGCTTGCAGATGAACCCGTCTCCATGCTGGATGTGTCCATTCGGGCCGAGATCATCAACCTGCTCGCAGAACTTCGCATCACACGTCAGATCGCGGTCATCTTTATTACGCACGATCTTGGTTCCGTGGGTTTCTTCGCCGACCGTGTGGCGGTTATGTATCTTGGCCGCATCGTTGAGATCGGCACCATGCTTGAAGTGTTGGAGAAACCCCAGCACCCATATACCAAGGCGCTATTATCCGTCCTTCCTGTACCCAATCCGCGTTTGCGCCGTGAGCGCATTATTTTACAGGGCGAAACACCCAACCCGATCGATGTGCCGACCGGCTGTCGATTTCATCCACGCTGCCCTGTGGCAATTGCTACTTGCAAGCACAGCGATCCGCCCTCCATCACACTCAGCAAAACGCATTCCGCAGCCTGTCTGCTCCTCGTAAAATAAATGGACATTACAAGTTTACAAAATACGACCGTTAAATATATTGTCAAACTGCGCGAAGATAAACGTCAACGCCAGAGGGATGGGGTTATGCTGGTGGAAGGCTACGAAGAGTTGACTCTGGCCCTCAGTAGCGGACTCAAGCCGCAAACGCTTCTTTCCGCGCCCGAGCTTGTTTCCCGTTCCATCGACATTCCCGCCGCTGATATGACCACGGTCAGCCGTGCGGTCTTCGAAAAGATTTCGTATCGTGATCATCCCGATGGCTGGCTGGGAATTTTCCCCATTCCAAGAACAGAACTCGCAGACTTAACATTAAGCCCATCGCCATTGGTGATCGTAGCCGAGTCGGTTGAGAAGCCGGGTAATCTCGGCGCCATTTTACGCACCGCTGATGCCGCCCACGTGGATGCGCTTCTCGTCTGCGATGCACGGGTGGATTTGTGGAACCCGAATGTGATCCGCGCCAGTCGCGGCGCGGTCTTCACGGTACCCACTGTCGAGGTTGAGTCGCCGAATGCGCTGGCCTGGCTCCGGTCCAAAAAGATGCGGGTGCTTGCGGCCACACCTTCTGCCGAAGTGTTGTACACTGATGTTGACCTGAAAGAACCCGTCGCGATAGCAGTCGGCACGGAAGATGAAGGACTGACCGATTTTTGGATGCAGAATGCAGACTTGAAAGTGTTGATCCCGATGGCGGGCAGGGTTAACTCTTTAAATGAAATTCTCTTTCATAATAGTTTATGTTTCCATGGAGAGTAACGGGTTGCTGGAAAAATCTGAGCAGGTTTACGCCCAGCTTGGGAAGAATTTAAGCATCACATCCAATGCTGTGACTGCTGCGGAGATCGTTTTGGACACCGCGCAGGAATTGATCGGATGGGAGGCTTGCTATTTAATTTTATATGACCCGGAACAAGGCACAAGACCCCGGCCATTATTAACCATCGACACGATCGATGGCAAACGTGTGGTTCAGCACGATGCCGCTCCTGAAAAACCAAGCAAGAATATGCTCAAGGCGATCCGTGAAAGCGGGTATCTTTCACTGTACGAAGAACCCTTTGAAGTTTCACCATCCTTATCCTTTGGCAACCGCGCGCACAGAACTCTCTCGCAATTGTTTGTGCCGGTTCGCAGTGGAGATCGCACGATTGGGGTGTTATCGATCCAAAGTTATAAAGTAAAGGCTTACTCTGAAAATTCACTGGAAGTGCTAAAAACATTATCCAATCACTGCGCCGGCGCACTGGAAAGGATCTGGGCGCAGGAGGCTTTGGCGCAAATGGTGGAAAGGTTAAAGGTGCTGTATCAGGCAACCCATGCCATCAGCGCCAGCCTTGATCTGGAGCAGTTGTATGATTCGATCCATACCACTGTTGAAAAGGTAATGCCCTGCGATGATTTTGTGATCGATGGGTACGACGAAAACACCAACGAGATCATTCCGATCTACGCAGTTGAATATCCCCGCAAGCGCATCTTTACTGAAAAATATTTTGCAGATCACGGCATGGCAGGCAAGGTCGTCCATACGCATATGCCTGTTTTGCTGAATAACGTGGCGGATATGGACGGCAGCGGCATTGACTTTGAATTATATGGGAGCGCGCCGACCGACCCGACACAGTCCATTCTGGCAGTGCCCATGCTTTTACACGGAAAAATTGTGGGGATGATCTCTGCTCAATCCTACAAGGAAAATGCCTACACTCGGGAAGACCAGTATTTACTCGAATTGCTGGCAGCCCATGCCGCAATTGCGATTGAAAATGCGCGGCTCTTTACAAAGGCGCAGCAACTAGCTGACATGGACTCTCTAACCGAGGTTCTCGGACGCCGTAAATTCTATGAACTGGCTGAAGCAGAATTTGAACGGGCGAAACGATCGAAAAAACCACTGACGATCATCATGCTGGATGTTGATGAATTTAAAAAATTCAACGACAGGTTTGGGCACAAAGTTGGAGATAATGTGCTAAAGCTGGTTGCGAAGCAGTGCAAATCATCTCTGCGGGATGAGGATATATTTGGCAGATTGGGCGGCGAAGAGTTTGCGGCTGCCCTGCCAGATACAGACTTGAATCAGGCAATGATCGCTGCCAATCGGCTGCGCAAGATCGTGGAAGAGACAGACCTCTCTGAGATCAAAGATGGGATGATTGACATGACAACCGGCAAATCATCTACAAAGAATGCATTGAGGGTGACTGTCAGTGTGGGGGTCGCGGCCTGTGACGAAACCTGTAACAAAATTGATACAGTAATCGACCGCGCCGACCAGGCCATGTATTTAGTAAAACACGCCGGGCGTAATCAGATCAGTATATGGAATAACAATGGAGCAGAACAATAAGATGCAGGCACTATGGCTTGAAAACAATCAAATTTCGCTGCGGGATATTTCCCGACCTCAAAGAGATGATGAAGCGCTGATAAAAATCCGCAAAGCAGGTATTTGCAGCACGGATCTTGAGCTTGTCAAAGGCTACTATCCATACACAGGTGTGCTGGGACATGAATTCGTCGGCGAGGTAGTGGATGCGCCCGATAAAACCTGGATCGGTGCGCGCGTGGTGGGCGATATCAACGCGGTCTGCGGAAAGTGCGAAGCCTGTTTGAATGGACGCCCAACTCATTGCGAAAATCGCACCGTATTGGGAATTGCCAATCGTGATGGAGTCTTCGCGGAGTACACCACCCTGCCGCTTGAAAATTTACATCGTGTGCCTGATTCTGTGCCTAATGAAATGGCGGTATTCACTGAGCCTTTGGCGGCCGCATTGGAGATCCAACAGCAGATTCAGATCAAGCCTGCGGACCGGGTGCTACTGGTCGGCGCCGGCAGGCTGGGACAGTTGATCGCACAGACTCTTGCGCTTACCGGCTGTGATCTGCATGTCGTGGCGCGTCATCCGTATCAACAGAATTTATTGAGCGCACGCGGAATTCGTTTAATAGCAGAAGCGGATATTCAACCCCGAAAATGGGATGTAGTAGTGGAAGCCACTGGTTCCCCCGATGGATTTAATCTGGCACGCAAAGCTGTCCGCCCGTGCGGGGTGATGGTGTTAAAGTCCACGTATAAAGGCGAGATGAATGTGAATTTTTCTCCGCTGGTGGTGGATGAAATTACGATCATCGGTTCGCGCTGCGGTCCATTTGAACCGGCGTTGCGCTTAATGGAAAAGCGTGAAGTTGACCCCACTGTGTTAATTGCAGCTCAATACAAATTAAGTGAGACGCTCAAGGGCTTTGAATATGCCGCGCAGCCCGGCGTGCTAAAAGTGCTGATCGAGGCGTAAGAATTAGGTAGAGACTTCGGAAGTCTTTTTTGAGGGTTCTTTGATTGGACGGCCTTAAGGAAGACTTCCGAAGTCTAGTTTATTAATTAATTATAGAAAATAAGCGAATAGACGAACTTTACGAAGAGAACCAGATAGGGGACGAGTGAGACTACCATTGCGGCAATTGACAGGGGTTTTGAGTCACTCTTTTTGCGGGATCCCACAACACCCAGAATAAAAGCCAATGGGGTGAGGCTGCAATAAAACAGGGCGGTGATATTGTTTATTTGACTAAAAGTGCCGGGGGAGATTCGCAGGTAGGATGATCCAATATTGGCGGCCAACGCAAATACAGAAAGCACAGCAACAATCAACGCGATGATGCCAAAATATGTTCTCGGTGTGGAAGAAGTTGACATATATCAGATTTTTCCTTATATCTTTTAACTACACGGCCATGACCTTTTTTACAACGAATACACCGCCTGCGAAGGCCAGACCCAGAATACCGGTAATGGATGGCAGAATCCACATTAACATCGCACTGCCCGTGGACTTGATACGAGCATCGAGCGGATGCTCGGGATCGTAGGCAATTGTGACCTCGTCACCCTTTTCGTAGGATGGTGTGCTGCTGCCTTCGCTCAGTTGGACTGTCCGCTTACGGCCGTCGATGGGAATGAACTCCACAATGGGATAATAATATTCGTTGACGATGCGGTCCTGTTCGTTGACGTATTCGCGGCGCATGGTCATCTCCACTACGCGGCCGGGGGCGGTTTCTTCCTTGCTTATTTTTTGGATGGCCGAAAATGAAGAGATGACAGAGATCAGGATCATGAGCGCAGCCACGCCAGAGAAAATTCCCAGCACGATTTTTTCCATGCCTGGGTTTTCAGCGGACTTGCGCAGTTCTTCAAATTCCTTTTCGTCAAATTTTATCTCTTCAAACTCATCTTCAGATGCGGCGTGCAGCATCGCGGATAGTTTGTCTCTGTCTTTTTCGTCTGGCACATCGTCCAGTGATTCATATTTTATGCCGTTCACTTCAAAGGAGTCTGCTTCGTCGTTCTCCCAGTTGATCGAGTATTTCTTTTTTGCCATTGTTGTATACTCCAGAAAGCGGATTATAGCCGTAAATTTTTTGGAGCTATATGATAGCGCTGTAAATCGTCCGGTGATTTCATACCACTTTTTGTTTCAGGTATAATCACGTCAACGAGGTGATTTATGACCATTATGCTTGAAATCCCTGATTCTGTAGCACGCGCAATCCGCCTTCCGCGTAATGAGCAAACACGTCAATTAAAGACAGAGCTTGCCCTCAGTTTATATGCGCAGGGTATTCTTTCCTTTGGGAAAGCCAGCGAATTGGCAGAAATGAAACACCTTGAGTTTGGAATTTTACTGGGCAAACGCAACATTCCACGCCAATATGATGAACAGGATTTACAGGACGATATAGCATATGCCAGTCGTTAGTGATACTTCACCAATTCTTGGCCTTTCTTCCATCGGACAACTTGAGTTGCTTCAAGACCAATTTCAAGAAGTCTTCATTCCCTTATCCGTATTAGCCGAGCTTAAAGTAGAAACTGATTTTCGCGGAACAGATGCCATTCAACAGGCGCTGGGTAATGGCTGGCTTCAACCCAAGGAAATTCAAAACGAGCCGCTTGCCAGATCACTATCTCTGGAATTACACAAAGGCGAAGCTGAGGCAATTACACTGGCAATGGATTTGGGCATGGAAATGATCGTGATGGACGAACGAATTGGGCGCGAACACGCCAAAGCCCTGGGTTTGAAAACTGTAGGAATTCTGGGCGTGCTTTTAAATGCAAAAAAACATGGGAAGATAGATTCAGTCGGCAATGCCATGAAATCGCTGCGCAGAGAAATTGGCTTTTTTATTTCTGAAAACTTGTATCAAGAGATTTTGAAACAGGCAAACGAATCAGAGTAGCAAAAGACTTCGGAAGTTTTTTTGATACATCCAAGCTGTGTACTCTTTTGGCAAACTTCCGAAGTCTCGTCTATCTACTCAAAAAAGAAGTCCTCCGGGATTTGGTCTCGGAGGACTTCTTTCATCTTTCTTCTTTCCTAATCCCCTAATCACTCATTTCAATCTGCCGCCACCGCCTCGCCTGAATTGCGCCTGACCATGATCGAGTCAGCGGTGATGTTTTCGCGTTCACTGCCGATGATCTCTTCGGTCACACCATAAGCCACTTCCAACTCGTGGCGGAACTGCTGGGTGTACAGGCGGTAGTAATGTCCGCGCTGACGGAGGAGTTCAGCGTGCGTGCCTTGCTCCGCGATGCGGCCGTCCTCGATCACAATGATGCGGTTCGCGCGGCGAATGGTCGAGAGGCGATGCGCGATCACAAAGGAGGTGCGTCCCTTCATCAGGGCTTCCATCCCTTTTTGGATCAAAGACTCGGTCAACGTATCCACTGAGGAAGTCGCTTCGTCCATGATGAATAACTCCGGTTTGGCGAGCACTGCGCGAGCGAGCGAGATCAACTGCTTCTGACCCACCGATAACAGGTTTCCGCTTTCGCCCACGTTCTGTTCGTAGCCCTTTTCAAGAGTCACAATGAAATCGTGCGCACCCGCCACCTGTGCGGCCTCTTCCACTTCCGCGTCACTGGCTTCCAGCCGTCCGTAGCGGATATTCTCGCGCACCGTCCCTGAGAACAGATGCGGGGTTTGCAGCACGATGCCGATCTTGTTATGGATCGACTCGAGTTTGTAATCCATATAGTCCACGCCGTTGATGCGGATCACGCCCTTGCCTGGCTCATAAAAGCGGCAGAGCAAATTCACGATCGTGGATTTGCCGCCGCCAGTCGGCCCCACCAGCGCGATCATCTCGCCCGGGTTGACCTTCAGCGTGAAATCAGATAGAACGGATTTCCTGTCCTCGTAGAAAAAATCCACGTGATCGAATTCGATCTCGCCGAGCAGAGTTTTCGCTTCGATGGCACCGCTTCTATTATGGATGTCTGGCGGGGTGTCGACCAACTTGAAGATTCGTTCCGCTGATGCAATGCTGTGCTGTGTCTCAGCGTATACGCGTGCCAGGTCCTGCACCGGCCACATCATAAAGGTCAGGTACGATACGAAGGCCTGAATCCCGCCGATGGTGATCAATCCGATCTGAATCTGCACACCGCCATACCAAACGATCGCCCCCAACGCGAAAGCCGCGATGATCTGCACGGTGGGGAGGAAGAGTGCCGAGAGCCACGCCGCGCGATACGATGCGCGATACATGCGTGTGGTCAATTCTTGAAACTCAACCAGATTCGCATCTTCACGTCCCAGCGCCTTGACCACGCGCACGCCCTGAATGTTCTCGTTATACGCGCCGGTGATCTTGCTGTTCGTGCGCCGTGTCTGACGGAACTCCACCAGAATATATTTTTGGAACTTCGTCGCCACAAAGATCATGACCGGGATAATGATCGAAACGATCAGCGCCAGCCGCCAGTTAATGATCGCCATAAAGGTCAGTGACGTGGTGATATTCATGATCGCCCAAACACTATCCACGATGCCCCATGTCACCAGCTCGGAAACACGTCCCGTATCTGATGTCACGCGCGCGATGAGACGTCCCACCGCATTTTGAGCATAGTACGAAAGCGACAAGTCTTGCAGGTGATTAAAGAGCATCTTGCGCAAGTCATATTGCACCCGCTCGCCCAGCACACCCGCCAGATAAATAAATATAAAAATGAACGCCGCCTGTAACAGCAGGAACGAGCCGTAGATCCACGCAATGCGGATCAGGGTCTCGGACTGTTTCAGGTTAATACCTTGGTCCACGATCTGCTTGTTGAGATACGTGAAGTACGCGTCCATGCTGGAGACCAGCATAATGGTGATCAAGAATCCTGTAACCCACTTCCAGTGCGGCTTGAGCAATTCAAAGATGCGCCAGATCACCGGAGAGGTCAGGCTTGATGTGTATTCTTCTTCTTCGAGTTCGAGTATTTCGGTTTCTTCAGACATAGGTATCTCCAATATAAATTCAGAATGATGAATTAGGAATTATGAAAAAAATCCAAATTCTGAATTTGCATGTCATAGCTTTCCAATTCTTTTCTTTACTTTTGTAACAATGGTTACGAGGATGGCGATGATCTCATCCGTTTCCTTGCGGAGAAATTCAAACTTATCCGCAGGGACAATTTCAGACCGAACAAGGAGTTCAAGCCAGTAGGCGGTTTCGTCCGCTTCCTGCAAACAGCCTTCCAGCTTGTTGATGAAGTCTGCATCTGATTTGGCACGTTGGCTTTCACGAAATTGAGCGCCGACAGAAGTTCCAGAGCGCAGCACCTGTCTGCCCAGCGTTTGTGCCTCAGTAGTCTTCGGCAATTTCGTATACATGCGGACAATGCGCAAAGCAAATTCAGTAGTGCGTTCACGTAGATCATTCTGGTTTTCAGCCATCACCTTTTCTCCTCATGTTCATTATGAATTTATTTCATAATTCATAATTTAGATTTCTGATTTCGAAATTTCTATTTCCAACTCTTCGTCAATTCTGGTTTGAATGTCATAGATCCTGCGATACATGCCGCCGGGTTGAGAGAGCAATCCTTCGTGCGTTCCTTTTTGAATGACCTGTCCCTTATCCAACACCAGGATCAGGTCGGCTTTCATCACGGATTGAATGCGATGGGCGATGATAAAGGTCGTGCGGTTTTCCATCAGGTTGTTCAGCGCCTCACGGATCGAAGCTTCGGTCTCTGTGTCTACAGAGGATGTAGAGTCGTCCAGAATTAAGATGCGCGGATTCTTCAAAATGGTGCGGGCGATCGTCACGCGCTGTTTTTGTCCGCCGGAGAGGGTGACACCCTTTTCACCTACAACGGTATTGTAGCCATCGGGGAAGGTCAGAATTACATCATGCACAGCCGCAGCCTTCGCCGCAGACTCGATCTCTTCCATAGTCACTTTGCGGCCCACACCGTACAAAATATTCTCGCGGATCGAACGGCTGAACAGGAAGGGTTCCTGTTGTACAATGCCGATCTGCTCACGCAGATACTTGCGCGGATAATCTTTCAAGTCCGCGCCATCGAGCAAGATCTCTCCGCCGGTGTAATCGTGGAAGCGCGGCAGAAGATTGACCATGGTCGTTTTGCCGGAGCCTGTGGAGCCGAGCAGCGCGATGGATTGTCCCGGCTTGATGTGGAAGGAGATATCCTTGATGACATCATGCTTGCCGTCTGAATACATGAACGAGACGTTTCTGAATTCGATCTCGCCTCTCGCCGGTTGATTTGGCTGCACCAGTCCGCTTTCGAGGTCTTCGCGAGCCTGCTTGGTGATCTCCATCAAGCGTTGATAGGAGACCATGCCGGTTGAGGTTTGCACGATCGTGCGCCCCAGATTGCGGATGGGGAAGATCAACCAGACCAGCAAACCGACATAGGCTACATAGTCACCAACGGTAATTTCTCCGTTGATCGCCATGAACGCGGCGTAGATAAATCCAAACAGCATCTGCGCGCCCAGCACAATATCAGAAAGCGGCCAGAAGAGGGAATGCATCAGCAATAACAGCTTGCCTTTTACATACTTCATCCAGTTATCTTTTTCGAACTTCTTCTTTTCGTAATCCTGCCGCGCAAAGGCTTTCACCACGCGCACACCGGTTAAGTTTTCTTGCAGGGTGGTCGAAAGGATCGCTTCCTGAGCCTGGTAATCTTCGTAAGCCTTGGTCACTTTTTTGAAGAACCAGAGCGAGACCCACAAGATGAGCGGGATCGTGATGACAGAAAGCAGACCGAGTCGCACATTGATATACAGGATCGCAGCCCAGTTGATAAAGAACAACAGGATGATTCTGCCGACGCCAATTGCCTGCTCTGAAAAGAAGCGGCGCAGGGCATCCACATCAGAGGTGACGCGCTCGATCAGGTCGCCGGTGGGCGTTGCGCTGTGATACGCAAAGCTAAGCCGTTGAATATGGTCAAAGAGGAAATCTCTCAAACGGCGGGTAATGCCCTCGGCGGTGTAGGCAGCTAAACGTCCCGAAAGAAACGCGCCGCCGCCTTCGATAAAGGCCAGGAGGATGAATCCGACTCCGATCCAGAGAAAGGTCTGGGTCATGGTCGATCCGATCATGCGGCCTTTTCCGAGCACATCGTCTGCAAAAAAGCGCAGCAAGATGTAAACAGAGGTTTTTGCCAGCGCCGAAATGGCGAGTGCAATCGTTGCTCCGAGGTATGAAACCCGGAAGTCCGTCATCATGCGCCATAAACCGGTTAGACGGTTTTCATTCAGCGCATTGCGGAAATCAAAATATGAGGAGGTGGTTGAGGTATTCATTGTGGATCTCCAAAAGCAAATCACGTGGGAAACAAAGAGTTTAAGTTTTACCGGTAAAAACTTAAACAAAAAGGCTGCGGCAAGTACGCCGCAGCCCAAAACAAACAGGGGACAGAAAGAAGACCTAGTGTCGGTCTACTATAGGCGCACTCCGAGAAGGCAAAATGCCAACTGCATCAGGGGTTGTGTAGATTGTGTTCAACATCAAGAGTGCGCTCCTTTTTTAGTGGATTTTTATTGCTATGTTCCGAGTTTACACCAACAAAACGGGATGTGTCAAGGATTTTTTTATTTAACAGCAATATTACGTTTACTTTGGAAAGAGCGAGTTGTAAATACCACCAGTGCGATCATGGCCGGATAGATCACAAGGAAGGCGATCCCCAGAGTCATGGTTACGTTTCGGCGTGTATCTTCCAAAAGCTGGGCGTTAAAATCTGCGCACAACGCGCCGACAGAATCCTGAGTGGGACTGTGGATGGGGGAGCAGGCGGAGATCCAGGTGCCCCATTCATCTTCTGTGATCGTTACATCGGCTACAGTTGCTTCAAGCCCCGCAATCTGCGGGGAGTTTTGCCTTACGGGCATGGCCGTTCGATATGGGACATCTTCAGCCTTGTCTGTGGAGGCGATGATCAGGTATTCATCCGGTGTGTCTCCGCGGATGATCGTGTACAGCACAACTTCAGTGTCGATATTTTTATTGGTTTCAATCACGTCGTTCATGAAAAAATCAAGATCTGAATAATAATAATCATCATATACGTCACTGTTTGCTGAGGGAAAAGCTGCGACAAAGCTGCTGTATTCATCGCCATTGATAAAACAAACGCTTGTTTCCACCAGCGCGAGCATTTGATCCTTAAGTGAGTTGACAGCCAGAGTACTTGTCACTGAGTTTAGCCAGGCAAATAAGATCACATAAGCGACGGAAAATACACCCAGCAACAAATAGGTCAACCGGCGCAGGCGGCTCCCCAGTTTCTTTTCGAGTTCCAACTGCTGCTCTTTTGCCCGTTCTCTTTCGATCCGCGCATCTTCATCGGTACGGCTCGCCAAAATGTATTCACGCTGCAAATTAGTGGACGTGGGAGTCTTTTCGGTGTTAACCAAAATTTGCGCCTCTGCATCCTTAAGATCACTTCCGCGCAAAAGAAAACTAACTTCCTTTTTGTTTCTTTCCCATTCGAGTGCCTTTACCTGTAATCGCGCATGCGTTTGCACCCAGTCAAAATCTGTTTGAATGGCGGTCATCACTTTTTCAAAGGCTTCTTCAAATTTATCCTGCGGACGTGAAAAGAAGATCCAATTCAAATGTGAGAGGGTCGGCGGCGCCTGATTAAAATCCACATCGCGTGCGACGATGGGCGCGATGCGCTTGCCATTCTTGATGGCGTGCGCCACTTCTTCGGCGCAAACTTTTGAGTTAATGGAATCAGGACTGACAATGAAAACAAAAACATTTGCTTCTTCGATGCCCTTCTCTATCTCGCGCATCCAATCTACACTGGGCGGAATATCCTCCCAATCCACCCAAACTTCCATTTTCTGTGCGATGAAACTATCAGCGAGGCGCCTGGCAAATTCAGTATCTTTTCGCGAGTAGGAGATAAAGAGTTGATTCATGTTTTCGGCATCCTTTTGTTTGCTTGGTTTTTGTTAATAGCCAACATGGTATCACAATTGTCGCACATAATTTCTTCGTAATATCAAGGTAAGAGTGCTTTTTATATTCCCGTCAATGTTCAAAGGAAAACAACATGCCAAAAAAACTGCTTATTTTAATTGTATTGACGTTGACCGCCTGCGGTCCAATTGTACGGCCGTATGGACCCGCCATCAGAGGCACTCTTGGTCCTTTGCCGACCCAAATGGATCCATCCCCCAATAACATTCCCGCCGCTCAAACAGAAACTGCCACACCTGTCCCTGCCGCAGACCCCACAGCAGATATTTTCTCTGCGCTTGAAATGCCCGTCTGTTCAGGAGTAACACCGCAAGATCAAGAAGGCCCATACTATATGCCCAACACACCCGAAAAAAATTCATTGCTCGAAGAAAGTATACAGGGCGATAAACTTATTCTCATCGGCTATGTTCTAAATGCAGAATGCCAGCCGATTGCCAATGCATGGCTTGATTTTTTTGGCAGGCAGATGCAAACGGCGAATACGATAACACAGGCTACACCCTGCGCGGACATCAATTCACAGATGAGCAGGGACGTTATTATCTTGAGACGATCATCCCCGGCTTGCATTCGTCCCGCCCGATCGGGCATATCCACGTTAAAGTGCAGGCCCCAAATGCAGAAATACTGACCACGCAGTTATATTTCCCCGAACAGCCAATTGACGGGTTAACTGTTGAATTAAGCGAAGCGGAAGGTCAATATTTGGCTGTATTTAATTTTGTACTTCCATAACGGCTTCAGCCTGTAAAAGTGACTTGTTAAATAAAAAAAGTGGATGATGCGCATTATCCACTTTTTTTATTTTGATAATTTATCTATGGAATATATACTTCACATGTGCCTGCATCAATTTGACAGCGGGCCACTTCCTCGCCGACCCATAGCACGCGGAATTCGGTGGAGCCTTCTTTTGGATACCAGAAGAATAGTCCGCGATGCTCATCGGGGCGTAGTTGGATGATGCTGGCGTACGCGCCGCTGCAATCGAGGGGGTCGATATAGGGCGGAACTTCGTCGCCGTAAATTTTGATGCTGACACAATATTTTGACGGGAAGTTGGTGTAGTTTCCATTTTCCCAACGATGACCGGTGAAGCGGTCTGTGGGCTGTCCGCTTTCATCGAGGCGTTCAAAAGCAAAGCCTGAGAAACTACGGGCAACCCGTCCGCGGTAAAGCATGTGAAAACTTGTCTCGTTCCAAAATAATGTGAAATTATTTCCGTCGGGATATTTGATCGTAGGAACAACAATCAAGTCAGTAGGGGAGGGCACAGGTGTTTCTGTGTTTGGTACTTCGGTTGCAGTGGGAAGCGCTGTGGAAGATGCAATCGAGGATGCTGTAGGCAGCGGCTCCGTTGAAGTGGCCGAGGGCGGAGCGAATGTTTGGGTCGGGCTGAACAGGCGTAAGGGTTAAGGCAGGAGGCGGGGAGGTAAATGTTGCAGTGACAGATCTCTTTCAGAAAGGGCAATCCGCCCTGCATAAAGTACCAGCCGCCGATCCCCAGTAAAACGAGCAGCAAAATGATGAAATAGATCCAGCCATATCTTTTTTGCGGACGATCCTTTGTGCTTGTCACGACGGGCAATTCCGGCGCTGGTCTTTGAAATGTGCGTTCTTTTGCTTTTGGCACATCACGCTTTGCGATCTGCGCGATGGAAGTTTCGCTGCGCCTAATAGTGGGGACGCCGGCCGGCAAAGGTGGAAGACTCATTTTGGGCGCTGAGCCTGTGGTTTTAAATGCGATGTCTAACGCAGACATTAATTTTGCGCCGGTTTGATAACGGTTTTGTGGATTTTTTTCCAGCGCCTTTAGAAGCACTGCTTCAACGGCGGGGCTGATCTCAGGGTTGATACTGCGGGGCAGCGGGGGAGGCTGCGTGATGTGCAAAAGGGCAACGCTGGCAGGCGATGGGTCGTTGAAGGGGACTGCGCCGGTGAGGATTTCGTAGAGGACGACCCCCAATGAATAAAGGTCGGATTGTGGAACCGCATCTGCCGACCTTTTGGCCTGTTCGGGCGATATGTAATGAGGCGTCCCGAAGATGCTTCCCATGGAGCCGTCACGCACCTCGAGTGCCATGCCAAAATCACCAAGCAGGACGCGTCCGTCTTTTGAGATCAGAACATTTGATGGTTTGATATCGCGATGCACCACGCCCTGACTGTGCGCGTAATCCAATCCGCTGGCGATGGCGTTACCGATCCGCAGGACATCTTTGATGGGCATCAACTCATCTTCGTCTGTATACACAGACATGACCGTTGAAAGGTCCTGACCATCCACATATTCCATTACATAATAGGAGTATCCCTGAATATCGTCGGCATAATAGATCTGAACGATATTTTCATGACGCCACTTTGCCATCATGCGCGCTTCATTGACGAAACGGCTGGCGTAGGCGGGTTCGTTCTTATAACGCTTGTCAATTACTTTTATGGCAACCGGGCGCTCGAGTTTAACATCCAGTCCATAATAAACAGTAGCCATACCGCCCTGGCCGAGCAGCCGTTCCACACGAAAATTTGCAAGCTGTTGTCCGATCAATGGATCTTTCATATTTTGTTTTGGTTCTGCTTTCTGGTTCTGGATAAGGGTGTGGTTTCACGGCTTGCAAGAGTGATGCGAGACAGGTCGTGGATATAGACATTCAGCCCATCGGCATAGGCATCCAGATAATCCTGGGTGACCATATTTGCAAGGTCTTTGCGGCCAATGGACAGCAGTGTTGCCACTTGCGGACGGAAATCGCGCAGATGAATTCGCATGACCGATCTGGAGTCTGTCATTACGCCCCAGGCAAGTTGCTTTTGCGTATTATCATCTTTGGCTGTCATGAAGCGGGTTAACGTACTGGTTGAGACCACCGCGCCGACATTTGAAAATACTTCGCGTCCCTTTAAGATGTTGTTCAGCACTTCAAATTGTTCGGGGATCTTATCCAAAAGACGTTGAAGCGGCAGGGTAAGTGAGCGAGCAATTTTATCGCACCTGTGCTGGCACTTTGCCCCTGTGTGGCGATCTCTTTGGCGCGAGCTAAAAATGCGCCAAAGCCAGCCAGCGATGCAAGATACAATTTTGCAGATGATCGAATCCAGAATACATGGCAGGACGATCTTCTGCAGAGGCTTCGTAGGCATCCAGCATTTTCATGGTTTGCCCGTGCAAGCCAAGCAGATTAAGCTCCATGAGCGGCACTTCCATATTAAGTGGATAGATCCGTTCACGCGGGACTTTGAGACTGGCATCCATCGGAATCAAAATGGCCGGATTGGTGCGGCTCGCTTCTTCTACAAGCTGACGCAGGGATAATGCAATTTCAGGCTGAGTGGCGGCGAGAATATCGATTTCAGCCAGTAATTTTCTGGAGGGTTTATAAGTTGCGGCATGAATGGCGCGGTAGAGTACCAGCAGATCGTTGATCGTTAATTGGATCAGGTCATTCCTTTGCTTGAACTGTTTGCGCAAAGCGAGACAAGCCTTGAGATTTACCTTATCGGTTTCTGCGCCTGCTTCAGGTGAAATACGCGGTGCCTGCTGTACGAGGTTAATATCCGCTGGCTGTAGTTGAAGTGTGAGTGATGTGTAAATGCGGGTTTGTGCCGGGGCAGGGGAGGGCAGCATATTTAAATAACGCGCCCACGATAAAGCCTCATTGGTCATGATCTCAGACAGGGCAATGCCCCAGGCGCCATCAAAAAAGATATGCGATTGATCGAAGACAAAGGTTTCGCCCGTGTCAAAGATGGTCAAGGCGTGCGAACCAATTCCACGCTCCGCCTGACGCAGCTCTGAAAGCGGAAGGGAACGTGTACGAACATCCGCTGAAATGATGATCGGCGCAAAGCGCAGATTATCCATATCATTAACCAGCATTGGATTTAGTTTATTCCGCAATCCCGGCAGTGCTGAACGTTTTACCCGTGTAAGCGAAGCAATTTGTGAAGGCGACGAAAACGGCGAGCCCAGCATGGCTGAAATTTGTGCGCGGGCATTCATAATGTCGATCGGTTTATTGGAACCCTGCTCGCAGATCGGCAGTAAATAATAACTATCGCGATAGATAATTCCAATTTGTGCATCTTGCAATCTAAAGGGTACACGGGTCTCGCCGTATTGTCCCGGGTCAAGGTAGGCCAAAATGGACATTTGCTGTTGATAGGCGCCCAGATCCTGCTGTTTGGCGGATCTTAACTTTGAAGTCCATGCTTCATGGGTGGAAGCCGGCATGGATTTCAAACTATCGAGTAGAAATTGTTCGAATTTAAATTGACGGTACGCGGGGTAGTCTTTATCTCCGGCATCTTCTTCGCGGCGAAAAGGACGTTTTGTTTCCCATTCACGGAATAGCTTCTTGGCTCGTTTGATATCCGCTTCTTCAAGGGTTGATATCGAAACACGTTCGGTCCACTCATTTCTTAATAGGTCATTGTATTGATGCAGACACATGACAGAAGCCATAAACCATGCAGTCAGGCGGTCTACTGCACTTAAGTGGATATTGTGCTCATTAAGCAGGGTGTCAAATCCGTGTGTCTCGTTGGTATGGCGGGCTGTGTCTTCACGCAGGGCGTAACCTGCATAGAATTGCCAGGCTCCTTCGGGGAAAGCAGCATCGGGGTCTTTTCCAGCAAGTTTGAGCAGATTTTGATATCCCCAAATAATGGCGGCTGGTCCGGCAAAGATGGCGCCATACATAGCCTGGTCTAGAATTTGCTCCACGCCGCTAAAGAGTGCGTTGACATCCTGTTGCATTTTTTGAACGGGAATACGTCGTCCGGGCAGGCGGGCCAGTCCGCTGAGGATCATACCGGGCACATTGCCCGCCGGAACAACTTTTGAGATCAATTCCACCACTGCATCCACTTCGGGCAGGGATAGGCGCGACAATTGCTGAACAGAGATTGTCCGGGCAACTGTCCGCAAGTCTTTGGCGGTGTATTGAGTGGCTTGCTGATAGCTTGGTTTTTTATCGGTCATCTTTGAATTGCCTATTCTTCACGAACTGGAGAATTATATAGTACTTCCATCCATTCGTACTTGTAATTTTTCTATCAAAAATGTTATTTGCAGCATAAACGTGTAGAATCAAACTATGAACATACTTGAATTTAAGATTGATCCAGCAGGCAATCTGCCGATCCAAACACAGGCCAGAACACTGGACGAAATGACGCAAAATCTTCCGCAGGGATTTTACACAACCTTTAGCACGCTATTAAATGGGACAAAGGTTTTGGGTCTGCACACACATTTACAAAGATTATACGGTCCCGCACTGGAGCAGGGACTCTCTCCATCTGTGGATGAGCCGACTTTGCGTATCAGGATCGCAGACCTGGTCAAAATAAATCTCCCCAAGGAATCACGCGTCCGTTTGATCTTGACCAGGAATGACGGCACCATCCATCTTGGTCTTCAGCCATTTGTGCCGATCGCAAAACAGGTATATGAGAACGGAGTTTCAGTCGTCACTACGGAATTGGCACGCGAGTCACCGCGCGTAAAAGATACGGGATTTATTTCCTCAAGCGCCGATCAGCGCAGGCAAATGGGCAGGGATGTGTTTGAAATTCTGCTTACAAAACACGGCGAAATTCTGGAGGGTATGACTTCCAATTTTTATGCGGTACAGGGAAATACGCTGATCACAGCACAAAATGGAATTCTACTTGGTGTGACACGGCATGTGATCCTCAGGCTGGCGCGAGAGCAGGGGATGTCGATTGAATATCATGCGCCGAAGATGAACGAAAAATATGACGAGGCATTTCTTACTTCCAGTTCGCGGGGTGTGGTGCCGATCGTTCTCATTGATAACAAGCCGGTGGGGCAGGGGAGAGTCGGTCAATGGGCAGAGATGCTTTCGAAGGCGTATCAGGCTCACGTTAAAGAAAGAAGCGAGGAAATTAATTAACCGTATCCCATACTAATATTGTGAGACTCATCTTACTAAAGTCAGATGGTGAATTTCAGGAAAAAGATAGTCATTTTGATTTACGTGATGCACCTTTTTCAAAGACATCATGATACGCCTTGTCAAGTTCTTCATCAGACAAGTGAGTATAGCTTTGTGTAACTTGAATATTTTTATGCCGCGCAAGTTCCTGGGTAATTCTTAAGTTTCCCGTGCCGCGCAATGCAGAAGTAACAAAGTAATGACGAAATGAATGCGGAGTGATCTTGCCTGTCATTTCTTTGCCTAAAAACTGATCCACGCGTTCTTTAACGATATTGCGGCCTGTGGTGGGCGTCATTGGTTTTACTTTTTTACCGGCGCCTTTATCATGACGGGCAAAGACGGGCAGGGAACTCAATTGTTTTCCAGAGCTTCCATCGAGTGTGGCACGCTGTGATAAATATTCCTTGATGACTTGAAGCGCGCGCGAAGTAAAACGAACGACTGCCTGTTTATTCCCTTTACCAATGATAACAGCGCGACCTTCGTTCCAGTCTACATCGCCGCGCCTGAGATTACAGGCTTCATGAACACGAAAGCCTGTGTCTGCTAAAGTGAGCAAAAAGGCACGATCACGGTATGCGCGTAGTTTAGCGTTGGCCGTCTCGTCCTCGTTGTCGGTTAAAACGGTCAGATTTTCAACATCCTGAACCTTGTCTAAAAGTTTTTCAATCTCATCAATTGGAAACTGTGGAATGCGGACGCCAGGGCGTCGTGAACGTTGTCGCATAAGTACCACTAGACGAGATTGGTTTACATCAATCAGTCTTTCCGAATCTACATAAAGGAAGAAGCCCTTGATCGCCTGCAAATACAGCTGCTCGGTAGCTGTGGCATAGACATTGAGGTAATCCACAAATTTGGAGAATGTTTCTTCCGTAAGGTTTTCAATGGGGGTGATCTCGGGTTTGAGAGATTTTTTTTCCAACACTTCACTGAAAACATGCAAGGCGTTCTTATACGCAAGCATTGTGTGCTTACTACGAGAACGCTCTACCATCCGCAAATATGCATTCATTACATCAGAAATGGTCAGGGATTTTTTCTCTGTAGGCTCATCCATACACTTATTATATAGATTTTAAGCGAACTGTCAATGATTGCGATAATAATACTTATCGAAACCATGAAGTGAAAATATGGAATACACGCTCTGACAACTCCCCCGCTACTGTTTATTTGACTGCGGGCAATAAAGAGTAGACCGTACGAGAAAAGCGCATCATTCCAACGGGACGGTTGCTCTTATTCCTCATTCATCATTCTCCCTTCTGTATTTCCCTTCTCCCCCACCCCGCAATACGACTGTGTAAACTGAGGTATTTATAAGGTTCTTTACACACTCACCACACACCCGCCGCTCCGGTCACCAACTCACGCGGCGATAGGGTGATCGCATTCTTATTACAGCTTGCACGGCACACGCCGCATCCATAACAGGCCGTCGGGTCAATGCTCACTTTTTTGTTATTGGATGAATATCGTATCGCCCCGTATTGACATTGTCTCATACACAGCCGGCAGCCATTGCACGCATCCATCGAGACGGCTGCCACCCATTCCGCGCGGAACATCACCGGATAATCTTTGCGCGATGTGTGATGCGGTAGGCCATGCACTCCTGATCACAATTGCACAACCCACCAATGAACGGCGTCTTAAACGTCCACACCGAATGGACAAGTCCCTCCTTATCCAGCTTGCGGATCGAATCCAACGCTTCGTCTTTTGAAAGAGTCTCCAGGCTGAAGGAATCATCCAGCGAGTCCATCAATTGTTTATCCATAGTCAGGCCGTAGCAATAGCGGGCATTCATATTACCCGTGGTCACCCGCCGACAGACACAGGGCAGGCGCACTGCTCCCTCCACCATGTCAAAGATCTTTTCCACATCTTCCATCGGCACAACCTGACCATAATGATCCTGCTTCTGCGCGTGAGTCAACACCGGCTTTGCGAGTTTCATCAACGGTGTTCTGCGGATCTTGTCCAATTGCTTGATGCTTTTCGGCACACGCTTATCGAATCCATTCAGGAATTCTGCCGCGTATTCACGCCTCTTATTTTGATCGAGCAGATCCTTTGAGTAATTCTCCATGGTCAGATACCACTTCTCTCCCTCTCCATGCTGCGTACAAAATTCACACATGCTTAGCCTCCTGTTTTTTTTATTCAGTATAGCTTTTACACGTGCAACTCCAAGTGACATTACTCCCTATTTTATTCCATGGAGTCCACCAACTTGCTGATGGACCTTTACCATAAGAAAAAAAGTCGAATTACGAATTACTTCAGATATCTCGCAATAGACTTGCCCGCCTTCATTCCTTCAATCGCACAGCGGTCGGCAGTTTCCACACCGCGTAATAAATTTCCAGCCACGAATACACCATTCACAGAAGAGCGAAACTCAGCATCTATCTTCGGTCCGCGCGTCAGCGGATTTATGGTCAGGCTGCCGAGGCGGGCCATCTCATTTCGGGGATCCAGTTTCCGGTAAGAATGATCGTGTCACATTCTACGGTAAAAACTTCAGGGGATGAAAGTCCGCTTCGGGTGAGTTCAATTGGCTCAACGCGTTTTTTTCCAAAAATATTTGTCACGCGCACATTCGTCATGATCGGCGTGCGCGTCAGAATATCTGCCACGGCCCACTTCATTGCTATATACGGGAATTCAATTTGGTGTTTTGATTCTTCCGTGGTCATCAAGACGCATTTTACATTTGCGTGTTGCAGCGTCATCAAGGCCGAAAGACTCACCAACTCCGCGCCGACAATGACCGCGCGTTTGCCGACCGGCAGATGCTCCTGATAGACATAGCGTTGCAGCGAGCCCGTCGTAAACACACCCAGCGGACGTGTGCCGGAATCATCCGCGCCGCCCGCGGACGTTCACGCACGCCCGTTGCAAGCAACACAGCCTGCGCTTCAATTTTTCCCAGTCCACTTGGGGAAGTAAACATAACTTCGGAAGTCTTTCTAAGATCACTCACACCATCAGACTGCAACGCAACTTCGGAAGTCTTTCTTAGGTCATTCCTGCCATCAGACCCAAAAAAGACTTCCGAAGTTTAGAGATAAGAATAAGAATCAGAATCACCCCACCCCAAGATCGTCGTAGACGTTCGCACCTCAACATCATACTTCTCAGCAAGCTCACGATAATATCGCGCATATCGCGGGCCGGAATACATGCGCCACAGATCCTCACGCCCAAACCCAGTATGATGACACATGCGTGGCATACCACCCGCCTCCGGCTCACGATCAACAACCAGAATATTTTTAACGCCCTGCTTCTTCAACTCGATCGCCGCCGAAAGCCCCGCCGGCCCCGCCCCAACAATCAAAACATCTTTTTGATTATGGAGTTTATGTGTTTGGAGTGCAGGAGCTTGCTCCTGCAAATTACCCTGTCCCCTATCCAAACTCTTCACCAACGCCGCCTGACAATTAAATCCCTGACAGCGCCCCTGCGACGCGCGCGTTCGTCTTCGCAATCCATCCAAAGTCGTCGCCGGAATCGTCGCGCTCATCGCGTCCTGCAACTCACCGCGTGAGACTCGCTCGCAGTGACAAACCATCTCAGCATACTGCGGATTTCTCGCGATCATCTCCGCGTCCTGATGCGGGCGCACATTTGCCTGCCCGATGGTCGGCATTTTTACAGATTTAAAATCATCCTTCAATTGCAAACGCAAACCCGCGCCCTGCAACAACTCCACCGCATACTCGGCAATTCCCATCGCCGCCGAAATCCCCGTGGAGCGGATGCCTCCCACGCACAAATATTTTTGTTCCGCATGCATCTCGATCTGATAATCGCTGTGCTCCGTTGCCGCGCGCAAACCCTGAATACGTAGCAGTCACTTCTTCATCCAGCAACTGCGGCAAAATCTCACGTCCCTTACCGATTAACATCTCCAATCCATCGGCGGTGGTTTCCGTGGCTGTTTTATCGGGCAGATCTTCCGCGGTTGGCCCGAGCAAAATATTTCCATACACCGTTGGGCTGATCAACACACCCTTTGTCTTGGATGTCGGCACCGGAAGCAGCACATGATTCACTAAAGTCCGCGCCAGTTTATCGTAGACAATTAACTGCCCGCGTCGCGGCGTGACCGTGAAACTGGTGTGGCCAAAATGGGCATTGATCTCGTCTGAAAACAATCCCGCCGCGTTGACCACATATCGTGCATGAATGACACTTTCAGACGACAGTCCATTGACAATGGACTGTCGTCCGCCGTCTGCTGTCTGTCGTTGAATTTTATTTACCTGAAAATTTAAAAACAACTCAACCCCATTCAATACAGCCTGAGTTGCAAATGCCAGCGGAACAGTGAACGTGCATAATATCCCCTCTCCGGGCACGAGTAATCCGCCCAGCGCACCCTGATTAATATGCGGCTCACGCTTGTAAATTTCATCTGATGAAATAATACTTACATCCATCACGCCGTTTTCGTGCGCCTTCTTTTGCAGTGCGGGCAAAGAATCAAATTGCTCCTGATTCCATGCGATTAAGATTGCTCCCAATCTTTCATGCGGAATATTCGCCTCAGGCATGAATGTATCCATCAACGCATAACTGCGCCGCATGAGCGTCGCTTCCAGCGTGCCGGGTTTCGCATCAAAGCCGGTGTGCCAGATCGCAGTGCTCGCCTTCGAAGTTCCCATTCCCACATCCGGCGCAGACTCGACCAACGCAACCTTGAGTTGATAACGCGAAAGTTCACGCGCAATCGCCGACCCCACTACCCCCGCCCCGATCACAGCCACATCATAAATAGTATTTGTCATTTCAAACCTGCCTGCTTGTTTGCTTGTATACCTGCTTACCTATCTACCCCGCTCCCCTACCCATGAAATCCCTTCACCGCATCAACCGCCCGATTCCACTGCTCCAACTTCTTTCCTCTTTCCTCTTTCTTAATCCTTGGCATATAAACTTTTTCAGATTTCCAGTTACTTGATAATGACTCAAACGAAGTACCCAAAGCCGAAACACCTGCCAGATTCGCAATTCCGATCGCAGTCGCTTCCAACGCCGCCGAAACGCGGACTTCGAGATTCAGCAGGTCGGCGATCATTTGCATTAAGTACGGATTCCCCGAAGGGCCGCCATCTACTTTGAGATGCGGCGGCGTTTGTCCCAGGTCCTGTGACATGGCCGTCACCACTTCGTAAACACGGCAGGCGATTCCGTCCAGTGTAGCGCGGACAATATCATCAGAGCTTGTGCTGCGATTCAGCCCAAACATTGCACCGCGCACATCGGTCCGCCAGTGTGGTGCGGCCAGTCCCTGCAAAGCAGGCACCACCACCACGCCTGAGTCTGTAGATTTATTCGCTGCCTCGTTGCTCGCAGCCGAATCAGGAATCAATTTGAGGTTGTCTCTCAGCCATTGCACCGCTGACCCGGTGACAAAGATCCCGCCATCGAAAGCGTATGCAGTGTGCCCCTCAAAGTTCCACCCGACGGTCGTCAGCAGGCCGTTGTTTGATAGTTTTGGCTTATCACCGATATTCATTAACAGAAAACTGCCTGTCCCAAACGAACATTTCATTTCCCCGGCTTTGAAACAAGCCTGTCCAAATAATGCAGCTTGTTGATCTACCAGTAATGCATGTAGCGGTAATGGCTTGCCGTTACCAAAGTCCACATCACCGATATATCCAGCAGACGGTTTCACTTCAGGCAGTATACTGCGTGGTACGTCGAATAATTTCAGTAGTTCATCGTCCCACTCAAACTTATTCATATCAAACAAAAGCGTGCGTGACGCAGTGGATGGATCGGTAACGTGCAACCTGCCTTGTGTCAAAATCCAGATCACCCAGGTCTCTGTGGTTCCAAATAATAATTTACCGTCATGGGCTTGCTCGCGAAGTTCAGGGTAATTTTCAAATACCCACTTGAGTTTTGGTGCGGAGAAATAACTATCGAGCAGGAGTCCCGTTTTGAGGCGAAGCAGGTTCGGGTCCACGTGCGAAGCGATGCTCTTACAGACAGATTCCCCTCTCGTGTCCTGCCAAACAATGGCGGGAGTCACAGGCTGGCCCGTAGACTTATCCCAAACAATAAAAGTTTCACCCTGATTATCAAACCCCACTGCTGAAATATCATACTTATCAAGCAAAGGCGCGCAAGCCTCTTTCACCGTGCGGACAATATCCGCGGGTTCCTGCTCCACCCAACCTGCCTGTGGAAATCGTGCCGGCAGTTGAGCCGAGTTCTTTTCCATCATTTCACCAAGTTCATTTACGATGACCGCCGTCGTTTGCGTTGTACCTTGATCAATGCCGAGCAGATATTTCATGAGTAGCTCCTCGATATTTGAATAAGAGCGGTATCCCTTGCGAGATACCGCTCTTAATTTTACTTTACAACAGAATATTATTGTTCGCCGTATTTCTTTTCGATGTCGGCGATCATCTTCTGGCGTTGTTTGATCTTATCGCCTTCGGGAACACCTTCAAAGCGCTGGTCTTCACCGCCAGTCATAAAGGTGATGACAGCAGCAACAACGGCAACGCCAATGGCAATAGTGGAAGTTGTTAGATCAGGGATAAGGAAGTGTAGAACATTCTCATCCGAAATGGGGAGAAAACCCAACAGCAAACCAACGACTGCAAAACCTATACCCATGGGAGCTGTTTTCTTCGACCAGAAGCCAAACAGAGCAACGACAAAGACAACCGTAAAGTAGAACACCTTCTCGTTAGGCGGGAAGAAACCGCTGATCGCCAATACGATACCGAAAATAATGGCAAGGAAGGCGTTCGGCTTGGAAAGGCCGCCAAGGTTGAATGGACCTTTTTCCTTCCACTTGGCGCTGCCTTCAGCAATAAGACCTGCTGCGATCGGCATAACCATGGAAATATAAAGGAACACAGCACAGGCAACAGCCAGAATGAGGTAAGCAGGAGCATAGAGCGTGCTTGCAAATGCAAAGATTGCTGAAACCCAAACCGCAGTTCCAGGAGTGCGATACACAGTGCTGACCTTGGCAAGCGCCTCAGAGGCGGGCAGGCCACCATCACGGGCAAAGGCATACATCATGCGTGAGGTGGAGGTAAGACCAGCCAGCGCACAAATGTAATTAACAAGCACCATGCCTATAGCAAGGAACAAACTCAAGGCATACGGCATCCTCGAGGCGCTCCACATATAGAAGAACGAACCCCAGCCGAGAGCAGCGGCTTCCTTTAGATCTGGCATCGTTAGAACATAAGCCGCAACCGCCACGAGACCGAAGACCCATGACCAGAACACAGCGGTCCACATACCCTTGGGTACATTCACCTGTGCATCCTGTGTTTCTTCAGATGTATGCGCAGAAGCATCAAAACCTGTGATGGTGTAACACACGTATGAAAGACCAAGCAGGAAGGCAAATGCCACATTCTCAGTGCGGAACGGAACCACACCACCGCCGGCATCACCTGTCACATTTTGGAAAGTCCAAAGGCGGGTAATATCCAGAGGGACAGAGCTGAAAGCAAACAAAGTGACGATCAAAACAACGGTCAAGCCAAGAATGACATATCCACTTAGATCAGTAAGTTTGGTGGTGATATTAATGAAATAGTGGTTCAAGATCGCTTGTGAACCGAGAGCAATCACAAGGAAGATCGTTTGTTGAGTAGTACCCCAGGCAGAAACATCCACACCCAGCACCGTTGCAAGCAGCAGATCTTTGAAAAATACGGTGTAGAGCAGCACATCCACCGAGGAGACCACACAGATCAAACCAATGAGGTTAAACCAGGCCGTGGCCCAGCCCCAGAATTTACCGCCGAGGTGGGAACTCCAGTGATACAAACCGCCAGCCGTTGGAAATGACGAAGCGATCTGTCCCATGCCGACCGCTACACTCATCGCGAGCACGCCGCCGACCAACCAGATCAAAAATGCGCCGCCGGAACCGAGAGCATTGAACGCAGCGGGAAAGGCAGAGATACCACCAGCCAAAATACAAATGATTGAAAATGAAATTGCGAAGTTCGAGAAGCCGCTCATGCGGCGCGAAAGTTCCTGTGCATACCCCAACTTATGTAGAACCTGCTTATCGTGCGCCTGACTTTTATCTGCCATTTTCGTAACTCTCCTTAGGCTGAATTTTTGAAAAAAAACCAACCCCCCCCCCGGAACCGCGGTCACTTCCCGCCCCCACCCTTTCGTCAGCCTGCGAGCGTGATTGCTTCTATTGTCCATTCCGTGCCGGGCGCGATTTTCGCCGCGCCACTTTTAAACCTGATGAATTCGCTGGGCTGTTCAGTAAACTGAATCAGAGTGGAGCCGCCGAAGGTGTATTCCTCAGCTCCGGCATAGCAGGAGGCGGAGTCAAGACTCAGGATAAGCTGCTCGATACAGCAGACATCCTGCGCAAGAAATATCAATATCGCGGATATCTCCATCTAAAGATCATGCCGGGCGCTGAAAAAGATCAGGTCTATCGTGCCATGCAGCTCGCCGACCGCGTCTCGGTTAACCTTGAAGCGCCAAATACCGAAAGGCTTGCAAAGCTTGCGCCACATAAAATATTCATCGAAGAACTATTACAGCCTTTGAAATGGGTTGAAGAAATTCGCAGAACAGTCCCTGCTCATAAATTTTGGAATGGCCGCTGGCCTTCAACCGTCACTCAATTTGTAGCAGGCGGCTCCGATGAAAGTGATCTTGAACTGCTAACCATCACAGACTGGTTGAATAAAAACGTAAGACTCAAACGAGCTTATTTTTCTGCATTTCATCCTATTCGAGATACGCCGCTTGAAAACAAAGCCGCTGTAGATCCGATGCGTGAACACCGTTTATACCAGGCTTCATTTTTATTGCGAGATTATGGCTTTGATCTTGAAGATTTACCATTTACAACATCAAGCAATCTGCCGCTGCACGCCGACCCAAAACAAGCCTGGGCACAAATGTATCTGGCAGACAAACCAGTCGAGATCAACAAAGCCGACAAACAAGAACTGATCCGCATCCCTGGCATTGGATTAAAAGGCGCCGACGCCATCATGAGCGCGAGAAGAATAAACCAACTGCGCGATCTATATTCATTAAAAAAATTGGGTGTGATCGCCGAACGAGCCGCACCTTATTTATTATTCAACGGGCATCGCGCTGCGATCCAAATGAAACTACTTTGAACGCATAAAAAATAATTTAAGTATCACATTCAACAACATCTAAAAAAAAAAACATCAGACACACGCTGATGTTTTTATTTTTTTAATTACTCAACCTTAATATATTCAAAATTCATCCATCAAACCCTTGTAATAAAATTTATTAACGCTATACTACATCAATGATGTTTTATGTTTATGAATTAAAAAAATAAAAGGAGAAACAAGAAAAATGGTTTCAACAACAATGGAAACACTTTCAGTAAGAACAGAAAATAAATTTAGAACTTTGATCACAAAGCAAACATACAAAAAAGGTGAAGTGATCTGTGTCATGCCGAGCGAAAACATCATGGACAAACCCAATCGCTTCACAGTGCAGATCGCAAAAGACAAGCATACACACGTTGGTAAACTTGCCGCACTCAATCATTCCTGTGATCCCAATGTAATTCTCGACACAGAAAACATGCTAATGATCGCCCGCCGTGATATTGAAAAAGGCGAAGAACTTTCATTCTTCTACCCATCCACTGAATGGGAAATGCAGGCGCCTTTCATTTGTCTGTGCGGAGCAACGAACTGCATCCACGTGGTAGCAGGTGCGCGCTTCCTCCCTCTCTCCACATTGGAGACTCAATATCTCAGCAAACACATCCGCGAGCAAATGATCGACCTGCTCAACAACACCAAGCAACATCTAAAGAAGATTCAAAGCAAATAACAAAAAAGGCTCGCGAATTCTCGCGAGCCTTTTTTGTTATTAATTAAAAAACAGTTTATTGTAACTTTCGGTGTAACGCCAGCAATGTGTATGCACCTGTCCAGGGCTTTCCCAGCCGATGATTGTCTGAAACGACGATCTTGCCAAACTTCGAGGCGATCTGAGGCATGAGCATGGCGATCGTCGCCCAGTCATCGCCGAGGACAGCCGCCTTCATCTTATCTGCCAATTGTCCAGCCCACATCCACTCCATACGGAATTTATCAGCTTTTACCCAGTAGTCACGCTTTTCCCACGCGATGACTGAAACCTCAATCCCCTCAGAGATGGCCTGTAACGCCAGAGCAATAAATGAAGCCAGATCCTTCGCCTCAGGTGTGACCTGTGTCTGTTTTGCAAGCTCACGAATACATAAAACGATGGATTTTGTTAAACGGGTTCTTTCTTTTCCAACAGAATCGGGGTTAATGACACGGCTCAAGAATATTCTCCAAAGTCAAAATAATTACAAGAGCGCGATTATACCGCCAATATTTCACTGAAAAACAACAAATCGAAAATCGAAAACTTGTTGACGCTCCTCTGTCCGTGCTTTATAATTCCGCCCGCTCATTGGATGACCGGGGATGTGTTGGAATTGGCAGACAAGCATGTCTTAGGAACATGTACCGCAAGGTGTAAGGGTTCGACTCCCTTCATCCCCACTTAAAATTTATTGGACTCACTCAGGTTATTAGGCCTTTTGGGTCTGGAGGAAACTTTGAATATCGAAAAACAGTACCAGGAAGACCATTCCGTAAAACTGATCGTTGAAATCGATCAGGAAAAAATGAACACCTTCAAACATCGAGCTGCCACAAAAATTTCTTCGCGCAGCAAGGTGCCGGGCTTCCGCCCTGGCAAGGCTCCATACGAGATCGTAGTGCGCACATTTGGCGATGCTGCGATCACCGAACAGGCCGTTGACCTTTTAATCGATGCGGAATACTCCAACATTCTTAAAGAAGCGGATGTAAACCCCGGTGCCACTGGTTCTCTCGAATCAGTGGATAGCCTCGTTCCTCCAAAATTCACATTCCGTGTGCCCCTCGCTCCTGAAGTGGATCTGGGTGATTATTACTCTGTCCGTATGCCTTATGAATGGCAGGCTCCTGAGCAAAAAGATTTCGACGCCGCCATCGAAGAGCTGCGTCAGATGTATGCCAGCACCGAAAATGTAGACCGCGCCATCGAAGTCGGCGATTATGTTTTGGTGGACGTTATCTCTGAGACCGCCGAACTTAACCGCACAGGTTTTGCAACCTTTGTCCGTAAGGAAGACCGTGATACCGAATGGCCCTTTAATGGTTTTGCAAAAGAACTTTCTGGTTTGAAGGCTGGTGAGAACAAGACCATTAAACATTCGTTCCCTGAAACCTGGGAAGTTGAAGAACTCAAGGGCAAGGATGTTGAGATCGAAGTGACTGTCAAGACCGTGCGCGGTGTGACTCTCCCCGACCTTGACGACGCCTTCGCAAAAATGACCGGCGCTGGCGAAACCATGGAAGCGTTGACCGAAGCTGTGAAGAAAGATGTGGAAAGCCGCTCACAGAATACATATGATGATGTATATTTTGTAGACTTGATTGAAAAGGTCAAGGAAATTGCAACCATCAAGTATCACGAACACGCACTTGAACATGAGGCCGAGCATGTCTTGTCTGATCTTTCCAATCGCCTCGCGCAACAAAGCATGGACCTGGAAACCTATTTCAAAGTCCGCGAGACGACCCGCGAAAAATTCATTGAAGAAGAAGTAAAGCCAGTTGCAAAAAAACGTCTTGAACGTAGTTTGATCCTTGATGAGATCATCCGCAAGGAAAGCGTTCAATTGGATAATGAAGCACTGGACGCTGAATACAATGCGACCCTCAACGCTCTTGCCATGCAAGGTATGGATTTTTCCAAACTGCAAGGCGGACGAAAAGGCCAAAAGCAATTAAGCGAAGCGATTGCAATGGAATCCGCAAGCCGTGTGATGACCCGCAAGGCGCTCGAAGTGCTCAAGTCGATCGCGATGGGTGAATACAAACCTGCCGAAGTAAGCGAATCCTCATCTGAGGCTGAAACTGTTGAAGCAGAAGTAGTGGAAGCACCCAAGGCGAAGAAAAAGTCGAAGAAAGCCGCAGCAGTTGAAAGCGCGGAAGAGACCGGTTCCTCATCCACAGAAGAAGCAAAACCCGAGTAAAAATCAAGGGGCAGGTTAATAGCCTGCCCCTAAAACTTAACAAAATTCCAATATAGTTTGTGTATGATTGTCCCAACAAAAAAAGGAGACAAACTCATGATTCCAAATTTTAACAATGTAGTTCCTATGGTCGTTGAAAATACAGGCCGCGGCGAGCGCGCCTATGATATTTATTCGTTGCTGCTCAAGGAAAGAATTATTTTCATGGGCACTCCGATCGACGATCAGGTTGCAAATGTGATTGTTGCACAATTGCTTTTCCTCAATCATGAAGATCCTGAAAAGGAAATTCGCATGTACATCAACTCTCCCGGCGGACAGATTTATGCGGGACTGGCGATCTATGACACGATGCAGATCATTTCCAATCCGATCAGTACTGTGGCTGTCGGTGTAACCGCTTCCTTCGGGACCGTGTTGTTGACCGCCGGCACGAAGGGCAGGCGCTACGCCCTGCCGCATGCGACCGTCCACATGCACCAGCCTCTCGGCGGCGCGCAGGGTCAGGCCACAGACATCGCCATTCAAGCCAAACAGATCATGCACCTGAAGACCTTGCTCAATGGTGTAATGGCGAAGCACACAGGGCAGCCGCTTGAAGTGAGTGAACGCGATCTTGACCGTGATTATTATCTAGATGGGCAGCAGGCTGTGGAATATGGTTTGATCGACCAGATCATTGAAATGCCAGAGAAGGCCGCAGTTAAATAGGTCGGCAGTTCATATTAATAATTAGTGAAGGCCTCGAGGAGAAATCTTCGGGGCCTTCCGCTTATAATAGAACGCATCTTGATCAAAAAAACAGAAACTGGAAATCAAATATGACCTTTTCAATTGTGGCATGTGACTTAAAAGAAAAAACGTGGGGTATTGCCGTAGCTTCAAAATTCCCGGCGGTTGGTGCAGTTGTCCCCTGGGCACGAGCAGACGCGGGGGCAGTAGCGACTCAATCCTTTGCAAATACATCCTTTGGCCCGCGTGGACTGGAAATGATGGCAGAGGGACTATCTGCTGACGAGACCCTTGCGAAATTACTGCTCGATGACCCCGACCGTGAACTGCGTCAGGTTGGGTTGGTGGATGTACACGGCAAAGCGGCCACCTTTACAGGTCCTGGATGTTTTCCATGGGCTGGTGGTGTCACAGGTAAAGGATATGCAATTCAAGGAAATATTCTGGCTGGTTCGAAAGTTGTCTCTGCGATGGAGAAAAAATTCCTCTCGACCAAAGGCGATCTGCCAACCCGGTTGTATGCGGCGCTCCTCGCAGGCGATCGCGCAGGCGGCGATAAACGCGGACGTCAATCTGCGGCGATCTATGTTGTAAAGCCAAATGGCGGCTACGGCGGATTTGTTGACCGGTGGATCGATTATCGCGTGGATGATCATGAAAACCCCGTTCCACGACTCGGCGAGCTGCTGGAGTTGCACCAGTTATATTTTGGTCAAAGCCCTGAAAGTGAGCGGGTTATGCTAAAAGGGAAAGTCCTTGAGCAGGTCACTGCTATTTTGAAACAGGAAGGATATTTAAAAAAGACCACTACCTTTCAATCGGCCTTCAACGAATTTATTGGAAATGAAAACTTTGAAGAGCGCGCCGATACTACAGCGCAATGGCTGGACAAACCTGTTTTGAAATATATCGTAAAGAAATACAGTTAACTTGTATTTATCAAATCACAAAACTCAACAAATCAAAAACCGGAAATCAAATGATCCCATCAACTATAAAAGCTCTTATCCTTGACATGGACGGTGTCGTCTGGAAAGCGGATGCGCCAATCGGCGATCTTGCCGCCATATTTGCACGCATTCGTGAACGTGGACTGAAATTTGTCTTTGCCACGAACAACGGCACGAAGACTCCTGAAGAATATCAACAGAAATTAGCCGACCTGGGCGTGGAAATTGAATCCGCTCAAGGTTATTACTTCCGCCATGGGAATTGCCTTCATGCTCGCCCAGAAATTTCCACGCGGGACAAAAATCTTTATGATCGGTGAGGATGGCATCCGCGTGGCGCTTGAAGAAAAGGGATTCGAAATATTGTCTGTGGAAAACGCGCCTCAAGCGCAAGCCGTTGTAATGGGAATTGACCGCAGTATTAATTTCTATAAAGTAGCCGAAGCGACTCTGCTTGTGCGTGCGGGCATTCCTTTCTACACAACCAACACCGACCGCACCTTCCCCACTCCACGCGGAGAAATCCCCGGGTCAGGCTCGTGGTTATCTGTCATTACCAGTGCCACCGGCATTGAGCCGATTGTGGCGGGCAAGCCTTTTCCATACTTAATGGAACTCTCACTGGAAAGACTCGGCACGACAAAAGAAGAGACTCTCATCGTCGGCGACCGGCTTGAAACTGATATTGCGGCAGGTCAAAGCGTGGGATGCCCCACTGCGTTGGTGTTATCAGGCGTCAGTTCATTGGAAGAGGCGAAATTATGGCAGCCTACTCCGGATCTAATTGCAGAGAATTTGAGTGAATTGGTAAGTTAAAAGATAATAGTGCAGCGGGTGGAAAATCAAAAAGTGGCGTGCATGATTTGCACGCCACTTTTTGATTCATCTGAATAACAATTATGGTATAGGGGTCAGAGATGCTGTTTCGGTAGGAATCGCAGTCTCACTGGTTGAAGTAATGGTTGGCGTGAAAGTTGGGGTAACTGTTGAAGAGACCACAGTGAAGGTTGCTGTAATTCCGGTCTGTGTGGCTGAAGCTGTTCCCGATGTGCCGGATGTAATGACGACCGTCAACATGGTGCCAAATGGCTGGGATTTATCATTGGATAATCTCCATGTTCCTGTAGTATTTCCTGCTGTTGCAGGAGCAGTCAATGCAACTGAAATATCCACGGATTCGCCGGGGTTTACTGTCTTACCAATGGCGGTCGCCTTTCCGCTCATCCCGTCACCGGCAATGAACATGATCTGATAATTCGCAGTCCATGTACAAGTGCCGGTATTGGATACTCTCCAGGTTTTGGTGAAAGTTTGTCCGGGTGTGACGACGGTCCCATCTGGAATGGTCACATCACTGAGGTAAACAGAATTATCGCAGCCAGTGACACCTCCGCCCGCAAGTGTGGACGTTGGGATCAGAATGGGCGTTTGCTGTGCCAAAGTTGGGCTGGGAAGTGAAGCCAAAGTGGCGGTCGGCGAACTTAAAGCAGGGTTGGGAGTTGCCGAAAATACGCCAGCCTGCAGAGTTTGCTGCTGAACTGCGAGTGTTGAAGCAGCATTGGTGTACGCTGTATTTATATCTCCTGCGGCTGTATCTTTTGATCCGCCAAAAGAAAGAATGAGTATCACGATGCCTGTAATCACAAGCACCGCCATACCTGACCACAAAAGAATTGTTTTTGTTCTTATATCCATTATTTTTCTCCTTATACAAGGCTGGGATTATAGTGTGAAGGGAATGCCAGAAATGAAACGATTCGCCTACGAAAACCCCACCCTTGTCATACAATTCTATACTACTTTTACCATTGGTGTTTTTCTCGAAATACCGAGTTTCCTTTTTAATTGACAAATGAATTTTAACATGAATGGGTTCCCGGCGGTTACGTAGAGTAAAATCAAGAGATGTTCATCTATGACCTAGACTTCCCCGCTCTTACAAACCTCCTCCAACAATGGGACGAACCCGCCTACCGCGTTAAACAGGTCTGGCAGGGACTGTATCAACATTTGTATAACTCAGCCGATGAGTTCACGACCCTGCCCAAGTCTTTGCGTGAAAAACTCGCCGAGCGCTTAAGCTTTTCTCCCATCAAAGTAAAGTTATTTCAAGATTCTTCCGACGGGCAAACACGAAAAACCCTCTTTGAATTGCAGGGCGGACACTTGATCGAAGCTGTCTTGATGCGGTATGACCCGAGCACCAACTCAGGCAAAGGCCGGCGCACGCTTTGCATCTCTACTCAGGCAGGCTGTGCCATGGGATGTGTCTTTTGTGCCACAGGTCAAATGGGATTCAGCCGTCACCTGACCACTGGCGAGATCGTGGCGCAAGTCATGTACTATGCGCGCGCACTTAAAGAGGAAGGGCTTGCCGTTACAAATATTGTTTTCATGGGCATGGGCGAACCTTTTCATAATTATGAAAATACAATGGCTGCCATTGATACGCTCAATGACCCTGATGGATACAACTTTGGTGCGCGGCGTTTCACGATTTCCACAGTTGGATTGGTACCGCAGATCAAACGCTTTGCCGATGAAAAACGTCAGGTTAATCTCGCGATTTCCCTGCATGCCGCAGACGATAATGAACGCCTTGTGATCATGCCGGTTAACAAGCGCTATAAGATCGACGATGTGATTCAGGCCTGCAAATATTATGTTGAACAAACGCATCGTCGTGTGACCTTTGAATGGGCATTGATCAGCGGCGTGAATGACACACCCGAAGTGGCGCGCAAACTTGCCTCACGCCTCAAAGGAGTCATGTGCCATGTCAATGCAATTCCCCTCAACCCCACTGAAGGCTATCATGGCGAAGCGACAGATCGTCAGCGGGCGATGATCTTCAAAGAAACGCTGGAGCAGGCCGGGATCGAGTGTACGATCCGTATGCGTCGCGGGATAGATATTCAAGCAGGGTGCGTTCAGCTTGAGAGGGCTTCTACTTCCTCATAATTTAATAGTTAAAATAATAAAATATAAAATCGTAATTTATTGACTACACGCAATTTACTGATGTCATGATTATACTTTGCGTTTTCTCACTTGAAACTAAACTTAAACGAATATCATTTCTTGTCAGAACTGATTGATTAAAGTATAGTCAGTCAACTTTTTTAAGTAGGTGAAATCAATGGAACAAAAACAAAATTGGCTCGAACGCCCCATTCATCCAGCGCTGCCCAGTATTACCAATGAGATCATGATCTTCGCGGCAGTTATCCTGCTTGCGATCATCACCCGCTTTTACGATCTCGAAGCACGCGTGATGAGTCACGATGAAAGTTTGCACACTTATTTTTCATGGCTGTTATATCGCGGGCAAGGCTATGAACATTCGCCGATGATGCACGGCCCCTTTCAATTCCACATTGTTGCGCTCACCTATTTTCTATTTGGCGCGAGCGACCTCACATCACGCATCCCCGCTGTTCTTTTCAGCATTGGCACAGTTTGGATGGTCTTGTACTGGCGCAGATACCTGGGCAAATGGGGCGCTTTGATCGCGGGCTTGTTGCTGGTCATTTCGCCGTACATGTTGTATTACGGCCGGTATGTGCGCAATGAATCGTTTGTAGGCTTCTCGGGCATTCTTATGTTATATGCCCTCCTGCGCCATCTTGAAATGGGCGGTAAAAAATATCTCTATTTGTTGGCTGCTGCGCTGATGCTGCACTTTACAACAAAAGAAACATCTTTCATTTACACGGCGCAAGCTCTGCTGTTCCTTGCAATTTATTTTATTGCCCAGGTCACTCGTCGTCCATGGAAAGATGCACAAAACGACTACCGCTCCTTTATCATTTCACTTGGTATTACCTTTGTGCTCGCCGCTGCAGCAGTTGGATATGGAATGTACATGTCAGATGCAGCGACTTTCGCCGGAAATGAGACCGCCATCCCAAGCGACCCGGCCGCGATAGCACCGCCTCTTCTCGCCCCTGAAACTGCCTCTGTTTCCCCGGTCATTGTCATCGCTCTGGCTGCTTTGATTGCGTTCATATTCGCCGCCGTATTTCTCATTCGTGGCTATACATGGGAACGGCTGCGCAGTGAACGTTCATTCGATCTGTTAATGGTTTGCGGCACGATCGTTCTGCCCATGCTCTCTCCATTTCCACTCAAATGGTCGGAACGATGGCTGCATGTCAACATCCCCACCACTGCTCCTGAAGTGCAGGCATTAACCACCGATATAAAATCCATTTTGACCATCGCGGGCTTTCTGCTTGCAATGTTCATCATCACGATAATTGTCGGGCTGATCTGGAATAAGGAAAAATTCTGGCAAACAGCGCTGATTTTCTGGATTCCCTATACCATTTTCTACACCACCGTCTTCACCAGCAGTGACGGATTTTTTACCGGCACAATTGGCTCGCTCGGCTACTGGATCGTGCAACAGGAAGTCGAACGCGGCAGTCAACCGTGGTACTACTATCTTCTGGTACAAATCCCCATTTATGAATTCCTGCCTGCGCTCGGTTTCATTCTGGCGCTTGTGGTCGGTTTGAGAAGAAAAATGGCACCCGACCTTCAACTTGAAGAAGATGAGGAACATAACGAAAGTGAAGTCATCAGTCTGCTTCAAGATGAAACAGATACAAACACCGAGGAAAAGAATTTCCCGAATATGTTTAGTCTGCTTGTCTGGTGGAGCATAACCAGCGTGGCGGCATTTTCAATTGCCGGTGAAAGAATGCCCTGGCTCACCTATCACATGGCCTGGCCCATGATCCTGATCACCGGCTGGGCGCTGGGACATATCATCGAGACCACCGACTGGGTGAAACTAAAAGAACGACGCATCCTGCTTACACTTGCCGCTGTTACAATTTTTATTGTCAGTGTCACAGGTGCGATCATTGCACTGACGGGCGCAACTCCCCCATTCCAGGGCAAAGACCTGGCGCAGTTACAGGCAACCAGCGCGTTTCTGCTTCCCGCCATTGTTACCATCCTAAGTGCAGTCGGCGTGACTTATCTCTTCCGTGAGTGGAACTTCCGCGAGATGAGGCATATCTTTACTTTGGTCATCTTTGCATTCCTGGCACTCCTCACCAGCCGTGCAGCATTTAGAGCTTCTTACATCACGTACGATCAAGCAACAGAGTTTCTTGTCTACGCGCATGGCGCGTCTGGAATCAAGGAAGTGATCGCACAGGCAAAGGAAATCTCTGAACGTACAACCGGCGGTATGGGCGTGGCAATTGCCTACGATGCGAGCGCGCCAGATACAGGCGTGTCCTGGCCTTTTGTCTGGTATTTGCGTGACTTTACCAATCAACGCTCCTTTGATCAACCAACCCGCTCCTTGCGTGAATCGACGGTCATTATTGTTGACGAAAAGAATTTTGACAAGATCGAACCGGCCATTGGTCCCGGCTACTATCGCATGGATTACATCCGCATGTGGTGGCCGATGCAGGATTACTTTAGTTTGTCTTATGAACGCGATGAAACCCTGCCCTTCCCGGAAGATTACGCCTGCAAAGGGATACTGGGAATCTTGAAGCTGGCAAAATCAAAAGATTACACACTTTTCTGTGAAGGATTCACCAATCCGCAAATCCGGGCAGGCATCTTTCAGATTTGGTTAAACCGCGATTACACCAAGTACGCAGAAGCAAAAGGCCGCCCCGACTTGACTCTCACGACATGGAATCCGGCTGACAAAATGCGTCTTTATATCCGACAGGATGTGGCATCTCAAATATGGAATTATGGCGTAGCGCCAGCCGCCGTTGCAGCAGTGGAAGACCCCACTGAAGGCAAGTATGTTCTTCTCGCTGCCGAGCCTGTCATTGGGGCTTTGCAAAACAGCACCCTTCCATTGAACGCACCCCGTTCTCTGGCTTTTGCAAAAGATGGGACGATCTACATTGCCGACTCACGCAATCATCGCGTTGTACATCTTGATGTGCAGGGGAATGTTCTTAATGAATGGGGCACCTTTGCCGATGATGTAGCCATTCCGCTTGCCAACGGCACATTGAACGAACCCTGGGGCATCGCAGTCGGCCCGGATGGTTCGGTCTATGTGACAGACACCTGGAATCATCGCATTGAGAAATTCACTGCAAGCGGCAGGTTCATCAAAGCCTGGGGTATCTTTGGTCAGGGAGAAACTCCTGACTCATTCTATGGTCCGCGCAGTTTGGCGGTGGATGCCAAAGGGAGAGTCTACGTTTCGGATACCGGGAACAAGCGCATCGTTATATTTGATGCGGATGGTAATTACATCACGCAGTTTGGTTCGGCAGGCCTGGAAGCTGGTCAATTCGATGAGCCGGTCGGTGTCGCTGTTGATAAAAACGGAACTGTGTATGTTGTGGATACCTGGAACCAGCGCATTCAAACATTCACCCCAATTGAAACAGAAACCAGCCTGACCTTTATCCCTGACAAACAATGGGACGTATACGGCTGGTTCGGTCAGTCACTGGACAACAAACCATTTATTGCGGTCAATGATGACTTGCATGTCTTCATCACCGACCCCGATGGATACCGTGTCATTGAATTTGACTCAAACGGCGAGATTATCAAGACCTGGGGCGACTTCGGTGACACAAGCACAAGTTTCGGTCTGCCCTCCGGCATTGCCGTGGACAACGAAGGTGGTGTGTGGGTCACGGACGCGTCTTCAAACCGTTTGTTGAGATTTGCACCGTAAAAACATGAGTAAGAAGTAAAAAGGATGAAGGGTAAAAACCTTCATCCTTTTTACTTCTGGTATAATGCCTTTGCTTTCACTGATTGCTGCACAAACAACTTAATTTCCATAAAGAATTACGAGTTAATAAATAATTTTATGGCATGGGTATTTATGTGCGGAGCTCTGTAGCAAATAAACATATCCCCCGAGGGAGAATAATGAAACTCCACGAATACCAATCCAAAACAATTTTTTCGAAGTATGGCATCCCGATTCCGAAAGGAAGGGTTGCGGCTACCGCTCAAGAAGCAAGACAAATTGCTGAAGAGCTTGGTGGCCGCGTTGTCATTAAGTCACAAGTACTGGTGGGCGGACGAGGCAAGGCAGGCGGAGTAAAGCTGGCCAAAGATTCCGCAGAAGCTGAACAGCTTGCCACACAGATCCTGGGCATGGAAATCAAAGGCCTGCCTGTGCGTAAAGTACTTGTTGATGAGGCGTCTGCTATTGATAAGGAAATCTACTTTGCGATCACCGATGACCGCGCAGCCAAGAAGCCGGTAATGATCGCTTCTGCCGCAGGCGGCGTGGACATTGAAGAAGTGGCCGCGACGACTCCTGAGAAGATCATCAAGATTCACATTGACCCATTGCTCGGCCTGCGTGAATATCAGGCGCGTGATGTGGCCGTAGCCATGGACCTTCCGCGTGAATACTGGAAGGATTTCGTCAAGATCGCCATGGGACTGTGGGAAGTTTATAGAAACACAGATGCCACACTGGCCGAGATCAATCCGCTGGTGATCACCAAAGATAAGAAGATGATCGCGCTCGATGGCAAGATGATGATCGACGATAACGCCCTCTTCCGTCAACCGTCCTTGAATGAAATGCGCGACACCGACGAAGATGCGCCTTCTGAAATTGAAGCCCGCAAATATGGTCTCTCCTTCATCAAGCTCGACGGCAACATCGGCTGTATGGTCAACGGCGCCGGTCTGGCCATGACCAGTATGGACGTGATCAAACTCTTCGGCGGCGAACCTGCCAACTTCCTCGATGTGGGCGGTGGTGCCGGATCTGAAAAAGGTGCCGCAGCCATGCGTATCATTCTTTCAGACCCCAATGTTAAAGCTGTATTGTTCAATATCTTCGGCGGTATCACCCGCTGTGATGAAGTTGCGCGCGGTATCCTCGTTGCAATGGATGAAGTGAAACCCAAGGTTCCGATGGTGGTTCGTCTCGTCGGCACGAACGCGGAAGAGGGACGCAAGTTACTCGAAAACGCGAATATGATCACCGCTGAAACACTGGCGGACGCGGCCAAAAAAGCAGTAGCAGCCGCGAAAGAAGGTAAATAATCCATGAGCATCCTAGTTGACAAAAACACACGCCTGATCGTTCAAGGCGTTACTGGCAATGAAGGTTTATTCCACACCACACAAATGGTTGCCTATGGCACCAACGTGGTCGGCGGCGTAACACCCGGTAAAGGCGGCGAATGGGTTCTGGATGGCAAACTCCCTGTCTTCGATTCAGTGAAGATGGCAAAAGCCGCAACCGACGCGAACGCAACAGTTATCTTCGTCCCTGCCCGTTTTGCACCTGACGCCATGTTCGAAGCCGCTGATGCGGGCATTCCCCTTGTCATCTGCATTACCGAAGGCGTTCCGGTTCAGGATATGATGCGCGTGCGCAACTATCTCGATCAGAAAAAGATCCGCCTCATCGGTCCGAACTGCCCCGGTTTGTTAACTCCCGGCGAAGCCAAGGTCGGCATCATCCCCGGTGACATTGCCATCTCAGGCAACGTCGGCGTGGTATCCCGCTCCGGCACGCTCACCTACGAAGTGCTGTATGCCATGAAGAATCTCGGCATGGGCGCATCCACTTGTGTGGGTATCGGCGGTGACCCGATCAACGGCACGAACTTCCTCGATGTGCTGGAAATGTTCGAGCATGATCCCAAGACAGAAAAAGTCATTATGATCGGCGAGATCGGCGGCAGTGAAGAAGAAAAAGCCGCGCAATATATCGCAGAAAAAATGACCAAGCCCGTCGCGGCCTTCATCGCCGGACAAACCGCCCCTGCCGGCAAACGTATGGGCCACGCAGGCGCGATCATTGAAGGCGGAGCAGGCACAGCCGCTGACAAGATCAAAGCCCTCGAAGCCGCTGGCGTAAAAGTAGCCAAGCACCCCGAAGAGATCCCCACCCTGTTCTAAAAAATATTGTGGCTGTAAAAGCGAAAAGATCCGCCTTTACAGCCACAATCAATTTCTATCAAAAAAACACGTAGAGCCGCCCGACATTCAAATGTCAGACGGCTCTACGGTTATAATCGCACTACTAAATTATTTCTTGTTTGAGTCGATGTAAGCAACCGCTTCACCGACAGTTGTGATCTTCTGAGCGGCTTCGTCAGAGATCTCAGCGCCGAACTTATCTTCAAAAGCCATGATGAGTTCAACGAGATCGAGAGAATCAGCTTCAAGATCCTCACGGAAACGGGCTTCGAGTGTGATCTTCTCCTCATCCGCGCCAAGCAAATCCTTTACGATCCCTTTGAGTTCAGTATATGTGTCAGACATGACAACCTCCATTTAAAATTTGATTGGCTTATTGTAATCGGTGTACAAACCGTGTCAAGCCAGTTTTGACTATCACACTCAGGAACACTCCCTTATGACAAAAGTTGCGCCGATCGACCAAAGAAAAGCTGACCACATTAAAATTAACTTAGAACAGGATGTCCGCTCTGCGCTGACCACCGGGCTGGAAAATTACCGATTCACGCATGAGGCATTGCCCGAGCTGGACTTAAACCGCATCGACACGACCCTCAGCCTGTTCGGGCGGAAATTAAATTCGCCAATCCTCATCAGCTCGATGACCGGCGGCACCACTGCGGCCGAGATCATTAATCTGCGCCTGGCCGAAGCAGCACAGGAATGCGGCATCGCCATGGGAGTCGGCTCGCAACGCGCGGCCATCGAGCACTCCGAACAGGCATCCACCTTCCAAGTGCGGAGCGTCGCACCCGACATTTTACTATTTGCCAATCTCGGCGCTGTGCAATTCAACTACGGCTACGGCATTGACCAATGCCGCCGCGCCGTGGACATGATCGAAGCCGATGCGCTCATTTTGCATCTCAACCCCGTGCAGGAAGCCGTGCAGGATGCAGGCGATACAAACTTTGAAGGGCTGGCAAAAAGATCGAGGAGATCTGTAAAAAGATCAACGTGCCGGTCATTGCAAAAGAAGTCGGCTGGGGAATCTCTCAACGAAGCGCAAAGCAGTTGTCAGATTGCGGGGTATCCGCCATTGACGTGGCCGGCGCCGGCGGCACAAGCTGGTCACAAGTCGAAATGCATCGCGCGCCCGATGAGTTCACCCGTCAACTGGCCGCGACTTTTATCGGCTGGGGCATCCCCACTGCTGAGTCGATCCTCAACGTAAAGAAATCCGCACCCGATACCACCATCTTTGCCAGCGGCGGCATCAAAGACGGACTCGACATCGCCAAATGCGTGGCCCTTGGCGCAGCCCTCGGCGGCATGGCGGGACAATTTCTAAAGGCTGCCGCCATCTCTACTGAGAACACAATTGAGATCATGAAATTAACCCAAAGACAGATCGAAGTCACCATGTTCGCCAGCGGCGCCGGGACTTTGGATGAACTGAAGGTTGGGAAGTTGCTCAAAGTAGAATAACCCAAAGGAATAAGTACAGTTAACCAAACCATCAGCATGCCGGGATGGTCACGGAAGGATAATGCAAGTCAATTAGGGGTAAAATATTCTTTATAGAAGGAGTGACCCCATGGTAGTAAAAGCCAATTACGATGACCTGAAAAACCAGATTGCAGGTTTGATCGAAGCCGCCATGCATGGAGATAAAGTCATCATCACGAAGAACGGACAGCAGATCATTCAACTTGTGCCGATGAAAACAACAATGCACAAGCCTCCAAAGTTTGGAAGCGCGAGGGGCAAGATTAAATTCAATACAGGTTTCTATGAACCGCTGGCGGATTTCCGTGAATACATGCAATTATAATTAGAAAGGAGTTTCTTATGACTATTATTGAACTTGAACAAGCCATAACCAAATTATCCGAACAAGAGTTAAATCGCTTCCGCGAGTGGTTCGATGAATACTACGCCGAAATGTGGGACAAGCAAATCGAAACGGACGCGAAATCTGGACGACTCGATGATTTACTCGCCAAAGTAGACGAAGAATACAATGCTGGATTAAGCAAACCTTTATGAATCATCGCACCCTGCCCCGCTTCTGGCAACGCTACGAACAACTTCCAAAAGAAGTGCAGGAGTTGGCAGACAAGAACTTTGATCTTCAAATCAGACCCTCAACACCCATCGCTGCACTTCAAAAAGGTAGATGATAAAAGAAAATTATGGTCGGTACGCATTGGTTTGCACTATCGTGCCCTCGGCGCAGAAAAGCCAGACGGCATTGTCTGGCTTTGGATCGGAACACATGCCGAATATGACAAGTTGCTATCGTAGATTCGTTAATCGCCCTATGCCTGTTTGGTAGGGCGATTTTGTTTTTCGATAAAATCACTCTAATTGCATGACCCCTGACAAACGCAAGCCCACCTAACCCAACAATAGCATCTCCATCAGCGGAGACGTGAAGGATAGCACTGTCTTTATCGGGGACAAAAACACCGTCAACCAAACCATCATCCAAAAATTCTTCAACATCTTCAAAAGTGACTCGGAGACTCTCGAGCACCGCAACCGCCGCATCCTGTTGGGACATGTCGAAAACGCGTGGATCAAAGGCGTGCTGGACGCCTCCCTGCACGGCGCGGCATTATTGGATTTGGGTATCAAACAAGACCCGAAGCAGTGACCCAACATCCGTGGGCGATCAAAAACCAAGGAGCTAATTATGGCAAAGCAATCCGTCGTGCTGGAATTGCAACAACTAGCATCTGACAGCGAAAAGAATATTATTGACCTGTTGCGCAAAGCATTATTGGTAGCAACAAAATTAAACTTGGTGGAATTTAGGCAATGGGTACAGAACGAATTGAATGGGTACAAAGGTGGTGAACTCCCAGCATATAGACAGATTCACGCCCAAGTCAAAGGAAAAAATCCCTATCACGGCTTGATACCAATTGGGTTTCCTGACAAAGAAATGGAATGGACGTTTAGTTCCGTGCCTGTTCGCGACTCTGTAAGTGCCCTCTATGATTTGATTGAGCACAGAAAACCCACAGACGTTTTATATATGCAAATGCCTTTTGAAGCACAAAGAATGGTTTCGCAATTATTAGAATCACCCTTTCAAAATATTGAAGTTTATTGGGTTCTTCAAAGAAGCCAAATTGTAGAAATTTTGGACGCTATCAGAAATACTATTCTCGAATGGTCACTAAAACTAGAAAGCGAAGGAATATTGGGAGATGGATTTTCTTTTTCGGAATACGAAAAGCAAAAAGCAAGTTCGAGTACGGTAATTCAACATGTCGAAAATTTAATTTTCCAGGCGTGTTAGGCTCGGTTACAGACAGCAAGTTGACTCAAAGTTTCAAATGACCGTCCAGAAAAATAACCTTGGTGGTTTGAAAGATTATCTTTCCTCACTAAAAATAGAGAAACTGATATTGATGAGTTAGAAAAAGCATTGCAGCTTGACCCAATTCCAAGCAATGCGAATAAATTTGGAGAAAGTAAGTAGTTGGATTGGCAGAATGATGGGAAAAGCAGCTTCTGGTGGTTGGGATATTAGCGTTGCCATTGCTGGGCAACTCCTTGCTGAAGCTATTTCTTCTTATTATGGAATAAAATAAAATACCTGTTTATAGAACTATAAAACAGGTATCAACAATCGAAACTTTACTACTTCCTCTGAATAAATTGCGCCGCGTCGAGGGCGGATATCTTCGTCCACCGCCTGTTGATGGAACACTTCGCTGAAATGTACGTGGAAGATAACGCCTAATTTGCGCGAGCTCCGCGTGATGAACAAACGCCAGGAGTTTTTATGGGTGCAGGAGAAGTTCGCGGGTGAGTATAGAATGAACAACATCGTCTGCCAAGAGCGCATTCCTGACGCATATCACGACTTTAAGGACATCGAAGGGTTTACAATGATGGTAACACTAGACGAAATCCGCCAGTGGCATAAACTGCTAAAGAGATGAGGCTCATGGATACAGAAAAATCCTCTTATAAAATTCTTGTAAATACGCTATTAAATCTTGGATATCCAGAGTCTTCAATCCAATCTGAGGTTACGACTCTTTATGGAAGGCGAGCAGATTTAGTTGTTTATGAATTTAATAAACCCAAAATCGTGTTTGAAATAAAGATCCCGTACGGTTTTCATCTATAACTGCGACGCTTGAAGCCGAAGATAGACTGAAGTTTGATCCAACAGTAAGGCAGGCACAACAGTTGGCGCAAGAAATGAACGCCCCATACTTTGCTGTGTCAGACGGCATTGCTATTTTATGGTTTGACGTTGACCAAGAAACAGGACGCCCGCGACTTTTGACAAATCCTGTATTGCCAAAAGTTATAGAAGACGTAAATGTAAAAATCACTAAAAATCAAATACTGAAGATTTTATTTGATTTAGCAGATTTTAGTCGTGGCTACCTAACAGCTCAAGAATACTCACTTCGAGTTGGCGTAGTTTTACTGGCTCGTCTATTGGCAGAAAAAGGCAATTCAAAATTAGAAAATTTGCTACTAATTGAAAATTCAAAACTTGAGGATTACGATAAAGTCCTTAAGAATTTGGATATTCATACTTATGAAAGTGACATTAAATTTTACAAACAAGCATTTTTCGAACTCAATAAGATTAGTTTATTCGAAACACCTCATGCCGACTTCATTGCTGCTATAAATGATTTTATCCAACTTGCTGTTGGTAAACACAAACTTGGGGAATTTAAATTGTCAAAATGGATATCTGATTTCTTGGCAAGGTTATTACTTATAAACACATCAGATAACTTGTTAGATATTTATAGTAATTTTGGTGATGGCGTTTCTGCTATTAACAATTTATCCAAAGACGCCCGCGTGGTAAGCACGACCTCAAACAGTACATCCTATGTGTGGGACAAAGTAAAAAGATTAATCTTGGGACTTAATCCTGATGATGTTTTTTATACACCTAGAATATCTACTAACGAACAAATAAAAGTTTTAAATCAGTCAATTAAGTACTATGACAAAATCTTGGTGTCACCTCCATTTGGAGGAAGACCATCCGAAAACGAAAACACTGCATTTCGAAAAAGTGAAGAGGTTTTTATCGATCTATCTCTCAGGATGGTAAGACCAGGCGGTAGAGTGGTTACTGTCGTGCCTGAGAATTTACTTTCTCGTCAACAAGCACATATTTTCGAAACTACTTAATTGAGTCCGCTTGGATTCGAGCAATCATTAGCCTTGAACAATTCCTGCCAAACATTGGAATTAAGGCAAGCATAATTGTGATGGATAAAAAATCCAAGGAGAATCGTGCCGGAAATATTTTGATGAGCAGAATTACCAGAAAAGATATTGAAATATTTTCTGATCCCGATTCGTCTTTATTAGACAGTAACCATATCAAGAAAATTCTCAATGTATGCTACTCACATACAAAACAAAGTATTGCAATCTGAGAAATCTATCTGGTTCACATCGATAGATAAACTTGAAATTCAATCTTGGGCTGTAGATTATTATGACCCGTCTAATCAAATTGACATTAACACAGAGTACCCACTTTTTCCTCTCGATCAATTGGCTTCTCTACGCAAAGGCTCTCCATTAACATTAGACAAGCATGGAACTTTGCCAGTTATTGGTCCTGGCGCTTTACGTAGTTTCTCAATTGATTCTGCAAAACTTGATAAAACCACGAAAGACAATCTTTCCAAGAATCCAGTTGTTTCCACAAATAAACGATATTCTAATTCATGGAGTTGGAACATATCGTGGGCAAGCCGCGCTTGTCGAGCCTGGTCTTGAGAATTGCTTTATTAGTCGAAATATTATTGTTTTGAGGGATATTTCTTCGATTGTTTTGCCATCTTATCTTACTATCGCCTTGAATAGTAACTTTGTGAAAAAACAACTTGAGGACAGAGCAACTGGTTCTGTTTTTTCTCAGTTTTCTGTTGAAAAACTTAACGACCTGCAAATTCCAATTCCTGATCTAGAAAAACAAAAAAGGCTGGTCGAAAAGATTTCAGAGACTCGTCAAAAGCTATTAGAGTATGAGCAGCAAGTGCTAATTGTGCAATCATCACTTAAAGAACAACAAAATCATTTGCAGAATATTTTAGAAAATATTCATTTAGGTGAGGGAAAATGCCTAACCCATTGCAAACCTACTTAAACCCACCCCAAACAGTCGCACTATATCAGGGAGTGGTGCAACTACTTGGACAGGATGAAATAATTTTCCTTTCAATGTCTCTTATAGCGCAGAGAAGAAGATTTGCTTTTGATTTGCCAGTCAATCTTGGTGAGTATCCACAAAAACACCAAGAAATCGAAAACTCTTTTACTCGGTATCATAATTTCCCCGACAGACAGGGATTATTTTTTGACCTTATCAATGAAATTCAAACCCAACTTCAGATTAATGGACAAGACCTCCACGCAAACAGGCTCAGAGATTTTGTTAGCATAGCCACAGCAAAAGATTTCAATATTCTTATTAGTGGAGATTGCGCATGGATAGTCGAATGGTCAGTTGCCAACCCAAATGATTCAACGGATGAAAGAAAAATTCCCGCTACTGTCTATCAAGGGGTTTGGAAATGTGATTCCTGGACTGTATTGCAATATCTGAACGGCGGGATTTTGCTTCCAAACAAAAGTCATATGCGACAGCATTGGCTTTGTTATCTATTGCAGTGGAGGCTACGCTTCGAGATGTTCTTTCAACCAGAGGCTACACCTTTACGCTGCGAGCAAACAAGCAAGATATTTACGACTTCTCAAGAGCTTTGGTTCATGTAAATGGCGCAAATTACACGATTAACCTTTCCTGACCCAATGCCAAAACAGACTACTGAATTGAATACTTCATCAGGTGGGGTATTGCCAATTGAGATCGCGTACGACGAGATGGAAACCCTGCGCGAGAGGATTTGTTGATAAGAGCGCCGCAGTTTTGATTGATCATTGGTCAGGAAATCGAATTATCCAAACCAGCACAAACAAATAGTGTGGACGGATTAGGAGAAGCACTGCGAATCGCGCGAAGCGTAGAAGGTGTAGTTACACCACTCGACTTACCTATTGATGTTGATGATGTAGTAAAGGCGGTTCGAAATAACTTAATTCATCTTTCGAGTGATTCGATGGATGTAGAATTGCCTAAATTTGCTTCATTAAACCCAAATGGCAAGTTTACGGTAAAAGATTTTATCGACAAGCCTAATCTTGTCTTTGACTTTGTGATTGATATTCCAAGATTCGTAAACGAACAATACGTAAAGTTATGGAAAGCAGGAACTCACATTTAGCACGACCCAGAAAATTGACGCTGGCTTCGTCTGGCGCACAGGCGTCGTGTTGAAAATCGGCGAGAACAAAGCCCTGGTCAAGGCGGATATTGAAGATCGCAAGATCACCATTGCTATTGATGGAGTTGAACACACAAGGCGAGATGCCCTGTCCGCGATACGGTATCAGTTGGATGAGATTCATGATTCGATCAAAGGGCTGAATCCAGAGAAATATGTTCCCGTGCCTGGAGCGCCAGACGCTGATCCGCTGGAATATGAGACTTTGTTGATGATGGAACGAGAAGGGATCGAAACTACTCACGTAAAAAGTGGGCGGAAATTAATTGCAATTAACGTTAGTCAGATGTTGAATGGCGTTGAGAGTGAATATCAACGCCAACAGTACGGCAATGTGACAAACATTAACATTGGTGGTAATGTTTCCATCAGTACTATAATTGTCGGCGGCGAAAACGAAATAAAAAAATAAAACATGAATTCAAGGGAGTCCAAAATGAGTAAATGTCCGCGCTGCACTATATTAGTCAAGTTTCCTGACGATCACAATGGAAGATGGTACAAATGCCCCGACTGCTACTCGTACATTCGAGAGCTTAGTTTGAAAACAAGCGGCCTGACACGGGTGGATTTAGGCAGATCAACTCCAACGGGGATCGTACCAGTCCCAACCGCCTCAGTGATCGTTAAGCCCGCAATTCGTATCTCCACGATACCAAGGAATGTCATCCCTGTTCCCCAATCTGCTCAGCAAAATCAAACAAGAACAAGTTCTCCAGCGCCATCACAAAATGCTTCTCTGGGAGGCACATCCAATTCTTCTCAAGCGGCCAACGCCGGAAGAAACTCGTTGAGTTTGGAACAAATAAAAACAGGGCGGAAACAGGTTATGGATGAGATCGCCAGCCTTGAAGAACAGCACGCGGGTTTGTTGAAAGATCTGACAAAAGAATACACTGACGACCCCACGTGGATTCCATTTATAGCTGCAAAATTACAGGAAACAGAACAAAGCAAGCTGCTATTATTCGGGAGACTTCAAGAATTAAACAATCTTGAAACCGCCAACCTTTCCAACAAAATTCAGGAATTAAATTCAAAGCTCGAATCCCGGTCTGCCAGCAACACGCCCACTTATATAAGTACAAGCCGCGATTCAATCCATTTCGGATACAGTGCATTCCCGGGGATCGGCGCCATGATCTGGTTCACCCTGTCGATGGGGATTCAACAATGGGAATTTACAACCCTCCTGATGATGGTCGGTACCGGAATTGGCATTGCATTCGCCGGCTGGATCACAGGACGAGGCTGGTAAACATTTCCCATCAACAGCGAACAAACTGTATAATCACAACCATGACAACTTAAACCTCCATCCTCCCTCCTACTAGCGCAACATCCAACAAAAAAGAAGCCTGGACACAGGACTTCTTTGTATTGGCAAATCCCCGTTGTGCAAAACAGGAGACTGAAATGGATACCATCAAGTTTGTCATCGAGAACTACGTCAACGAAGAGTTCGACTACGCCCTCCCCACCATCAACATTTACATCAATGACCGTGACCTGATCGATCTGATCAGCGAGGTTGAGCACAAGTTGTTTACAGCAGACAGGAAAACAATTGTCCGCTCAAGTTATATTGGCTATGAAACTGTCAACTTCGAGAGATTTCACAGGGAAATGCAGGGCCGGAAAACATATCCGCGCAGCGTTCTGTTGACATGTACCTGCACCATTCCGGAGTGCAACTGTATCATGGCCGATATTTCCATCGAAACAAAAACCGTAACCTGGAGTGGACTGAAAAGTCCGTGGCTAGGCGGAGCAACTCCTAACGCCTTTATGGAAGAAGCAGAAGCGCAGGCGTTGGGTTGGGAACCTCTGAGCTACGCCGAACTGGGACCCTTCATCTTTGACCGCGAGCAATATTTTTCGGTGCTGGAAGAAATAATCAGCGAAATACAACGGCAAAAGCTGTAATACACTTTCTCCCCCTCCCCCCCCCCCCCCCCCCCCCCCCCCCCGCGCCCCCCTGCTCCCGCCCCCCGGGTGTCCCCCCCCCCCCCCCCCCCCCCCGCCGCCCCCCCGCGCCCCCCCCCCCCCCCCCCCCCCCCCCCCCCCCCCACGAACCGGCTGCCTTTATGACCTCAAGGACTCAACGGCGGGCATCTTCCGCAAGTGGACAAAGAAGTATGGCTTTCTCAAAGTAGGTTGACACGTTTTCAATTTTGTAGCGAGGCTTAACGCGAAAATTCGCCTGGTTGGCGTTTTTCGCGTTAAGCTTTGTCGACTTTGAGAAAGCTATAGACAGAGAAGCGCGATGCAGCAGATGGTTCCACCGGCTCTGGTGGATTTGAGTTATGGCGATTGCACGAACCATAAATAAAACCTGCTAAAATAAATCCCATGACCTCACACATTCAAGCCATCATCTTTGATTTCGGCGGCGTACTCGTCGGCTGGGATCCACGCAATTTATATCGCCGCTTCTTTCCCGATCAACCGCAAGCCATGGAGGATTTCCTCGCAGAAGTTGACTTCATGGAATGGAACGCACTGCAAGATAAAGGACGCCCGTTTGCGGAAGGCGTCGCGATCCTTTCAGAACAATTTCCACATCATGCAGATTTGATCCGCGCCTATCATGAGAATTGGATCGAATCGATTACTGGCCGTATCGCAGGCACTGTGGAAATTCTGCGCACGCTCAAAGAAAAGGGATCCCCTATATGGATTAAGCAATTGTTCGGCTGACACCTTCCCAATCGTCCGCGATGAATTTGATTTCCTGCAACTATTCGACGGCGTGATTCTTTCGGGTGAAGTAAAACTCATCAAGCCGGAACCAGCTATTTTCGAAGCGTGCCTGCAAATGGTCGGCAGACCCGCAGAAGTCTGTCTGTTCATTGACGACTCACTGCCCAATATTGTCACCGCCCGCAGCTTGGGATTCGATACCGTTCACTTTGAATCTCCCGAACATCTAAAGAGCGAATTACAGGCACGTCAACTTTTATAAGCCCACACAGAGGACCTCATGAATCTAAAACAACACATTGAAATCATGCTGCCCGAGATCGAGCAGGAATTGCAAAGCCAGGTGCGGCGCCTCGATGCACAACGCACCCTGCCCTTTCACGAGATGCTCACCTATCACATGGGCTGGACAGGTGAAGGCGCCGGCAAAGAAGCCACCGGAAAAAGAATCCGCCCGCTGATGGTTTTGCTTGCCGCTGCATCCACTGGCGCAGAGTGGAAGAACGCACTGCCCGCCGCCGCCGCTGTTGAGATGGTGCATAACTTCAGCCTCGTGCATGATGATGTGCAGGATAATTCAGACAAACGCCGCGGCCGATTTACCGTGTGGAAAAAATGGGGAGTGCCGATGGCGATCAATGTCGGCGATGCGATGTTTGTCATTGCCAATCAGGCAGTGATGGACTTGATCAAAACGCATCAAGCCCTAACCGTTGTGCGGGCTGCCACGATTTTGAATGATACCTGCCTCGATCTGACTCGCGGCCAATTCCTCGACATGTCCTACGAAGAACGCACAGATCTCAGCCTTGAAGATTACTGGCCGATGATCGGCGGAAAAACATCTGCCCTGCTTTCGGCCTGTACACACATCGGCGCATTACTTGGAAATACAAACGAAGGGGAACAGGAAGCCTATCGCCAATTTGGTTATCATCTCGGGCTTGCCTTTCAGGTGCAGGATGACATCCTCGGCATTTGGGGCAACGAAGCCGTTACCGGAAAATCTGCGGCCAGCGATCTGGTGGAAGGAAATCCATGCTTGAGCTGGCGAACATGCTGCTTAAACGGAAGCAGTAAACAGGTCCAGTTTGAACCGATGCTCTTCATTTACTTGACATGCCTTTTCGGCGTAGCGTATAATACTTTGCACGTCCCAAGCGGGTGTAGTTCAGTGGTAGAACGCTTGCTTCCCAAGCAAGATCTCGTGGGTTCGATCCCCATCACCCGCTCAAATTATTAGTCGAGGTTGGGGTGCCTCGACTTTTTATATATTATTTGTAAGGTTGCTGTCATGTGGGTGTTTTTACCTTACGAGTAAAATTTGAGTCGGAGAAAATCGGTATGATGCCAGATGAAAGAAAAGGTACTATACTGTACGTGGAAGATAATCCTGACAACAGAAATTTAATACGCAGAGTTTTAAATGCGGAGGGGTATTCTGTTGTTGAGGCTATTAATGGAAAGCAAGCCATTGAAAAGCTTGAAAGTAATTCTGTTGATCTGATCCTGATGGATATCAACATGCCAGACATGGACGGTTACACGCTTACCGCCAAGATCAAAGCAATTCAAAAATATTCAAAAATCCCTATTGTTGCGGTTACTGCCAATGTAATGCGCGGCGATCGCGAAAAATCACTGGAAGCAGGATGCGATGGCTATATTCAAAAACCAATTGACATTGACGCACTCGCCCAGCAGATTGAGCGATTTATCATAAGGAGCACCAATGACTGAGCAAACACCTGCTGTTTCTGATACACAACCCATCCGCAAACCTACGATTCCAAAAGACGCAGCGGTATTGGTTGTGGAAGACAATGTTTCCAATTTTGTGCTGATCGCGCGCATGTTGGGGTATTTGGGAATCCATTGTGAATGGAAAACATCAGGCTATGAAGTTGTGGAATACGCAGATACGCTGCCGCGCCTTGATCTAATTCTGATGGATATTCGCTTCCCCTATGAAGATGGCTACGGCGCGTTGAAAAAAATCCGCGCTTCAGAACGATTTAAGACTGTACCAATCATTGCCGTAACAGCCGAAGCCAGCGTTGAGCAAATGAACAAGGCAAAAGACTCTGGATTTGACGGCTTTCTGGGCAAACCCCTTGATCCAGACCGCTTCCCTGACCAGATCCGCCGCATTTTGAGTGGAGAACCAGTCTGGGAGTTTAGTTAACTCTGCAATGACAGTAACTCATACGACGCCCAAGCTTAACTCAAAACAAAATAGATTTAAGGGCAGTCTGGCAGGGACCCTTGTACGAACGCTCTTGATCTTTACCTTCATTCCCCTTGCCTTAATGGCAGGGGGCGCTTACTTTCGCGCACGCACTCTGCTGCGCGAACAGGCCGTTGCGCAATCGCAAAACCTGCTGAGTACTCAGCTAAAATTGATTGAGGATGAAGTTAATAACAAGGAAGAACATCTTCAACATTTAATTGAAAGCAGCGATTTCACGATCTTGATTGAACTCGCGCTTCATGCCAATCCTCAAAGCGCTGAATTCCGAAAAATTCGCGAAAGTTTTATCAAAGAGTTTCAATCTCTAAATGCGCAAGCCGACAGCCCCGCTTTCAATCAATTTATTCTATTGGATTCAAGCGGAAACATCAAAATATCCAGCAATACCGAATGGCAGGGTTTGACTCTCAACCCATCCCTGTTCGCTCAAACTTCAGATAAATATCGTTCAAAATTTTTATATGGGGCGTCCCCGCTTTACAAAGATCAATTTATTCTTGTTACGACGCTAAATTATCAAACAGACCGCGGCTCCACCATTGGAACTTTGATCGGAATTACAGAGAAGGAGAATTTACAAAGCCTGATTCAGCCGTTGAACGGCTTGTCTCCACTGGCCGATGCTTATTTTATTCTTCCAAACAATCAAATTATTTACAGTGACCAAAACGCAAAAGAATTCGTGCTTATCACTGACACCTCGGCTTCACAAAGCAAACTCACTTCAAAACTTTCGCAATTAATTCAGAAGGAAAGTTTACAGTCAGAGGCGTTGGATGTTACTGCGCCCAATGGCAACGCCGCACTCGCACAAATTCAATGGTCGCCTGCCATTCAAGCCGGTGTCGTATTGGAAACAAACGCAGTTGAAGTATATGGTGACGTGACAGGTTTGGCTCCCTTCACAATACTGTTGATTTTGGCAACTTTGGCAGCCACAGGTCTTGTGTTGCTGTTCGGTGTTAACCGCGTAATCAAACCCCTGCGCACGCTTTCCGAGATCACACAGGGATTCGCCGAGGGTGATTGGGATAGACGCGCGGAAGTTTTAAGTAACGATGAAGTGGGTCTGCTCGCCAGTTCTTTTAATCACATGGCCGACGAGCTTGGTGGTGTATACCGCTCGCTTGAACAAAAGGTTGACGAACGCACACGCCAGGTTCACACAGCGGCGGAAGTGGCACAAAGCGTCACTACGTTATCAAATCTTGACGAAATGTTTAACAAAACTGTTGCGTTGCTCGTGGAGCAATTCGGCTTTTATCAGGCGAGTATCTTTATGCTTGACCGAAACGGGAAATACCTTGAGTTCAAAACAGGGTTCGGGTCAGCATCAAAGGAATTGGCTGAAAAGAAATTCAAATTGGAAGCCTCGTCCACATCCATCATGGGATGGGTAAATACATACAACCAGGTACGCGTTGCATCTGATGTTTTGGATGATGAATTCCACTTAAAGAATGAACTGCTTCCCGAAACCCGCTCCGAAGCTGGCGTGCCAATTTCTCTTGGAAACACAGTCATGGGTGTTCTGGACGTACAAAGCACACAGCCGGATGCTTTTAATTCCGAAGCGATTGCCATGCTGCAAACGCTGGCAAGTCAACTTGCCACGGCAGTGCAAACTGTAGGGTTAACAGAAACCAGCCAGATCAATCTCGAAGAACTTGCACGCTTATACAGGTCAAGTCAATTGATCGCCGAAGCAGGCAATGAAAGTGAAATTATTGAAGTCAGCGGGAAAATTCTGCAAGACGCGCCCTACCCTGTTGTAGTCTTCCGATTGAAAGATGATCAACTGGAATTGTATTCCTATTCAGATGCCACCAGAGGTACAGAGTCGTTTGTTGAGCTTTCAAAATACACTCACGTAAACTCGGAAGAAGTTGAGAAATATCTCGAAAACGGGACAGTGATCGCCATACCAGAGCAGGAGAATATTCCTGCCGCGTTAAAGATTGTGGCACAAAAGCTAAGTTTTGACAGCGTGGCATATATTCCGGTAAAAATATATGGCAGGACAAGCACCATTATTATGGTGGGGATGCGAAAGCAAATCCTTTCAAGCGGATCAATTCAACCCTACACCGGATTTGCAGATTTAATGTGCATTGCACTGGAAAGAGCAAGTTCAATGCAGCAAACGGCAAGAATCTTCGTGAGGTTGAAACTCTGGCCTCAATCGGCGAAATTATCTCTGTCTCTTCAGATCTGCATGCCTTTTTCGATGCACTACACGCCATTATCAAACAAATCATTGGCGAATATAGCTTTATGGTCGCTTTGTATGATGATAAAAGCAATACGATCAGCATTCCTTACAGCCATGAAAACGATCAGTTCATGTCGATTGAACCATTTCCACTTGGAGAAGGATTAACATCCATTCTAATTCGCAGCCGCCAACCTTTGTTACTCGTGGAAAACACAGAACGCAGAGCTGCCGAATTGGGTGCAAAGATCCAGGGCAAGTCAGCCAAATCCTGGATGGGCGCTCCTATGCTTATTCAAAACAAACCGATTGGCGCCATCATCATTCAAGATACAGATAAGGAATTGGCTTTTACAGAAGATGACTTTAAGTTTTTCATCACTCTTACCAGTCAGGTAGCAGGAGTGATTAACAACGTCCATCTGCTGGACGAAAGTCAACACAAGGCCATTCAATTGGAAACTGCAGCTGAAATTGCACGTGACATCAGTGGGTCGCTCAATATAGATGAACTTTTGATCAAAGCTGTAAATTTTATCCGCGAACGATTTAACTTTTATCATGCCTCCGTTTTTCTGCATGATCTGCCCGGAGAGTTTGCTGTCATCCGCGAGTCCACGGGCGAAGCCGGGGCACAAATGAAACGCGCCGGATACAAGATCGGCATCGGATCAAAATCCATTGTTGGTTTTGTAAGCGGCAAGGGTGAATTACTGGTAGTCAATGATACAGCCAAAGATGCCACCTATTATGCGAATCCATTATTTCCAGATACACGCGCAGAAGCAGCCATCCCGTTAAAAGTTGGTGAACGCATCCTCGGCGCATTGGACGTACAAAGTACAAAATCCTATGCTTTTTCTGATGACAATCTGCGAAGTTTACAGATCCTCGCAGACCAACTCGCCATTGCCGTGGTTAATACTGAGTTGTTTGCAGAAACTCAGGAACACCTTTCACAGCATCGCCTTTTACATCACATCACCACCACAGTGGCATCTGGAACCACACTGGAAGAAGCGCTGGAAAGCGCAGTCAATGGATTACAAGTAACCCTGGGCGGAGACCGCGTAACGATCATGCTTGTTGATCGAGAAAAGAAAAATCTTGAAGTCAAAGCCTCCATGGGCTACGCAGAAGAGATCAACAAGGTTCGTGTCCCAATCGGCAGCGGTGTTACCGGCTGGGCGCATCACACAAACGCCCACTGCGCATCAAGGACGTAGCCGCAGACCCACGTTATATTCTAGTCAGTTCAAACACACGTTCCGAGCTGGCTATTCCATTTGATCTATCGCAATGAATTGCTGGGTGTTTTAAATGTGGAAAGCGAACAAATCGACGCGTACACTGAAAACGACGAGGAAATGCTCGGCACTCTTGGAGGAAGCCTTGCGGCCATTATCGCAAACGCCCGCCTGCTGGAGCAGATCCGCGTGCAAGCTGAACGGGAGCGCTTGATCTTACGAAGTCACAAGTAAGATACGCAGATCAACTGATATTCAATCCATTATGATGACAACCGCCAGCGAATTAACGCGCATTACCGGAGCACGTTACACAAAACTGCAAGTAAAGCCCGAAAACGATCAAAAAGGAAAAGAAGGCTCTTAATATGGCAGGTATTTTTTCAACCAACAAAGCCTTTAGCCCGGAAGAATCAACACGCACACTATATAAGAACTGGCGTGAAAGTTTTGCGCTTCCTCTTCTGATAGGTGTACTTATATTTGGTGCATTTCTTTTGATCCCTGCGATTAATAGTGTAAAAAGCTCGATTGTAGGAATCGTCTTCATTGCAACTTACGTATCCACGGGCATCGTAACATTCATTCGCTTTTCCTATTCAATTCGCATGGGTGTTTTTCTGCTCAACATTTTTGTGCTGGGACTAAGCGAACTGGCAACCCACGGCATCCTGGGAGACGGCATTTTCTTTTTTCTGGGATTGATTATTTTCTCCACCATGCTTCTATCTCCAAAAGCGGGGATCATTGCAATCGTGTTAGACATATTGGCATGTATCATTTTCGGATTTTTAATGCTGAATGGAACACTGCTTCCAATCAATCCGAATGCCGTTCCAACCAGGCTGGATGATTGGTTAAGCGCAAGCGGCGCGATCATCATGTTCGGCGCGGTAATTATTTTTGGGTTTCAACGTCTGGAAAATGAATTTCTCGATGCCCAAAGGCAAATTGACATTAACCTCAGCGTCCTGCAAGATGAACGCAACAGCCTCGAAGATAAAGTTAATGAGCGCACGATAAAATTAAAAAGAGTTAATGAAATTGGCCGTACAGTGACATCCATTCTCGACCCTGATGAATTACTGGCGCGTGCCAGCTACTTAATTGGCAATGAGTTTGAATGTTATTACACAGCTGTCTTTTTAATAGACATCACAGGTCAATGGGCTGAGCTTAAAGAAGCCACTGGAGATGCAGGCAAAGTACTGCGTGAAAATAAGCACCGCATTGATATAAACGGGAAAAGCATAATTGGGGCGGCGATACGCACCAGACAGGCACGCATCGCACTGGACACCGGACCTGATCCTATTCGCTTTGACAATCCCCTGCTCCCTTACACCCGCTCCCAGATCATATTACCGCTCGCAGTAGGCGAACGGGTCATCGGCGCATTGGAAATGCACTCCACAAAGGAAAATGCGTTTCTGCCTCAAGATGTGGATACCTACCAAAATATGGCAAACGAAGTATCCATCGCCCTTGAAAACTCGCGTTTATTCAAAGAGGCGCAGCAAAGCCTTTCTGAAATGCGCGCTACACAGCGTCAATATCTACAAAGTGCATGGTCTTCTCTGACCGCCGAGCAAAACCTGGAATATGCCATTGGAGATAATGAATCTTTGGGAAGTGAAATCGAAGTTCCGATTACACTTAGAGATCAAATCATTGGACAGATCCAACTAACTGCCAACGAAGAATGGACGCTGGAGCAAAAAAATCTTATAGAATCCATTGCCACACAAGCTGCGCTTGCACTGGAAAATGCGCGCCTCGTGGAGGAAAGTCAATCCATTGCTTCACGCGAAAGAATGGCGAACGAGATCATCGCAAAAGTATGGGCATCCACCACAATGGACAGCATTCTTCAAACCACCGTCCGGGAGCTTGGCAGGGCATTGGAAGCCGCAGAAGTGGATATTGAAGTCTCCATGGATAATAAAAATGTTTAGTACAGGCCCGGCATCTCAGAAACCCGCCCAGGACTCAGTTGCTTCAGCCGCCTTTAACTACAAAGGGTGGCGCGAAAAATTTATTCTGGTTATTCTGCGCATTTCATGCGTCGCGGGTATTGCACTAATAGCTTCCTCCTATTCAACAGCAACACTAAACGACCGCATTCTATTTATCGGCCTGTATCTCATTCTGCTTGCAGTTTCCATTCTGCCTGCCACTTATAATATTCGAGCATACACGTTACTAATGATGATCTTTGCGGTTGGGGTCAACGCAATTCTGGCCGTGGGACCATGGGTTGATGGAAGTTTATTCCTATTGATCTTTGTGGTTTTATCCGCCCTGTTATTCGATAACAGAATGGAACTACTCGCTCTGATCGCCAGCATTGCGATACTAACATCCATTGCCGTATTACAACAGCTAGGATCGTTTGAATTTACGAACAAAAGCGCACCCATCACAACCATCGCAGACTGGGCAATATATGGCGCTGATTTTCTCGGTGTCAGCATTACCCTCATTGTCGCCATCAGGCTCTTTAAAAATGAATTTGCAAAAGTGATTCAGCAGACGCAATCCACACTTACAACGCTTATCTCTGAGCGCGCGCAATTGGAACTAAGAGTGCAGGAACGCACGGAAGAAATTGAAGCAAGAGCAATCCAACTGCGTTCCTCCACAACCGTAGCGCGCACTGTTGCAGAAATTCAAAGCATTGGTGAACTGATGGAAGCGGCAACAAAGTTAACCTCGGAACAATTTAGTTATTATCACGTCGGGCTTTATTTGCTTGATGAAGGAAAAGAAACGCATTCCTGCAATCTGCATCATCGGCCGTCGGAAAAACCTCATTGGACAGGGATTCCGCATTGAGCCCGACAGGCGAAACGCAGTTCATTTGGTTGTCGAACAAAACCGCTCTTATATTGCCTCTGATATTGGCAATGCAAATTTTATTCGCGAACAAACTTTCCACTTACCCGTTCACGTATGATGCTTCCTCTCACCGTACGTGGCGAAGTGATCGGCGTTTTGGATTTGCACTCTGAACAACCACAAGCTTTCACGCCTCAAGATGCGGAAATTATGCAAACCCTTGCGGATCTGATCGCAATCTCCATAGACAATGTACGCCTGATCGATGAGACAAAAGCTCTCATCAACCAACTTGAATCAAATACATCCATTCAAACAAAACAGACCTGGACGAAATTAACCAGCCGCCACACACCCGCTTATCAATATACCCCGGCAGGTGTACGCCCAATATTTTCATCAAACAAAAAGAGAAAGTAATAACGAGCCTAAGGATACCCCTCGTTCTACACGGGCAAAAAATCGGCGCGATTAATCTTCTTAGAAAAGGCAGTGCAGCATCCTGGTCTGAACGTGAGAGAAGCTTGATCGAAAAAATAGCAGATCAGGTATCTCTGGCGCTGGAAAACAGCAGACTCGTTGACGAAGCACAAAAAAGCGCGCTGCGTGATCAAATGATCGCGAACATCTCTTCAAGAGTACGTGAAACACTGGATGTCGAATCAGTTGTCCGCACGGCTGCGACTGAACTGCGCAGAGTGTTCGATCTAAAGGAAGCCGAGATCAGCATTGGCTCCATACAAGCGGCTCCTCCGCCCCCAAAGAAACACACAAGCCAATTAAAGTTAAAATGATTCAGGTGAATTTATGGAGCTAAACAAGGAAAGAGGTACGCTGTGATTCACTAAGAAGCCCATTATCTGGCGATTAACGATTTGGTTCTTGGTTTTATCACTGATTCCAGATCGTGATTGTAGTTATGTTTGTTCAAAGACAGGTGCGTGACAACATCATCACGACACAGCTGGAAATCATGCGCGATCATGCTCGCATATATTCAGCCCGCATGAAATTGAACCTGATAAGGAACAAGCCTTTGCTGAAGACATGATGAATAACACAGCAAATGGCGATGCCTTCTTTCTTATTGCTGTAAACGGAACCTATCTGGCACATTCCAACCCTGAAAAAATTGGACGCTCAGCGCTGGAAGATTTTAATTTTGACACTTTGCAAAAACTACTGGCAAGAGAAACCACAACAATTCTCGATAATGAAAATGGACTTTTAATTGGTTCCTACCGCACCACGCTCACCAACCCGCTGGCGGTTTCTGTGGGGAACATCGAAGAAAAAACGGTGGCGCTCAATTCTTTAACCCGTAACATCCTGCTGCAATTATTTTCTGCATTACTTCTGGTGTCGATTGGCGCAGGCATGGCCGTGCTTTCAATTCTCAGACCACTGGTAAAACTTGCGAATTTCGCTACTGAAGTCAGCCAGGGAAACTTTAATGCAAAATTTGATGACCGAAGACTAAGCGGTGAACTGGCAATGCTTTCCTCCAGCATCAAAAGCCTCACAACAAGCGCACAAAACTCAATTCTATCTTTGGAAAACCGGGTTTGAAGATCGCACACGCCAACTTGAACATCGCAGCAACCTGTTAAAGCCGTAGCCGATGTAGGCAAGGCAATTACATCTTTCCGCAGCCTTTCAGAACTTTTACAACAAACAACCTATCTGATCAATGAAAACTTTGGCTATTACCATGTAGGCATTTTTCTTCTGGATGAGCACAAAGAGTACGCAATCTTAACCGCCACAAACAGCACAGGCGGTCTTCGTATGCTCGAAAATAACCATCAGCTTAAAGTTAGCGAAACCAGCATTGTAGGATACGCAACCCAAAACGCAAAAGCCCGCATTGCTCTGGATGTGGGCAAAGACGCTGTATACTTTGATAATCCAGATCTCCCAAATACCCGCTCAGAAATGGCACTCCCGCTTGTAGTAGGCGGACAGATACTCGGCGCATTGGATGTACAAAGCACAGAATCCCAGGCTTTTTCCGAAGAAGATGTTGCTACTCTTCAAATTCTTGCCGAACAGCTTGCCGTGGCAATTCAAAATGCCAACTTACTTAATGAGACTGAAAAGGCGCTTGAAGCCGCCCGCACGGTCTATGGTGAAATCAGTCGTGACGCATGGATAAAAATTCTTCGCAACCAACCCCGTGTTGGATACCTTGCCACACCACCCGGAACAATTCAAATGCACTCTGAAGTTCTGGAGACAAATCTTGCAAAAGCATTTGAAACTGGAGATGTAGTACTTGGAAGTGATAACCTCACAATCAGTGTCCCGATCAAAGTACGCGGTCAAACCATTGGAGCAATGCGCTTAAAGAAATCTGAAATTGCAGAAGCATGGACACAGGACGAAACCAATCTCGCGATCGCATTATCAGATCAACTGAGCGGCGCGTTGGAAAGCGCCCGTCTCTATCGCGAATCGCAGCAACGAGCAGCGCGCGAATCATTGGTTTCAGATATTTCAGCGCGGATTAGCGCCGTATCTCATACAGATGCCATTCTACGGGAAACTGTTCAAGAACTTGGACAAACTCTGGGTAAAGCCTCCGTCACCTTCCAATTGCTGGGTTCAGCCGATGGGCAGGCTAAAAACCAGGAAAAGAGAAGCGAATCATTAGATGGTACTGGAAAGGCAAAAAAGTAAGCATGTTAAATCTGCGACCTGAAAATAAACAAGGCAATTCTTTCATACAACGCGCCGGGCAAACCTGGTTCAAGTTGATTGCCCCCCACCCATCCATAAAAGCGGTGGGAGAATATCGCCGCGCACAGTTACTCTCAATAATCACGCTGATAGAAAGCATCTCTTTCTTCGCAACCATTTTTTTTAACCCCAAAAGCGTTGGAGCATTTCTTGTCCTGAGCATCATAACCCTGACAGCCTATGTCCTCAGCAGAACAAAACACTATCGGATTGGAATTTACATCTTCACATACGCCTTTACAGCGTTTGGTTTCTATAGAATATATCAAGGCACGCCAAACTCCATCGCTTCATCCATTGACACGACCGTACACATAGCGCTCGTGTTTTCAAGCGTACTGCTTTCGCAAAGAGGCTTTCTTACTCTGGTCTTACTTGCCACAATCGCATCATTCGCAGCGCCTTATTATTCAAACATACCCACTCCTGAAATTGAAAATATTTTCCAGACAAGCGGTGTTGTCCTGGTGATTGGAGCGGTGTTGTATGGCATTCAAATTTTCCGCGCAAATTTGGACAAGGAACAACTCAAAGAATTAACCAACACAAACCGCGAACTTGAAGATATCACAACAAATCTTGAACAACGCATCGGCGCGCGCGACTGATTTGGAAAAAGCCAATCAACAGATTAAGGAAAGAGCCGCCCGGTTTCAAGTCATCTCGGATATTTCACAAGAAATATCCGCCAACGTCGAGCAGCAGCCCAAAGAGTTACTTAATCGAATTGTCCGAACGATCAGCGACAAATTCAACTTTTATCACATTGGCATCTTTTTATTTGATGAAAACCGTGAATATGCCGTATTACGTGCCGCAAATAGTCAGGGAGGACAGCATATGCTGGAACGCCGCCATCAATTAAAAATTGGCGGTGCCGGCGTCGTTGGATATGTATCTCAAAGCGGCAGCCCGCGTATTTCACTCGACACAGGCTCAGATGCGGTCTTCTTCAACAACCCCGACCTTCCAAAAACACGTTCCGAAATGGCGCTGCCCCTTAAATATGGCAGCAAAACCATTGGCGTACTCGATATACAAAGCACGCTCCCATCCGCATTCAACAATGAAGATGTAAACCTCTTAAGTGCGCTTGCAAATCAGATCGCCATCGTCATCAATACAGTTCTCCCAACTGAACGGGCGGAGTACTCGCGTATTTCAAAAAAAGCAACAGGCATCGAACAACTCGAAAAACAAAGTGGATATTCCTATCTGCCGGACGGCACCATCTCGACGGCACGTACACTCAATAGCGCCACCCTCGACCAGGCACTCGCATCAGGCGAGACTGTGATATTGGCCCGGCCTTCGAAGGAGAATCCCTCCACCCTGGCAGTTCCCGTAAAATTCCGCGAACAAATTATCGGATTTATACACGTGGAAGCATCAGAAGTGAACAGAAAATGGACAGAGGATGAAATCTCGATTATTCAATCCATTTCAGACCGCGCCTCTTTGGCAATAGAAAACGCCCGCCTCTTTGAAGAAACGGAACGCCGCGCAGAACACGAACAACTTATTGCCCAGGTCACATCGCGTATTGGCGCCTCCAACAATATGGACAGCATCCTGCAAACAACCATTCAGGAACTTGGCCGGGCGCTAGGCGCTTCACGCTCGTTTATCCAATTAGGTGCATCTCCTGACAGTGAAAATACAATTGAATAAAAAATCTCCCTTAATACTGCCATCGAAAAGGTTATTATGAGTCAGAGTAGATCAAAGCGAATACAAAATATTTCAGGCAAAAAAAACAACAACTTATCGCTGCAAACGCGATTGGTAATATTTATGTTGTTGATCGCTCTGATTCCCCTGGTCATCATTGCTGTTCGCGATACTATTCAAACACAACAGGCACTAACCAAAGGGGCTGAAATCTCCTTGAAAGCAGGAGCAACACAAACTGCAAACAGTCTCGATAACTTCATCCAAAACACATTGAGCACCGTTAGCTCGGAAGCGCAGCTTGCTGATTTTATAACCTATCTGACAGTGTCCCCAACCGTAAGGACGGGAACAGTGATACAGGCGCGCACCCTGGACCTGTTGGAAAACCTAAGCAAGAAAGACAGCACCAACATTATCTCCTATGCCCTTGTGGACACAAATGGAAATGTTATATTAGACAACGCCTCAGATATACTGCGCAACGAATCTACAGAACCGTACTTCTTGCCCGTACAATTTAGTGATAACCCGGTTGTTTCATACGTTACATATGAAGAAGATAAAACAACCAGCATAACTTTTGCGAGCGCAGTCAAAAATATAAATGGCGGCTATATTGGAGTTCTGCGCGTAAAATATAGATCGGCTGTTTTACAGGATGTTATTACAAAAAGTATAGGTCCCTCCACAGACACACTGGTTTTGCTTCTCGACCAACTCAGCATTCGCCTTGCCGACAGCCAAAACCCGGAGCTTATCCAAAAATCCATTGTGCCTCTTAACCCAGTCGATTTTTCCATCGCTGTGAATAATCATCGTCTTCTAAACACCTCACCTGAAGAACAAGCTACAAATTATACCGATTTTGAATTGGCGCTGGATAACGCAGTAAATCAACCTTTTTTTCAAGCCGACATTACACCCAACATCAATGGTGATGACACAATCGCAGTGGCATTCCTGCAGACTCAACCCTGGGTAATTGCCTACAGCCGTCCTACAACCATCTTTCTTGCCGATGTTCAGAGACAAATTCGCACAAATATTATTTTTGTGCTTGGCACGTCAATTGTTGTAGCGCTCATCGCCGCCTTGATCGCAAACTCATTAACAAATCCAATCATCGCACTTAGCAAGGTCGCCAATTCAATCTCACAAGGTGACTATAACGCCCGCGCCAACGTCAAGAATACAGATGAAATTGGTGTACTAGCTTTAGCGTTCAATTCAATGACAGATCAGCTTCAATCTATACTCGTCGGACTTGAACAGCGTATTGATGAAAGAACCGCCGACCTCAAGAAAAGCACTCTCGAATTGGAAACAATTGCCGAAGTTGCGCGTGACATTACCATCATCCGCGACTTAAGCACGCTGCTCAATGTATCTGCCAACTTGATCCGTGAACGTTTTAATTATTACCATGTCGGAATCTACCTGATTGATGATGCGGGAGAATTCGTGTATCTGCGCGCTGCAAGCGGTATGTCTGCGCAGGAAATGCTTGACCAAAACTATAAACTAAAGATTGGGCAGGAAGGACTGACGGGCAATGTAGTTAGAACATGCCGTGCCTACATTGCACAGGATGTTGGCAAGGATGCTGTCCGTTTTCAAAACCCATTTCTGCCGCAGACACATTCAGAGATTGCCCTGCCTTTGCGCAGCCGTAACATTACCATCGGCATTCTTGATATTCAAACCGATATTGAATCTGCTTTTGAAGAACGCAGCACAAATATCCTGCAATTACTGGCAGACCAGCTCGCAGCCGCGATTGAAAACGCACAATTGACACAACAAGTCGAAGGTACATTTACCGAGTTAAATACTGCATATCGTTTACAAACACAAAGTGTGTGGCAATCTGCACTCAACAACCGTGAAAATTCAGCCTATGAATACAACGGAATGCAGATGCAGTCTGTACCGCAAAATCTGCCGATCAATTTATTAAAACAGTTGGAAGCGGGCAAAGCGATCGTCACACAGACAAATACCTCAGATGTAAAAAAGACCTTACTTGTTCCAATAACAGTGCGTAATCAGATAATTGGCGTCATTGGTCTTGAGCAGGAAGACCCTAATCGTACCTGGACAGAGGAAGAGATGGCAGTTGCAGAAGCCGCAGCAAATCGCGCCGGACTAACCCTCGAGAACGCGCCTGCTTGAAGAAAGCCAAAGACGCGCCATTAAAGAACGTACGATTTTTGAAGCAACAGCCCGTATTGGCTCTGCATTGAATGTTGAGAATATTCTTGAGGCAACCGCAGAAGAGCTTGAAAAAATCCTAAGCGGCCCGGAAGTCATTCTTCAATTCCAATCAGATTCTGCCCAGAAATCCGGGAAATAACGGTGAGACTATGAGATCAGCACAAAATTCACAGCCTAACGAGATCGAAACTCCATTCAATTTACTGAGAAATCTTGTTGTTATTTCATTAATTGCAGAAGCGGCTGCATTGATCGCATCTATCGTGGGCAATCTTAACAAACAATACCTAACCATTAACGGGTATGTTTTATTGGCCACAGCAATCAGTTTGATCTTTCTGCTGCGAGGTGTTCTCCTTCCTGCTCAAATTCTTCTGCCAACTTCATTATTTGTTGGAGCCAGCTACGTTATCATTTTTCCCGGAAATGGCCTTCACGACATCAACCTTTTGGTATACGCAGTAGTAATCAGTCTGGCTGGTTTAACTCTTGGGGAACGAGGCGCGTTTGTATTCACATTCCTGATTATTCTCACAATATTCGGCATTGGCATTGCTGAAATAAGTGGCGTCCTGATATCGGAAACCAGTTCATTGACAGCCCTTATTACGCCAATCGTCGCCTCCATTATTGTTCTAACAATAGCGTTTATTCAAAGAGCCCTTATCAACCTGCTGGGTGAAAGTGCCAAACGTGCACGTGCCAGTGAAAGAGAAGTGATTGAGCGGAATAATGAATTACAGACTTTCAGCGCCGGGCTTGAGAATTTAGTACAGATGCGTACCTCTGAACTCGAACGCGCTAATCAATACAACGAGCGCCGCGCCAAACAGTTTGAAGCGATTGGTCAGGTCTCGCGTGCCATCAATCAGACTCAAGGATTACAGGAACTGCTGCCGCAAATTACACAATTGATCAGTCAACAATTTAGTTTTTATCATGTCGGCATCTTTTTGCTGGATGCGAACAATGAATACGCTGTTCTTGCGGCTTCAAATAGTGAAGGCGGAAGAAAAATGCTGGCACGCGAGCACAAACTAAAAGTTGGACAAGTAGGCATAGTAGGAAATGTAGCCGGAACCGGAGTTGCCCGCATCGCTCTGGACACTGGGGCTGATGCCATCTACTTCAATAATCCTGACCTGCCTGAAACCCGCTCCGAAATGGCACTCCCCCTTTTTCACAGCGGGGATAAACTTGTCGGTGTTATTGATGTGCAAAGCACCGCACAGGATGCATTCGGGCAGGACGACATTAAAATTCTCACCGCTCTGGCTGATCAGGTTTCCATCGCCATTGCCAATGCCCGTCTTTATGAAGATACAAAAAGAGCCCTGCGTGAATCTGAAATGCTTTATCGCGGCGATATTCAAACAGGCTGGGACAAATTTACCCGCTCGCAAAAACTTGTTGGCATTCGCAGGCAAGGATTGAAATCGAACATGCTCCTTGAACCCATGAAAATAGCCGGAGCCGCAGAAGTAAATCGTTCAGGGGAAGTTTACAAACAAAAAGCAGATGGTAACGATAAGTCTTCGCAAACAACAGTTCCAATGAAATTACGCGGAGAAGTCGTCGGCATGTTAAATATAAAAACAGACAACGACCGTGTATGGAGCCCTGATGAAATGGACATTATCACAGCCATTATTCAGCGTGCTGCGCTTTCCATTGATAATGCCCGCCTCCTAAGCGAAAGCCGCAACGCCGCAGAGAAGGAGCGTGTCATCGGTGAAATTTCTGCGAAGATCAGCGCAGGTACAGAGATTGAGACCATCCTGAAAACGGCTGTTCGAGAGCTGGGCAACCAAATTGGCGGCGTTCAGATCACAGTCGAGATGGGGAGCGGAGACGAATAGTCTCTGAAAGAAAAAAATGTCTCAATCTATAAAAACAAACACCCTCAAAGAAGTCACAGATCAGAATATCCGCAATGGGTATCTCATCATTATTGTTTTAATGAGCGCGGCGATTCTTACTGCATCCCTCTTTGCGTATTTCGGCTTTATCAACGGGCAACAGCAGCTATATATCGTCTCGGCAGTTTTAATGGCAACTGTACTCATCGACATTTGGTTATTCGCTTTAATGCGTAGCGGCAGATTCGTTTTTGCCATGATGCTTGTGATTACTTTGTTCCTGATCAATGTCACCATCGTTCCATTTTTTATTCAGGATTTAGGCGCAATCATTGCCGTTACATCAATCGTAGTAACCATCGCCATTACGGGTCTCGCGATGCCATCTAGTTATTCACTCTCGGGCATTGCGGTTGGAGTTACAGCTGGTTTGATCATATTCCTGATCGACCTGAGCCTCCCCGATAATCGCCTGAATGTACCGCAGTTGGAACAATATGTACCCATTATTGTTATCTTCATTACCATCCCGTTTGGCGTAATTGTCATCAGGGAATTCAGAAAATTCAGTCTGCGAATTAAAGTAGCCTTCAGCATTCTTGTTACCGGCAGCATTATCGTGGCCGCACTTTTAGGTTTTGGCATTGGGCGCGTCGCCTCCATCCTGGATAATCTTTCTCAAAAATTTGAAACGAGTGTTGCAGAAAATACCATATTACAAATCAACCGAGTCGTTCAAACAGAAGCTGGTAAAGCCGACATTTTGTTTTCTAAAACTGTAAGTGACGTACTTGGGATTGCAGCGTATCGCGCACAGCTTGAAACTCAACAAAAAATATTTATTGAAGGCGCCTATTGGAATGCCAGTGAAAAAATACTTCGGCTTCCAAATGGGCAATATGGAAATTCGCCCGCCGACCCATCATCCATTTTTATACCAAACATCTACGTTGTCAACGAAGCGTTATTAGCCGATCTAAACACAACCATTTACCTCGATTTTTACGCCACAAGCTTTCTAAAATCACACCCGGAAGTGGTATCCATCTATTACATCAGCGACCTCGGGTACACAACCTATTATCCCAACATAAACCTAGCTAGAAATATTCCTGCGAATTTTGATGTCAAAAACCAATCCTTCTTTTCCATAGCCACCCCGCAAAATAACCCGGAAAAACTACCGCGTTGGACTGATCCATATCAAGACCCGGCCGGAACCGGCTTGATCGTAACGTTGTCTGTACCTGTTTACACAAAAACCGGAGAATTTAAAGGTGTCATTGGCGCAGATATACAACTGACGCAAATTTCAAAAAATATATCCAACATCAAACTTGGCAGTACCGGCTTTGCCTTTCTTGTCGATAAAAATGGAACCATCCTCGCAATGCCCCCGCAAGGATATGCGCTCTTTGGTATGCAGCCGGAAGAAATACCGCTTAACGAAACGCCAAAACAATCCATTATTGCCAAAGGCACAGACGAGTTACAGGCAATCACTCAAAAGATTATCAGCGGCGAAACAAGCCTCGATATCATTCAGATCAACAATGTCAATAACTATATTGGGTACGCACCTCTGCAAACCCCAGGCTACAGACTCGCCATCATCGCGCCGTCAAGTGAATTAAACATCGGCCTGATCACATCACGCGACGAATTACAAAAAGAGATCGACGCTTCATTTCAGGGAGCCATTACAATTTTGGTATTCCTTTTTATTGGATCGCTTCTTATCAGCCTCTGGGTCGGCCAGGTAATTACGAAACCACTCGTAAACCTTACGAAAACAGTTGAAGATGTAGCCGCAGGCAATCTCTCTGCGCGTGCCAACGTGGAAGCTCAGGATGAAACCGGCTTGCTGGCCGCTTCCATAAATATCATGACCGAAAGATTAAATGATACGCTTTCAGGTCTTGAAGAACGCGTTGCCGAACGCACGCAGGAACTCGAAAACGCAAACGAAAAAAATACCCGTCGCGCAAATCAATTTGAGGCTATTGCACGTGTTGCGCAGACCATCAGGTCCACACAAGCATTAGAGGCGCTCCTTCCGCTCATCACAGTTGCCATCTCTGAGAATTTTGATTTTTACCATGTTGGCATCTTCCTGCTTGATACGCGCCGCGAATACGCAGTGCTTGTCGCCGCGAACAGCGAAGGTGGAAAGAAAATGCTGGGACGTAACCATCGTCTGCTCATTGGAGATGGAATCGTAGGCTACGCAACCAACAGCGGACAACCCCGCGTCGCACTTAACGTCGGGCTTGATTCTGCTTACTTCAATAACCCAGACCTTCCAGATACACTCTCCGAAATTGCCCTCCCCCTTCGCATTGGTTCCGAAACATTCGGCGCGTTGGATGTGCAAAGCAATCAACTAAATGCCTTTGCCGAGGAAGATATCAACATCCTTTTAACACTGGCAGATCAGGTAAGTGTAGCCATTCAAAATGCGCGCTCCTACCAACAAACCCGCGAAGCGCTCGAACAAGCCGAAGCCGCATCAATCCAATTAAGTGGGCAGCAATGGAAACAATTCCTCACACGCCAGAATGTTCAAGGGTTCTCGTTCGATGGCGTGGATACAATACAACTCAATCAATCTGACAAGCAGCGCCCGCATAGCCTTTCAATTCCACTTACTTTGCGTGGCACAAAGATCGGCACCATAAAACTCAACGCAGCAAATCCAGACCGTATATGGACAAATGATGAGATCGCAATGGTGCAAGCAGCCGCCGAAAGAACCTCGTTCGCTCTTGAAAATGCCCGATTGCTTCAAGAAGCGCAAAAACGCGCGGCAAAAGAACGTACAATCGGTGAAATCTCGGCAAAAATCGGCAGTACAAGTAACCTTGAAAACATCCTTCAAACCGCCATCCAGGAATTAGGAAACACCCTGCCCGGAACAGATATTGCCATTCAATTTAGTACAAATCAGGAGACTGAATGATCAAAAGATTGTTTAGCCCGCCAGTTTTCGACAGCCCGGAATACAATTTCCGCGCGAAATTCATTAACGGTTTTGCATGGGTTGTGATCGCTGTGTTTATGTTTTCCCTGATCCCCACTTTTGGACCAGATGCAGATGAAAATGCGGCCAGTACAGGCATCGTTCTGACCGGCTTAATTTTCGTGATGTTTCTATCACTTTATTTACTGCGAAGAGGGAACTTAAATGCCAGCGGGGCAGTGATTGTAATTCTTGGCTGGCTGGGACTTGGAATACAAGCATACACAGCCGATGGCGTAAAAGACGTGGTCATCATTGCTTACATTGCGGTCAGTTTGCTTGCCAGTATTGTTATCAACTGGCGCATAGGAAGTTTTGTCACCCTTCTTAGCATTGGAGCAATTTGGGGTCTTACATTTCTCGAAACGAATGGATATATTACCCCGCGCATCCAGGAACCCCTTGCGTTTTCACGCGATCTCTCTCTTGTGTTTATTGTCATTGCAGTGCTTATCTATTTCAGCACCACCGACTTACGAGATGCAATCGCCCGTGCGATCCAGAGTGAAAAAAACCTGCTCACTTCAAACAAAAATTTAGTAGAGCTTAATCAAACCCTGGAAGAACGCGTAAACCAGCGCACCACCGATCTGGATGCCGCAAACCGCTACAACTCAAAACGCGCCAGACAATTTGAAGCGATTTCAAAGATTGTACGTGTGATCTCATCCATTCAAGATCTGGAAACACTCCTGCCGCAGATCGCAAAAGTAATTAGCGAACAATTCAATACATATCATACCGGCATCTTCTTGCTGAACGATACGCGGGAGTTTGCGATTCTGCGCGCAGCAAACAGTGAAGGCGGAAAGAAAATGCTGGAACGCGAGCACAAATTACAAGTCGGACAGACCGGCATTGTCGGCTTCGTTACTGCCACCGGCCAGCCGCGCATCGCGCTGGACGTCGGCGCAGATGCCGTATTCTTTGACAACCCAGACCTCCCAGACACCCGTTCTGAGATTTCCCTGCCGCTCCGGTATGCAGGCCAGGTGATCGGCGCTCTAGATGTGCAAAGTACCGAATCAAACGCCTTTGATCAGGATGATATAGAAGTTTTAATTACACTCGCCGATCAGGTATCCAATGCGATCAAGAACACCCTCGCATTGGAAGAAGCCCGCAATACAGTATCCAGATTCCAAAGTTCTTTAAATGACAAAACCTACGAATCATGGAGAATCCTACAGCCAAAATCATTAGGGTTGGGATTCCAACTGATCGGATCCACAATCAAACCGTTGGAATCTCCTCGAAGATGAGCATATTCGACAGGCGCTCACAGAATAAAACGATTCTATCCAATAAAGAAAATTCCCGATCCAACCTTGCGATCCCCTCCGTTTACGCGGACAAATCGTTGGCGTAATTAATCTGCGTACAAACAATAATTATAAATTAACCAGTGATGATACCGAAATCGCCGAAGCTGTTACCGAACGCCTTTCTCTTGCCATCGAAAGCGCCACACTTCTGCAAGCCACACAACATCGGGCAGATATTGAGCGCCTGACAACCGACATTTCCTCAAAGATCAGTTCTTCCACCCGCTTTGAAACCATCCTGCAAATAGCCGCACAGGAGCTAAGCCGTGCGCTGGGCGGATCAGATGTTCTCGTACAAATCGAACCGATCTCCATTGAATTAAGTATGGCAAAATAAGACTGGTATTATAAAAATGATAAGAAAATTTATAACCAAAATTGCGCTTCTGATTCCACTCATTACCATTCTCACTGCCTGCGCGGGATTACAAACCACGCCAATCCCCAATTCTCCAATACGCGTTGAATTCACGCAATGGTGGGGAGATTACACCCTCCTCGTGGCGCAGGAAAAAGGTTTTTTCAAAAAATATGGAGTCGAAGTCGAACCGGTTTACTATGATATCTTTTCTGACACCTATCCAGACCTGGCCGCCGGACAAATTGACGGCGCACTGATAGCTGTCGGAGATACAATCAACGTCAACCGTAATGCGCTCATGAAAGTTGTCGCAGTTCACGACAACGGAGGCAACGATGCCATTGTCGTCAGTCCTGAAATTAACTCCATACAAGATCTAAGAGGAAAAAAAATCGGCATTCAGACGGGATCCCAATATGAATTGATAGTTGCCGAAATGTTACGAAGTGCAAACATGAATGTTGGTGATGTTACTATTGTCTCAATCAATCCCGAAGATGCCCTGGCTGCCCTTGAAAACAAGAAGGTTCAAGCCGCCTATATTTGGGAACCATACTTGTCTGATTCGCTCGCAAACGGATATAAAATCATTTACCCGCGGGAGCAGTTGCACCTGTTTCCAGACATGATCGTATTTCGAAAATCAATCGTAGATGAAAGACCTGAAGACATTCGGGCATTCCTAAAAGCATGGTTTGAAGCAGTGGAGTATCGTCTGCAAAACCCGGAAGAGACACGGACAATTGCCGCAAAATATCTCAACATTAGTGTTGAAGACGTATTGCCTGATGATAATTTAAAGATACTAACCCTCGAAGATAATAAACAAATATTTGATATACAGGAAGAAAAACTCAATTTACTCCATCACAAAAATCACATCTGAGTACCTGATCTCGCTCGGAGTCGTCGCAGAAGAAACTGACCCGCTTGAATTACTAGACCCGGCGTACCTGCCTTAAACAAGAGAGCTTTTATGGATAACGCAATCACACAACCTATGCAGCAGGAAAAACGCCGCAAGCAAAATGCGCTTGTGATCAGCCTTGTCACCGGCGCCCTGTTTACACTGGTTTCGATAATTGTTGGACCGCTCGCCTATAATCAAAACGGAATTAACGGGCTATGGGGTATCGGCCTGACCATTGTTGTTTCTTTTTCAGCATTTATTGCTGCTTTTCAAATCTACCGCGAACATGTCACACTTGGGATCGGCGTCTTAATAGCAACAATACTTACAATGTCACTCGCCCTGCCAATTGTCGCACAAGGACAAGGCATTGCACTGGGCGTCATGCTCCTTATTTTTGTTGCTGGGATTTCTTCCGCCACTTTGCCGCCTTTATGGGCAACTCGCGCGATTATTAGCGCATTTATTGTAGCTTCCATCATCACCCTTACCGACCTGTATTTCCCTGATTTTGGTCTGCCCACCAAACCTGGCTATACCAATCTGATCGCAATTATTGTATCCTTCGTATACGTTTTCTTTATTCTAAGGCAATTTAATACCTATACCCTGCGTACAAAGATCATTATTGCGTTTATTATCATCACGATTATTCCCTTGATCGCGCTGGGATATTTCAACAGCAGCTCATCAACACGGGCACTGCAAACTCAAAGTTCAATACAATTAAGCACGCTGGCCAATGTAGTGGCCAATAGTGTTGATGAATTTATAACGGTCCAACTTAATGCGGTACTCTCAGACGCAAAACAATCATCATTAAGTGCATACTTGAAATTCCCACCACCACCACGTTCAGGCAGTGAAGAAGACACAAATGCGCGTATTGCGCTTTTATCACTGACCCGTAAAGACCCGGTCTTTATCCATTCGATCGCAATCCTTAACGCAAACGGCGTCAATGTTCTGGATACCTTTGAAGAACATCAAGGACAGAACGAAAGCAAATTTGCTTACTTTACCAGACCCATGCAAAATGGCCTGCCCTACGCCTCGAATATAATTTTTCGTGACAATGAAGAAAATATCTACTTCAGTTCGCCGATCAAAGCCCAAAACGGAGATACGATCGGTGTTTTACGGGTAGAGTATCACGCCACTGTCATGCAATCCATTATTCGCTCAATTAACCCCGGCAGCGCCGGCACTCTGATCTCACTTGTAGATACGAACACATATGTACGGGTGGCCTATACAGGCAGTGAACGCGACGAACTTTTTAAATCGTATAAAAACTTTACAGATGTGGAGCTTGTAATATTACAAGCCGAAAACCGTCTGCCAGCCGGACCAAAAGAGAACGCCGTGGATGAACCAAGCGATGTCATCGTGGCAGGGTTGAACAATCTACAACAGGAACCTTTCTTTAACTCCTATTCGGAATCCTTAAATTCAGAATCGATCAACACCGGCGTATTTCTGAAGAAACAGCCGTGGATCGCACTGGTTCGCCAATCCACTGATATATATCTGGAACCGATCAAAGAACAAAATAGAACCAGCGTATTACTCTCACTTATTTTGATTATTATCAGCATTGCAACGGGCTTTGTTACTTCGCAGGTGCTCACATCACCGCTTACCTCTCTTGAAAAAGTTGCTGAACAGATCGCAAATGGAGATATTCACGCGCGTGCCAATATCAGCACACAGGATGAGATCGGCACATTATCCATCTCCTTCAACCGAATGACCGATGAATTAAATCAATCTTTAAATAATCTTGAAATGCGCGTGGTTGAACGCACAACAGATCTCGAAATTGCTCAGCGTTTGAGCGAAGAACGCGCCAATGAACTTCAAGCGATTAGTGAAATTTCAAAGGTAATTACCAGCGAACAAAAACTTGAAAACTTGCTGCCACTTATCACCCGCCTCGTCAGTGACCGCTTTGGTTTTTATCACGTCGGAATTTTCTGCTCGACGAAACCGGTCAGTACGCGCTGCTGCAAGCCGCAAATAGCGAAGGTGGAAAAATTATGCTGGCACGTGGGCACAGGCTTGAAGTCGGAGAGAGCGGAATCGTGGGCTTTGTCGCCCAAACCGGAATCCCCCGCATCGCATTAGACGTAGGGCTGGATGCTGTTTACTTTGACAATCCCAACCTCCCAAACACACGCTCCGAAATGGCGCTTCCATTAAGTGTGCGTGGTAAAACAATTGGAGTATTGGATATCCAAAGCGAAAAGCCGGGTGCATTTACTGAAAACGACAAAAAGACCCTCAGTATTTTGGCGGATCAAATCTCAACCTCACTGGAAAATGCCCGCCTGTTTGAACAAACTCAGCAAGCTTTAAGTGAAGCCCAAGCCCTCTACCGCCAAAATCTAAAAGAAGGGTGGGCAACATTCAGCAGCGAAGAATCCCTGATCGGTTACCGCCAAAATATGCAAGGCGGAAAGAAACTAACCAGATCCATTGACACTGACGAAATTCGCCAGGCCCTAAATCGCGGCGATGTATTGATCTTCCATGCAGATGGAATCACAGAAGAGGCGTCCATTGTCGTGCCCATAAAGCTGCGCGGGCAGATCATCGGATCTCTCAATATAAAAGCTCCCGCAAAGGACGTCAATGGAGTTCTGACGAAGTCAATCTTGCTGAAGTAATCTCTGAGCGTCTTTCCATCGCGCTTGAAAATGCGCGCCTAATCCAGGAATCGCAGCGGCAGGTTATCAAAGAACAAACGATCAGTGAAGTCACAGGAAAGATTGGCGCATCCATCAATTTGAAGAACGTTCTCCAGACCGCAGTGGAAGAATTAGGGCGCGCCCTGCCCGGCTCAGAAGTTATGATTCAATTTGAAAAGAACACCAAATAACCTTAATAACAGGAACGAAATGATAAACGCCATCAGGAATTTTTTCACTCCGCCGGTTTTCGAAGAAGACGAAGACAAGTCACGCACTGCAGGTGTTTTATTTCGCATTTTAATCGCAACCTATATTCTTCTGCCCACCGCCATCCTGGTTCTAATCATAAACCCCGGCGTAGGCGGTTTTTACTCACCCATTGCACTCATGGCTGTTGTCCTGGTAACGGTTTTGCTATTCATCGCCAAACGTGGCTACATCCGCGCCGCCAGCATGAGCCTGATTGCATCATTCTTAATTCTGTCTACCATTGTAGATATATCCGCAAATGGCGAAGTACGGCCTATCAGTATTCTTTCTGGTGCAGTGATTGTGGCCGGAGGTTTGCTGCTTGGTCCGCGCGGATCATTGATCACAGCTATTTTGTACGGCATTAAACATATTCTGGTTCTTTTTCTTATCCATAATAAACTGGTTGTAATCGCAAACCCCAGTATTGCGCCCACACCCGCCATAGATGGCATTACAACCTTTATCGCCTATTTTATGATCGCAATCGTTTTCGGTCTGGCATCAAACAGCATTTACTCGGCATTGACACAGGTTCGCCAGAGCGAAGCCAAACTAACCGTCAGTAACCAACAGCTGCAGGAATTAACACAAAATCTCGAACAGCGTATTCAACAACGCACGACCGACCTTGAAGAGGCCAGCGCATTAAGCGAAAAACGCGCCAGACAATTCGAGGCAATCACACGCATTTCAAGTACCATTACCTCTGTCCAAAACTTGCAGGAATTATTGCCGCGCATCTCAGAAGTAATCAGCCGGCAATTCGGGTTTTACCATGTTGGGATTTTTCTAACCGACGCCAGCCGTCAGTACGCAGTGCTCAGCGCAGCCAACAGCGATGGCGGAAGGAAAATGCTCAAACGCAGCCATCAACTGAAAATTGGCGAACAGGGTATTGTTGGTTATGTGACAGGCACAGGCAAACCGCGTGTTGCGCTTGATGTGGGTGAAGATATTGTATTCTTTAATAACCCTGATCTGCCGGAAACGCATTCCGAAATGGCTCTCCCATTACAGATCGCCGGAAACATCATCGGCGCACTCGATGTCCAAAGTATTGAACCAAACGCATTCTCTGTGGAAGATGTGAATATTTTATCTGTACTAGCCGACCAGGTTAGCCTTGCCATTCAAAACGCCAGGCTGTTTGATCAATCTGCAAAACTCCTTTCAGAATCTGAAGCCATTCAGCATCAATATCTGCGCGATACATGGAGCCGCCTGCCGCAAGAGGAAAATTTTGCAGGTTTCCGCTACTCGGCGGTTGGATCAACGCAAATTGAACTTGGCGAAAAAGTGCAACCCATTGACAATAGCGCATACAACGAGATCGTAACGCCGATAAAAATTCGTAATGAAACCATCGGGACCTTGTCCATTCACATACCACAGCACGAACGGGTAACCACAGATCAAATGGATCTGATCAAAGCAGTCGCAGAACGCGTTGCGCTCTCAGCCGAAAACGCCCGTCTCTTTGAAGAAACATCACGCCGTGCCTCACGTGAAAGTCTCGTATCTGATATTACAACCAAGATCCGCAGTACGAACAGTCCGCAGGAAATGATAAAAACTGCCGTTGAAGAATTACAACGCGCATTGGGCGCAACCCGCGTTGAGATCATCCCCCGCAAAAACGTACCTTCACCTGACAAATAGCCTGATAAAAAAGATCATATACAAATAGTACAATATGGAAGGAAGCCATGTTAAAAACAATTGCCATATCCAATGAAAAAGGTGGAGTCGCCAAAACCACAACTACACTCTCCCTCGGAGCCTCCCTTGCAGACATGGGGCATCGGGTTCTGTTAATTGACATGGATGCTCAGGCCAACCTCACTTTATCCCTCGGCTTTGAACCAGGTGAAGCCGAATACACATCCAGCGAAATCATGCTCGACAATATTCCATTGATCAGCGCCCGCCATAAAACAGATATCGAAAATCTCGATTTGATCCAATCCAATTCGCGCATAGAAACCTCGGAACAATTTCTGCCGATGCGCACAAACTACACCACCATCCTGCAGCGTGCCATTGCCAATATGGGCAATCAAACCTATAACTATATTCTATTGGATTGTCCGCCCGCACTTGGCGCCATCACCCAAAACGCGCTCGCTGCTGCTGATCTTTTACTCATTCCAACACAGGCTGAATATTTCTCAGCATACGCGCTGCGTAATATGATGTCTCTCATTCGCCGCATACGTGAAGGAGATAATCCCAATCTGGCATATCGCATACTTGTCACCATGCTTGATAAAAGAAACCGCACACATCGCAATATTCACGACCAGCTTCGTTCAACATTTGGAGAAGGTGTCTTTAACACCGTGATCGAAATTGACACAAAACTGCGCGAAAGTCCCATTGCAGGATTGCCCATTTCTCATTACAAACCCGGCGCACGCGGAACCACACAATACCGTATCCTTGCACAGGAACTTTTAGAATATGCCAAAGAAACCGAAAATAGACAAACAGCTTGACAAGCTCTTCAAGGATTTCCAACCCGAGGATGCTGCGTCAAAACCAAAGAGCAAACCAAAGGTGGAGAAAGAAGCGCCGCTTCCTGCCGACCCGAAACCTGTTCGGCAAAATTCCGAACACGCCGCCCCTGCAAGACCGGTAAAGCGTCATACATCCACACTAACTCCCTTTGAACCTGTCATCGTTCAACAGGAAGAAATCAACACGTCCTCCTATTCAGTTAACATTGCAACAGGATTTAGCGAATGGTCAACCCTGCGCATCGTAGACGAAAGCAGCGACCGCTCATGGACGCCAGATGAACAGTTGTTGATCAAGCAGGTTACAGACCAACTCTCACTGGCTTTGGAAAACGCGCAGCTTTTTCAGGAAGCGCAAAAATTTAAACTTGGCATTGACCAAACAGATAATGCTGTATTTATCACCGACCCCGATGGCATAATTCAATATACCAACCCCGGGTTTCAAAAAGTGTATGGATATACAGCAGAAGAGGCTTTGGGTAAAACACCGCGCATCCTAAAATCTGGTGGTGCCAGCCGAACAATACAAACAATTTTGGGACACGCTATTAAGCGGCGGCACAATTTCAGGTGAAATCACCAATCAGACAAAAGACGGGCGCATTGTTTTCATATCTGGCACAAACAGCTCGATCCTTGATGAAAACGGACAAATTCTCGGGTTCCTTGCAGTTCATGAAGATATTACCGAACGCAAAGAATCAGAAGTGGCACTTGCAAAATCGGAAGCTGATCTACGTGCGCTATTTTCTTCGATGGAAGATGTCGTGCTTGTGGTTGATAAAAATGGACGCTATGTGCGCATTGCTCCCACCAACCCGGCGAGATTGGTGCGCCCGCCAGAAGAGCTGATTGGACAGCTCATGCATGATGTGATGCAAAAAGCAACCGCAGACCGCTTCCTTGCTGCAATTCAAGAAACACTAAACGAATCAAAAACAGTTCAGTTGGAATACGACCTGCCGATCGAGAATGAAACCTATTGGTTCCTCGCCAGTCTTTCCAAACTGGATGAAGGGAATGTATTCTGGGTTGCGCGTGATATTACCGAGCGCAAGAAGGCTGAAGAAGGCATTAAACGTCGAAATGAATATCTCGCGGTTTCTGCAGAAATCGGAAAACTGGTCACATCGACATTGGATTTGAACACGATCTTTGCCCGAACCGTGACTCTGATCAATGAACGATTTGATTTCTATCATGCGGGTATATTCATCGTTGAAGAGACAGGGTTTAACGCCGCATTGCGGGAAGCAACAGGTGAAGCCGGCGCGGAAATGAAAAAGAATATGCACTCGCTGCCAATTAACGCAAAGTCCATCGTGGGCAAAGTGGCATTGGAAGGCCAGCCTGTGGTGGTAAATGATGTGGCAGCCGACCCGCTTCATAAAATTAATCCATTACTTCCTGAAACCCGCGCTGAGGCAGCCATTCCGCTGCGAATTGGGAACCGCGTGATTGGCGCAATTGGTATTCAATCAAAAACAGCGGGCGCTTTCACAGAAGATGAAATTACAGTACTACAAACATTGGCCGACCAGGTGGCGGTAGCCATTGATAATGCCCGTTCGTATGAGCTCTCCCAGCAAGCGGTTATGGAAATGCGCGAGATTGACAGGTTAAAGAGTCAATTTCTGGCAAACATGAGTCATGAATTACGCACACCTTTAAATTCAATTATCGGCTTCTCGCGCGTTATCCTAAAAGGTATTGACGGGCCGGTAACTGAATTACAACAGCAGGATCTGACCGCCATTTACAATTCAGGTCAGCATCTGCTCAGCCTGATCAACGACATCCTTGATCTTTCCAAGATCGAAGCCGGCAAGATGGAGTTGGCGTTCGACGAGGTTAATATCGTGGATGTGACCAATAGTGTGCTCTCAACCATGACGGGTCTTGTGAAAGACAAGCAGATCGAGTTGAAGCGGATCATTGAGCCGAACCTACCCACAGTGAGAGCAGATGCGATCCGCGTCCGCCAGATAATGATCAACTTGCTTTCCAATGCCGCCAAATTTACAGATGAAGGCGATATTATGGTTGAAGTCGGATTAAGACCCGGGCCGACTGGCAGAAATGAAATCCAGGTAAGTGTGACCGATACCGGGCCGGGTATTTCGGAATCAGATCAGGCAAAACTCTTCCAGGCGTTTTCACAAGTAGATGACTCTCCAACACGCAAAACTGGCGGTACAGGGCTGGGTCTCTCGATCTGTCAGCATCTGGTAAACATGCATGGCGGGCGCATCTGGATCGAAAGTCAGGTGGGCAGAGGCAGCACGTTCCATTTCACACTGCCCTTATTCCGCAAAGAAAAAGAGAACGAGTTAATCCCCAGTGCAGCCAGGGTAATTCTTGCAATTGACGATGATCCGCAAGTGGTTAGTTTGTATGAGCGTTATTTACAGCCACAAGGATATCAGGTTGTTCCATTATCGGATCCAACGCGTGCTGTGGAACGTGCAAAACAACTACGCCCCTTTGCCATTACACTCGATATTATGATGCCGGGGATTGATGGCTGGCAGGTACTGGATTCCCTCAAAGGTGACCCGGATACGAGACACATTCCGGTCATAGTGTGCAGTATCATCGAAGACCTTGAAAAAGGATTCAGTCTTGGCGCGGCAGATTATCTTGTTAAACCGATTCTGGAAGACGACCTGGTCAATTCTCTGGATCGGCTAAACTCAGACGGCTCAATTCGCGAAGTTCTTGTTATTGACGATGACGCAAATGATCTTCGCTTAATTGGAAAAATTCTGAATGATGATGGAAGATATAAAGCCATTCTTGCCGAAGGCGGCAAAAACGGATGGGACATTATCTCATCCGGGTCTCCTCCACATGCAGTGATCCTTGACCTGTTCATGCCGGAGTTGGATGGGTTTACAATATTGGAGAATATGCGGGCTGAACAAAAACTGCGCGATATTCCAGTGATTGTCATTAGCGGCATGGAACCTTCGGAAGACCAGAAAAATAGATTAAGTGAACTCGGCCAGCGCCTTTTGACAAAGGGATCATTTAACGAAAAAGAACTGCTTACCACCATCCAGCGCACACTGGAACGCGCGCAGGCCAAAACCTAACAGGAGTTTGTATCACAGTGTCATTTATCATCAAGTGTCTCGATTGCGGACATAACGCGCCCTACTACCCAACTTCCACTACTTGCCCAAAATGCAACAGTCAATGGCGTGAAGCTGAATACGATTACGAGATACTTGCCAAAACGCTGCCGGAAAAATAAAAAATCGTCCGTTGGACCTTTGGCGTTATCGCGAACTACTTCCCATTCGAAACCCAAATGTAAGTTTGTCGCTGGGCGAAGGCGGCACACCGTTAATTCGTGCTGTGAATTTAGGCATGATGCTCGGCTGCCCAAATATTTACATTAAAGATGAGCGGCAGGGACCGACATCTTCATTTAAGGATAGACAGGCTTCAGTTACGATTGCTGCGTTAAAAGAGGCGGGCATCACCGAAATGGTGGCGGCATCTACAGGAAATGTAGCCATCTCTTATTCAGCCTATGCCGCGCGTGCGGGGATGAAACTGTGGGCCTTTGTCACAAGCCTTGTGCCGGGGGTAAAGATGCGTGAGATCGCACTTTATGGCAGCCAGGTGATTAAGATCACCGGCTCTTACGATCAATGCAAACAGGTTGCCGCTGAGTTTGCACGTCAACGCCACTTGTATCAAGACATGGGCGCGCGTACCATCACGTCCATTGAAGCCATGAAGACCATCGCTTTTGAAATTGCAGAGCAGTTAACTTCGATTCAGGGTGTGCAGGAAACCAATCCAGACCTTCCATGGCGCACACCGGATTGGTATGTGCAAGCCATCAGTGGCGGTATGGGGCCCATCGGCGTTTATAAAGGCTTCCGCGAAATGAAACAAATGGGATGGACAGACCGTATCCCTGCTTTTGCCCCCATTCAAGCGGAAGGCTGCGCCCCCATGGCGCATAGTTGGAAAAAAGGATTGGAGAAAGCTGAACCTGTTCTATCGCCAATGACGCGCATTGAAACACTGGCAACCGGCGACCCTGGCCGCGCCTACGAATTTCTGCGTGAATATGTGAATAGCACAAATGGTGTCTTTGAAAGCGTGGCAGACGAAGAAGCGTTCCGTGCCATGCATGTGCTTGCCAAAATGGAAGGAATATCAGCCGAACCCGCCGCAGGCGTGGCCTTTGCCGGATTATTTAAATTGATTCGCGCCGGAATCATCAAGCCCAGCGACACCGTAGTGGTTAACTTGCACAGGTCATACAATGCCAGCCGACCCAAGCATTCTTGGTGAAAACTGGTCACGCGATGTTAAGTTCCCAACACGTGAACGTGAAGGAACTCCGCAGGAAGGTTTACTCTCTGCCTTAACCCAGGTTGCCCCTGAACGATTCCCCAAGATCGCAATTGTGGAAGACACCACCGAAGCCCGCCGGCTGATTCGCAGGATATTACAATCACAAGGTAACTTCACCATTCTCGAAGCAAGTAATGGACGGGAAGGCCTTGAAATGATCCAGCGGGAATTACCAGACCTGGTGATTCTCGACCTGATGATGCCCGAAATGGACGGCTTTACCGTGATCGAAGCCCTGCGCTCAAAACAGGAAACCGCAACCATTCCGGTCATTGTTGCCACAGCAAAGAACTAACGCCCGATGAAAAAAACAGGCTTGGTGATCAGATCCAGTCACTCATGCAAAAAGGGGATTTCCTTAACGATGAATTCCTCGAAGAAGTAAAGTCACTTATTAAGTGATATTCTTCCTTTCTCACTGAATGTAAAAGGCGGTATTTTTGCAAAAAAAGCAAACAGCCGGAGTTTTAGCTGCTTTCAGTTCTGCATTTTTTCTCGGGTTGGCTCCCGTCTTTGGCAAACTAGCCATCAGTCAGGGCTTTACGCCGTTTGCAGTTGTTGCATTGCGCACAAGTTTTGCCGCCGCAATCCTTTTACTCACCATTGGAATATTTTACAGGCAATACTTATACATCTTCCCTGTTGGATTAATAGGTTGTATGCTCGCAGGCGCGATCAATGGGTTTGGGTCGCTGCTCTATTATCTCGCGCTTGAAAGATTAAATGCCAGCCTCGGGCAACTGCTCTATTCGTTATACCCTTTTTTTGTTGCACTCTGGTTGACGCTCGACCACCAACCCCCAAGCCGGCTTACTTTTTTTCGGATCGTACTTGCCACTGTGGCAGTGCTTTTGCTGACCAGCATCCCTGAACGTTCGGCAGATTTTACAGGGGTGCTAATGATGATCGGCGCGGCAATCTTATATGCCATGCATCTGCCCATCAATCAACGCGTGCTTTATGAAGTGCCCGCGCCTACAGTTGCTTTGTATACCTTGCTTTCCATGAGCGCCATTGTGGTTCCCGCATATTTTCTATTTGATAGAGCCTGGCCCGCAGCAAACATCCCATGGCTGCCTGTGGCGGGATTAACCCTTGTCACCGTTTTCTCACGGATCGCACTTTTCCTTGGCGTAAAAAAGATTGGCGGAATGCAAACCGCCCTGCTTGGACTCGCTGAACTTTTGATCGCGATCATCTTTAGTAACATTTGGCTGGGCGAGGAGTTTTCCTTCCTCCAATGGCTGGGCGCGATCACACTTGGCCTGAGCCTGACTCTCGTTATGCTGGAGAAGTCGACTCCGCCCACACATGCTGGAAAAACAGGCTGGCTATCGTGGATTCGCGCACCCGGCCTGCCAAAAGATATCTTTGGTCGCCGTATGACCGCTAGTCAACAAAAAAAGAGAAGGATCGCCATAGGCGATCCTTTTTTTTTTGCCTATTTGTTTCCTTCGTACAGATAGCCAGTTCCACGCACACTAACCACCCGTTCAGACAGCGAAGGGAACTGATCTAGTTTATGACGCAGCCGGCTGACCAGCGGACGCAGGATCTCGGGCGCTTCACGCTGCGATGTATCATATCCCTGCACTAGCAGCACCAGTTCACGATGAGAAAATACCTTGCCCTCATTCTCCATCAAAATACGCAGTAATCTGCCTTCAGCGGGAGTGAGATGCTCAACCTTGCTCTTGTGTTTGATCTGACGGCGGGAAAGATCAACGGTTGTGCCATCTTTTAGACTAAACACAATCGTTGCTTCATCCACAACATCATTGGTGAGCGCATTACTCACGCGTGATTTTCCAGAACGGCGCGCCAAACCTTTTTTAACCGTTGCGATGATCTGCACTGGAGAAGCAGGTTTCAAAAGATAATCATGGATTCGCAGGCGCAAGGCTTGAATGGCGGTTTCTGTGGAACCGAAGGCGGTTAATAAAATCACCTCGGTATCAGGCGCGATTTGATTAACCACCTGCACCACTTCCAATCCATCCATGCCGGGCATACGCAAATCCACGATCATTAGATCGATCGAATGCGTGCGAACATGTTCCACTGCGGCCTGTCCATTGGGGGCTGAGGCCACGTTGTATCCTTCAAGTTTTAGAATATCTGTCAACGATTGACGCGCAACAGGTTCATCATCCACTACAAGAATATTTGATTTCATTGTTTTCCTCCTACAGGCAAGAATATGCGGAAACAAGCGCCGGGTTCGCGATCAGTGAGCAACTCAAGCGTGCCTCCGTGTGCGGTGATTATATTGTAACTCACTGGTCAGGCCCAGGCCTGTGCCGCCATCCTTTGTACTAAAGAATGGCTCAAAAATATTGTGTTGTTTTTCTTTTGGAATTCCCTTGCCATTATCCTGGAATATCATTTCAATGCCGCCTTTGACCGGATGAGTGTTGATCTTTAAATCACCGCCGTCGGGCATTGCATCAGCGGCGTTTAGGATCAAATTAATAAATACCTGCTGTATTTGACTGCCTACCGCCTGTATCGAAGGGATCTTCCCCGAGGAATCAACTGAAACTTTGACATTCCCTTCAGAGAGCTGTTTCGACATAAGGTTTAGAATGTATCGCAGCATTTCGGTAAGGTCGATTTTTTCGAGGGAGGTTGCACTGGGACGATAAAAATCCAACATACGGCGGACGGTAAGCATGAGTCTTTCCAGTTCTGTGCGGGCAAGATCAAAATACTCCTTTCGTTTTTCAGCGGGCAGGTCTTCACGCCCGGCAAGATGCAGACAGTTTTGAACTGCCTGTAATGGATTATTCACCTCATGCGCAATGGATGCGCTTAGGCGTCCGGCGGCGGCCATTTTCTCGGCTTGTAATAAGGCCTTTTGAGACTCTTCCACTTTGCGAACATAATCAAGCTGCTCGGCATAGAGCCGGGCGTTTTCCAGAGCCGCAGCGGCCTGACGCGCGAGGATCTGAAATAATTCAAGGTCTGATTCGCGGAATGGAGGTTGATTAAGGTCGCGGGCAGCGTATAACACCATACGCATGTTCGGGCGGAGAATTGGAACCAGAATCGCCGCACCCAGTTTCAGGTCAGCGAGATGCGCTTTTAGGGCGGCGTCACCCGGCCCTTTGGCATTGATCAGCAAAGGCGTAGCGGATGCATCTACACGGGAAATTAATTCAAAAAAAGTTTGTGGGGGTTGCGTGCCGCGTGAGGTTAGCAGGGTAAAATTTTTGTTATCGGCATTTTGCTGATAGCAGGCGGCGTGTGAACATTGCAAGTGCCCGCAAATTGCACTGATGATGAGATCGAGCAATGGTTCGCGGCGTGTTTCAGAAAGCAAAGATTCGGTGACGGAGAATAGCGGACGTAAGGCTTGTGTGCGGGCGGCGTCACGCTTTTGTTGGCTATCTGCCAGCGCCAGCTTGACGGCGTCTATTAATTCGCTTCCCTGACCGAACGGTTTGAGAATCAGGCCGTCTACGCCCTGGCGCAGGGCGCGAATGGCGGTTTCAACTGTTCCATGTCCGGTCATGATGAGCATGGCTGCATCGGGCTGAAGGCGCTGTGCGTGTTGAATCACTTCAAAGCCGTCTACTTCTGGCATTCGAATATCAACCAGCATCAGGTCTATTTTATTTTCCTTGAGATATTCAATGGCTTTGCGTGGAGCGGTTTCGGTTTCCACTTTGTAACCGGCGCGAGTCAACAGGCGTTTGCAAAGGAGTGCAATGCCGGGTTCGTCATCTACAACAAATACAAAAGGTGTTTCCATAATTATTAAATAGGCAGCCAGACAGCGAAGATCGAGCCTTTGTCTGGCTCGCTTGAAATTTCAATGGTGCCGCCGTGGTCAGTGATAATGCCATACGTGACCGAGAGGCCCAAGCCTGTGCCGCCGCGATCTCCTTTGGTGGTGAAGAATGGTTCAAAAATACGCTCCTGGTCTGCGGGTTTAATTCCAATTCCGCTGTCTTTGACAGACATAATGACCCAGTCTCTTTCGTCCCGTTTGGCGGTGCTTGTACCGACTTGCAGTTCGCCGCCTTTGGGCATGGCTTGCAGAGCGTTGTGAATTAAGTTTAACAATACCTGTTTCATTTGATTATGGTCGATCGAGACCCAGGGCAGACTCTCATTCAGCTCGATCCGCAACTCCACATTGTTGGTGTGGATTAAATGCCGGGTCAGCGCGATTACATCGTTCACAACTTCATTGATATCGGCGCGGATGCGTGTGCGCTCACCCTGACGTGAGAAATCCAACAGACGACGCACCACGTCGCTGGCACGGCGGGCTTCGCGCAAGACCATCTCCAATTCTTCGCGATGCGCCGAGCCATCGGGTAGTTCTTCAAGCACGAGTTCTGAAAACCCGGTGACTGTGGTCAGCGGATTATTCAATTCATGCGCGATGCCTGCCGCCATTTCACCCACTGCCGCAAGTTTGGCAGCTTGAATGAGACGATTCTCTGCAGAGCGCTGCGCCTCCATGCGGGCGTTCAATTCGATCTCGATCGTGCGTAACTGACGAATGGTTTCCTGTAACTTTTGATATTGATTCGCGCTGGAGATGACCGCCGCCAGAATACCCGCGAGAGATTCGATGGCGATCAGATCGTTATGGGTAAATGCATTTTGCTCGCGGCTTTCCACGTCAATAATACCCAATATATTTTCGCCGTCTTTTAATGCCACACAAATTTCGGAGCGAGCAGCCCAGCCTTTTAACGGAACATGTAGTTTTTCAAGTTTTGTATCATTGATCAAAATACTCTCACCGGTTTGAGAGACATGTCCCGTAACGCCATTCGGCAAAAGAAAACCCTGCCCCGCCAGCGCACGCTTTACCGTTTCTGATTGCGTACCGCCAATGCCTTGAATGGAATATTTCTGTTCATCATCTATCAGCAAGATGGCGGCCAGTTCATATTTGAAATATTGCGCCACCAGATCCGCCGTGATGTAAGCCACTTCTTTTTTATCGTTCAAGCCAATGACTTGCTGCACCACTTCATGAATTAATCCCAGGCTGCGCGCACGCCCTTCGGCCTCTTCACGCAGACGGGTGTATTCGATCAACCCGGCCAGATGACTGGTGATCACGACCATCAAATGTTCATCGTATTGACTAAAGGCTTCGGCGCGCAGGTTTTCAATAATCAACACGCCAGTGGATTGACCGCGATATTTAAACGGAACGATCAACAGGGAACGCGCCCTTTATGCACAGGCACGAAACCTTCCTTGATCGTATCCACGACACGACGCACACGCCCCTCTTTGAGCACCGGCTGAATCGAATGACCGGCAAGTGAAACACTGATGACATTCATCTTGCCTTCAAACATGCGGTAATCACGCAGCACGCGGCCATCGCTGGAGCGCAAAAATAAAGCGATCAACTCGGTATTAAAAGCACGCGAGAGCAAACCAAACATACGCCGCGCGATCTGGTCCAAATTTTGAGCGGAGGAAACCGTGAGTACAAAATCGTTGAGCAGACCAAGCCGCCGTAAGTGCGCGGCCATTTCTGAAAACGTGACCAATACTTCAATGGAAGGTGAAACGCGCGCGGCGAGTTCGCGTAATTGTCCCAGCTCAGTGCGCGAAAATTCGTTTTGCCGCCACAACGTAACCACGCCGATCAGGCGTTGACCAATCACCAGCGGCAGGCATATCCAATTTTTAGTGCCAGACTTAAGCGTGCCGTATGGAAGATTATCCCAATTGGGCTGCTCATGCGTAATGATCACATCGGATAAAGAACGGTTCACGCGACGGAGAATTGGATTCTCGTCAATTAGCATGGACACGCCTTTGGCCTTTGTGTCGTTCCATTCAGCCTGAATATCAAGCGACTCTCCACGACGAATCGCCAGCCACGCACCCTGACAGGTAACTCCCTGCACAAAGGCGCTTAACACTTTTTCGATGGCAAGCGGCAGATCGGAGGCCAAACCAGATTGCAGGTCAGGTAGAAACGGTTGATTGGGGGAAATGGAATGACCGGCAAGCAGCGAAGCGGTTAATTTCCAAATGCGTTGAGCGTCAGCAGTTTGTTCATCAGCACCGACCAAAATAGCCTGTGACGATCCCGTGACGGGAAAGGCAAGAATCGTTCAACGACAAGATTGTGGCCTTCGGGAATTGCGCTTGAGCGTGAATGTCCCCCGCTTAATGCGCCGCACAACCACGCATCAATGGACGGTCTTGCCATCAGACTCATCAATTCATTTTGCGCGGATTTATTAAGGTGATACACAGCGCGCAACAACCACGCTCCGCCAACGCGTTCTGCCAAAACAGCCCACACGGCTGCGGAGAGTTGCACGGCTTCCTTGAGCGGAGTTTCAATACCGGTATCAGTTTGCATGGCTATGATTCAAATTATACCCGCACATGAACCTCAACTTTCGATGTGATTGGGAGTACTGTATACATTCGATATTATACAAATCAAATTTATCCACAAAGGCCAGGAAACACATCCCCAATCACCCATTGTGGATTATTTTCGTGTCGACTCTACCCCCGCCCCTATCTTTTGATTTGGAGCGCTGAGACTCCGCGTTCATCTGCGTTTTTCAGCGCTCCAATTTTAAGAGTTTCAGAGTATCAACACCATGAGTTAATAACGAATTTAGTATTGTCCTGCGCTGCTTCCGACCAGGCCGATCACAAAAACAAAATAAACGATGAGACAACAAATAGAAACGATCGCCAGTCCAATTTGAATCCAACCCATGATGATGCCTGCGGTTGCCATGCCGTCACCGGAGGCAATTGGCGGCACGGAACGGGTTTCTTTGCGCGCAGCATACCCGGTAAAAATTGCAACAATACTTGCGATGACCGGAAATAATGTGAAGCCCAATATTCCAGCAACCAGACTGACAATCGCCATGGTGCTCTGAGGTAAAACATTGTTGTTCGTATTTTGCGGTTGATATTGTTCGTTCATTTTTTCTCCTATTATTTTTTTACTCTTCCTGAAAAACAGTTTTCTACTAACGCACCCTGCGCAAAAATTCCGCGGTTGAAACAAAAATGACTTCTTGAAAAAACTGCGCAAAGAAAGTTAATAAATACAACTCTTTTGAGATTATAGCGCACTTGGTGAATGAAAAATCCCTGAATCATCAATTGTACAATTATTGATTCAAATGATACATTCTCTCTACTGGTAAAATACTTAAATGACAGAGATCACCATCATCGGCGGCGGGCTGGCAGGCAGTGAAGCCGCCTGGCAGCTTGCCCAAAACAACATCAACGTAAAACTTTACGAAATGCGCCCAAATAATCCCACAGGCGCACACCTCGGCGGCGACCTTGCCGAATTGGTTTGCTCAAATTCCCTCGGCTCGAATCTACCAGACCGGGCTTCTGGCGTCCTCAAAAACGAGCTGCGTACACTCAACTCCATGCTGCTTGAATGCGCTGAAGCCACCGCACTCCCCGCAGGCGCCGCTCTGGCCGTGGATCGTGAAGCTTTCGCGCGTTTGGTCACCGCAAAAATTCAAAGCCACCCGAGGATCGAGATCATCCGCGAAGAGATGAAGGAAATTCCGCAAACGCCCGTCATCATCGCCAGCGGACCACTCACCTCAGACAGCCTTTCACAATCCATTGCAAAATTGAGCGGCGAAGAGCATCTATTTTTCTTCGATGCCATCGCACCCATCGTCCACGCGGATTCAATCAACATGAACATCGCTTTCCGCGCCTCACGATACGGCAAAGGCGATCAGGACGAAGGCGATTACATCAACTGCCCATTCACAAAAGATGAATACTACGCATTCGTCCAGGCACTGCAAAGCGCCGAACGTATCGAACTGCGTTCATTTGAAGATGCAATTCTCGCCGGAGTCAAAGCCGGCGCATTCTTTGAAGGCTGTCTGCCAATTGAGATCATCGCCGAGCGCGGCAGCGATTCACTAGCCTTTGGCCCCATGCGCCCGGTCGGCTTGCGTGATCCGCGCTTTGACAAACGTCCATACGCGGTCGTTCAGCTTCGTCAGGATAATCTCGCAGCGAGTCTTTACAACCTCGTCGGCTTTCAAACCAATTTAAAATTTCCCGAACAAAAACGCGTCCTGCGCATGATCCCCGGTTTGGAAAATGCCGAGTTCGAACGCTTTGGTCAAATGCACCGCAACACATTTGTTGCATCACCAAAGGTGCTGCGCCCACCTTGCAACATATCACGCGTGATGATCTTTTCTTCGCAGGTCAGATCACCGGCGTTGAAGGCTATATGGGCAACATCGCCACCGGTCTGCTGGCGGGCATCAACGCCGCGCGATTGCTGGCAAACAAAACACCGCTCACCCTGCCCAACGAAAGTATGCTCGGCGCACTCTGTCACTACATCACCCATGCCGACCTCAAAGATTTTCAACCCATGAAAGCCAACTTCGGCATCCTCCCGCCGCTTGCACTTGAAAAAAGAACCGGTAAACGTGAACGTGGTCAACTCTACGCAGATCGCGCCGCAAATATGCTAAAAAGTTATTTGGATGAAAAACATGACTAAACGGGCAGTCTCCACTTACCTGATATTGATCGGACTTTTACTGACTCTCGTCGTTGGATGGTACATCGCATCTTTTCTAAACGTTGAGCCTGCTCCTGTTTCCTTCGACAGTTCCCGCGCCTACGCAGACGTGCAAACCCAGGTAGACTTCGGCCCGCGCATCCCTGAAACAGAGGGTCATGCCAAAACCCGCGCATGGATGATCGCAGAATTGGAATCCGCCGGCTGGATCGTGGATGTTCACGAGTCAGAGCGAATGGGACATCCCATTTACAACATTATCGCCAAACGAAATGCAGAGCCACCGCAGGTCATCCTTGGCGCACACTACGACACACGCATGATCGCCGACCACGACCCCGACCTGACCAAACGCGCAGAACCCGTCCCCGGCGCAAACGACGGCGCATCGGGCGTGGCGGTTCTGCTTGAGCTCGCACGCTCAATACCCGCAGACACAGTCCCCGTCTGGCTGGTCTTCTTCGACACCGAAGACAATGGCCGCATCGAAGGCTGGGATTGGATCTTAGGTTCGCGTGCCTTCGCCGAAGAAATCCCCATTCGGCCTGAAGCAGTTGTCATCGTAGATATGATCGGCGACGCGGATTTAAATATCCATCTTGAAAAAAAATTCAGATGTCGCCATTCGCACTGAAATTTGGGGTACTGCAAATAAACTTGGCTACGGCAAGCAATTTATCAACACAGAAAAATTCAGTATGTTGGATGACCACACCCCATTCCTCGAAGCAGGCATCCCGGCCGTTGACCTGATCGATTTTGACTATCCCTACTGGCACACCACACAGGATACCCCGGATAAAGTCTCTGCCGAAAGCCTGCAAGCTGTCGGCGATACCCTTTGGCACTGGGTCGTAGAGAAAACGAAACCATAACCGGGCATAGCCGAAGGAAGCAACGCAAAAGCCCCGCGCAAATGGCAAACCGATATGGTCAAAAATCTAAACAGGGCGTAAACTTAAGAAAATGGCGATCCAGGACTCACTGCAAAAAATACACACCCCTTGGGTAGAACGCATCTCCCGCGAATTGGCGCGCGGAGAGGGCGTGCGCGCCGGCTTCGTGGAGCAATTGGAACGCTTTTACAATCTGCTTGAACAAACTGTTATGACCGGCGATACTGCCTGGCTTGACCCGATCCTCTATGATTGGGGACACTCCCCCACTGAAACCAATCTTGAAGAAGGCGAGTACTTCGTCTCATTTGTCATGAATCGCATGATCGCCCTGACCATGGAAGTAGTGCGCGAAAACCTAGATCATGAAGAAGCGCTGGAAGTGCTCGGCGCGGTCATCCCGATTTTCACACACAGCCTGAGCGTGGTCGTACGTTATGAGATGGAAACACGCGTAGCACACATCTCCAGCGAGTTGAATGCAACGCAGGTAAAACTTCAGGAACTCGATCACAACAAATCCAATTTTATTTCCGTGGCTGCGCATGAATTAAAAACCCCACTAACCCTGATCGAAGGTTACATCCATGATGGTGGATGTGGTTGAGAATTCCGGGCATTCACAAATCGAAAGTTTACTCAAAAGGCGTAAATACCGGCATCCTGCGGATGCGCCGCATCATTGATGATATGCTCGATGTGTCATTGATCGACAATAATTTACTGACCCTTAATTTTCAACCATTATGGATCAGCCATTTATTAAATCTTTTGAAAAATGAACTCAAGAAGCCGGTTGCTGACCGTAAACAAAATTTGATCGTCAACCAGTTTGAAGGCTCTGAACTTATGCTCTATGGCGACTCGGAACGCCTGTATCAGGCGCTGCACAACGTCACATCCAACGCTATAAAATACACACCCGATGGCGGCACGATCACCATTGACGGACGCCTGCTGCCCGGCTTCGTTGAGATCACCATAGCCGATACAGGCATCGGCATCTCCCCCAAGGATCAAGCCCTCATCTTTGAGAAATTTGGTCAACTAGGCAGAACCAACCTGCACTCCAGTGGCAAGACAAAATTCAAAGGCGGCGGCCCCGGACTGGGTCTGCCCATCACCCGTGGAATTATCGAAGCGCATGGTGGTACGATATGGGTAGATTCAGAAGGCTATGATGAAGTAAAACTAAAAGGCTCAATATTTCACGTCCTAGTGCCTACACGCACCGAAGCGACAGACCCGCGTATTGCAAAATTATTTAGTCAATTTGAGCAAAACAAATCAGAATCGGAAACGGAAATCAGTGTCCAAGAAAATCCCTCAACCAACAACACCCCCGCGTGAACGAGCCTTCCTCGTTGGCGTGGAACTCTACGGTAAAAAACAATTTCTCGCGCTTGAAGATTCACTCGTCGAACTTGCATTGCTGGCAGACACCGCAGGCGTGGACGTAGTCGGCGAACTCACTCAAAAGCTGGATCGTCCCCACACGTTAACGTATATCGGCCCCGGAAAAGTGGAAGAACTAAAAGCGCTCGCCGAGGAAACTCTCGCCGACGTAGTCATCTTCGACGATGAACTGTCACCACGCCACCAGCGTGAATTGGAAAAAGCGCTGGGCAACATCCGTGTGCTTGATCGCACCGCACTCATCCTGGATATTTTCGCACAACACGCGCACACCAGCGAAGGTATGCTGCAAGTTGAACTCGCACAATATGAATACAATCTGCCACGCCTGACCCGTGCATGGACTCATCTCGAAAGGCAGGCAGGCGGCGGCGGCGGGCGTGCCGGTTCTGCGGGCGGAGTTGGCTTGCGCGGCCCTGGTGAAACCCAGCTCGAAGTAGACCGCCGTCAGATCCGCACCCGCATCACACACATCAAACGCGAGCTTGAAAAAGTGGAAGCGCATCGCACACGTTATCGCGCTCAACGCAAACGTTCGCGCATCCCAACAGTTGCGCTTGTGGGATATACCAATGCAGGCAAATCCACTTTGCTTAATCGGGTTGCAAAATCAGAAGTTTATGTCGCTGACCAATTATTTGCCACACTTGACCCCACCACGCGCCGCGTGCTCCTTCCTGGTGATGATCTGGCTTTGATCACAGATACGGTCGGATTCATTCAAAAACTACCCACCTCGCTCGTGGCCGCTTTTCACGCCACACTCGAAGAGATCGCAGAAGCAGACCTGCTCCTGCATGTGGTTGATATTTCGCATCCCAATGCGCTCAATCAATTCGAAGCAGTGCAAGAGACTCTGGCCGAAATCGACGCGGATCATATTCCCATGGTCACAGCGCTCAACAAAGCCGACCTTTTGCATCATCCTGAAAATGCGCGCGAAATTCTAAAAAACTTCCCCAAAGCCATTTCCATTTCAGCAATTGAAGGGACGGGCATCAAAGATTTACTGCACCTGATCCGCGAGGAACTATACGAATCCTATTCGCCCATTCATGTACGCCTGCCCTATCAACAAGGCGCATTGATCTCCCTCTTTCACGAACTGGGACAGGTGGAACGCGTGGAACACGAACGCGGCGGCATGGTTATGCATGGACGCATCCCCGGCAGGTTATTGGCGCAGTTCGCCCCTGGCACGCCAAAGCCAGTGGAAGCCAGGCAGTCCCCGGGAAGATTTGAAGAACGGAAACCATTGACAATAGTGATGTCTGGAGGAAGCATAATGTCCAAATTTCTGGATCGCATGTCTGAATTTTTGGCATCGCAAAGGATTACTCCCCATCATCGGCATCGCTATGATCATCATAAATTTGATCCTTCAATTCATCCTGCCAGGAACCTGATAACAACCAGCAATCTACTTCTGCATGTTGGTTTGATCATTTCGATTTTCGGCCTCATGCTTTCCTGGGCTTTGTAAAAAAATACGCCTGTACTCGCAAGACCATCAGGCTTTGAAGTTCTGTAAAAGACTTCTTATCCTTTGGACACAAGCACTGACCAACGGATGAGCAACAAGAAACTTTATACAACCGCGGTAAAATCTCTCCATGTCTTCTTCTTTATCAGGCCAGACACTTATCAACCAATATCACGTTGAAGAATTTATAGCGCTCACACCGCTGGGAGAGCTGTACCGCGCAACAGATATTCGCAACGGCAAACCGCTGGCGCTTACGCTTCTCTCAAAAACAATTTCAATCACTGAAGAAAATCAAGGAACTGGAAGCGCAAGCCGGTCAACTCCGAGCCATTACACATCCCAATATAATTTCCATTATCTGGGCGTCTTTCAAACGCCCACGCTTGCCTTCCTGCTGGAAGAATGGATCGACGGCCCGACTTCTGCGCGAGATCATCCCAACACAAACACCTGTTGGTGTAAGTGAAGCCTGATTTATATAAAAGCCGTTTGCAGCGCACTTGAAACTCTGCATAAAAATAATTATCTCATCTCAATCTTGCAGCCGAGTTGATCCGCGTTAATCAGCGCGGAGAAATATTTTTAGGGGGCATTGCAGCATCCGTCAATTGGCGAAGCGGCAAAGGAAAAAACGGCAAATATCCACGCTTATATTTTTCACCGGAGCAATTTACAACACAACCCCTCACCCCCGCAGCCGACATCTACGCCCTCACTGTAATCCTCTACCAACTTACAACCGGCGCATGGCTCAATGGCAAATCTGCGCCAAAAACAAATGAAGCGATTCAAAACGCGCATCTCGACCAAACACCACCCGCGCCCATTTCTCTAAACAAGGAAATTCCAGATAATTTCTCACGCATGACTCTCTGGGCGCTTCGAAAAAAAGCCGGGGACAGACTCAAAACCACAACCGAATTGCTTTCATCACTGGCGCTTGCCGCACAAATTCAAGTGGATGAAATACCGCTTCGCGCCACGCCGGAAACTGCTCCTGTCACCTCGGCCATTCTCTCCGGGTGGGAGTTCCTGCCGCCGCCCAAACCGATCAGCATTCAACAAGACCTGCCGCCACTGGAAGAGCGCCTGGCTGGCCTCACCGCCTCGCAATCAAAAAGGAATAAAACACGGATCGGCATTTTCCCTGTTTTGATGCTTCTATTAATTGCAGGATTTGTATCGCTTTTCTGGTTTGTTCGCCCCGCCCCGGTCATCATTCCCACCCCGATACAATTTACTGAATTCGCATCCGATTACACACCACCACCGACACTCACCCTTCAACCAAGACCCACTGATCCAAATGGAGGCCGTATCGCCTTCACCTGCACCCGTGGAGAGTACAACCAATTATGCATGATCAATCGTGACGGCACAGGCCTCGCACAACTGACTGACATGGACGCCAGTAACTACTATCCAACCTTCACTCCCGATGGCGGTTCATTATTGTTTGCGTCCAACCGCAACGGCCCATTCGACTTGTATCTTTTATTATTCGGCGAAAAGCAACTTTTTCAACTGACAGAAAATATAGGCAATGTTATTTCTCCCGATTACTCTCCAGACGGACGCCGCATCGTATTTGCCAACCGTGCTTCAGACGGGCCAACATCCATTTGGATGGTCAATGCAGATGGCTTAAATCCGCACCTGGTTTATACAGGAACAGACACCATCGTGGCAACCGCATGGTCGCCTGATGGAGAAAAAATCGCATACGCCATGTCGGTAGGCATTCCGCAGGAGTATGAAATTTTTATCATGAACACGGAAGGCAAAAACCACGTCCGCGTTTCTGAGGGCATACAAGGAATCGGCGGCAGCATTGACTGGTCACCTGACAGCAAAAATCTTCTGGTCTACGCCGGACCGTTTGGCGACAAAGATATTTTTAAAATAGAAGTGGAAACAAGGAACACAATACAATTAACAGATGGTGGAAATAACGCAGGCGCATCCTACTCCCCCGATGGGCAATATATCGTATTTAATTCGCTGCGCAATGATGATCAGGCCGATCTCTATATTATGAGATCAGATGGCTCCAATCAGGTACAACTCACAAATCATCCTGAGCCAGACTGGGGGCCGCAATGGACACAGTAAGCCAAACTCTAGTAAATTTAATTGGGGACAATCGCGCGTAGATACGGGATTTTTTGCAGGATCAAAACAATAACCAATGAGATGATAAAAACAAGAATGGTCACAAGAGGGGCTGTATAAATGGCCGGGCCAGATAACGCTGAAAACTCGAAACCGAATGCCCCTCTTCTTACAAACGAAAGCATCATCGCGTGGACTAGATAAACGCCAAAACTGGCTCCCGCAAGACCACGGAACAATCTTACAGACATCGCCTGCGGAGATGTACCCATTTTTTCGCCAAGAGCCTTCATCCATATAAATGCCGACAGCGACATGATCACGATGTTCAGGCGAAGATAAACAAGATAAAAATCGTTATAGTCGCCAAAGGCTGCTGTTACCTTCAAGGTGGCATACGCGGTGTACACGACAGATGCGACATAGACAAAAACAGCCAATCCCACGGCCCAGCGGGGATATTTCAAACGGCCTAAAACATACCCAATGAAAAAGTAGCCAATGTATTCAGTAAAAAAGCCAAGTTTTATTACCAGCTCATAGCCTAGATTTTGCTCGATAAAATCAAGCAAGGGACCAAAGGCAAACCAGATCAACGCGGCGTACCATAAGGTCTGTTCGCTGGCAGAATGGACGAAGACCTGCAAGAGCGGCACAAATAGGTAAATGGAGATCAATGCGTACAAAAACCAAAAGTGGTAATAAACCGAGCCGGTAATTATGGAAAGAATGATCGCCTTGATGGCATTGAAAAACGTGTAATTTGCATATCCATTTTGCCAGACCAGATAAATAACTGCCCAGGCGAGAAAAGGTACGATTACCTTTTTAAATCTATTTACATAAAACGAAGCGATCGTTTCCTGTTTGCTCAACAACAGATAACCACTGACCATAAATAACAGAGGCACACAGGCTCTGGCAATGGCGGTGTAGATATTCCCCGCCATCCAGTTTGAAAAGGTTAAATCCTCCCAGCCATTAAGCAGCGGACTGGTAGCATGGATCAGGACCACCATAAAAATACTAAGCACTCGAATCAGGTCGAGCCAGAAAATATATGTTTTCTTTTCAGCAATCATGGGCAGTATTGTATCGCAGCTCGATTTCATCGTCCAACGGGTTTCTTTTGGGCGGCGAAATGTTCGGGCTAAACAAATACCCATTGGACGGAAGCAGGTTTCGGCGGAGTCTGATGCGTGTTTTTTATCCACAAAAAAGAGGGTGCAGTTTATGTTGTCAAATTGGTTTGTGTAATATTTTTATAACGTGCAGGGTGATTTTTTATAACAAATCATTAACAAAATGGATGACATTAATATGACATGAAACCTTTACATGCAGGATATTTAATGTATTATTGAAATATCAATGGCGTTTTTCTCGGCTCGACCACCGAGGGAGGCGCTGTTCATCTTTAATCCAAAAAAAGGAAGTTATATGAATGTCCAAACAACCAAGTTCGTATCTGTCTTCTAAGTTGGAAGGCCGCCCGAAGGCCACTGGCAGTGGAAACGGCATCTATGCACTGCAACCCATCAACAAGGGTGAACTCGTAGCCGTTTTCGGGGGCGTCGTCTATGAATGGGACGCCTTTATTCACCTCCCTGATCGTGAGCGTAGTTTATGTATCCAGGTGGAAGATCGTCACTTCCTGGTGCCACGCCCCATTGGCGAAGGAGATTATGTCAATCATTCTTGTAACCCGAATGCAGGTCTTTCTGGTCAGATCGGACTCGTTGCGATGCGAGACATCAAGATTGGTGAAGAAGTATGTTTTGATTATGCCATGAGCGACACCATGCCCTACGATGAATTTAATTGCGGGTGTGGGAGCTCAAATTGCCGCGGGTTGGTAGGCGGCAGCGATTGGCAGAAGCCAGAGCTTCAAAAACGTTATGCAGGTTTCTTTGCTCCGCATGTTCAGCGCAAGATCGACGCGCAGCACGCTGAGAGACGCAACTTTGAACACGCGATGCAATTGGGCAAAACTGCAAAACTTGCCTCACCGGCAACAACTCCTGTGTACAAATAGAAATAAAAAATCCGAGTGCAAGCACTCGGATTTTTTTATTTAAACTTTAGGGCCTGCGTCAATCACATCCTGCGGGGTGCCAACTTCAAACTTGCCAAAGTTTTGTTTAAATCTCATCGCCAGGTCTTTGTATCTTCGATCATATTCCTTTTGATCATGCCATGAAGAGGCGGGATTTAAAACCTCGTCGGGGACATCCGGGCATTGGGTTGGGACTTCAAAGCCGAAGATCGGATCTTTCTTAAATTTGACCTGATCCAGTTTCCCATTGAGTGCGGCATTTAATAGGGCTCTTGTGTATCGAATCGAGATGCGCTTCCCAACACCGTACGGTCCGCCCACCCAGCCAGTGTTGACCAGCCAACAAGTGACGCCGTAGCGCTCGATCTTGTTCTTGAGCAGCTCTGCATATTTATATGGATGATGCACCATAAACGGTCCGCCGAAACAGGCGCTGAAGGTGATCTCCGGTTCCTTGCCAAGCCCTACTTCTGTCCCTGCGATTTTGGATGTATAACCGGAGATAAATTGATACAAGGCTTGATCGGGTGTTAACCGCGCGATCGGGGGCATGACTCCGCTGGCGTCACAAGTGAGCAGAATGATGTTTTTTGGATGCCCGGCTTTCTTTTCGGGCATGGCGTTATTAATAAATTCAAGCGGATACGAAGCGCGCGTGTTCTCGGTCAACGAATCATCTTCAAGATCGATCATGCGCGTGATGGGGTCAAAAGTCACATTTTCAAGGATGGTACCGAAGCGTTTGGTGGTGGCGTAAATTTCAGGCTCGGCAGACTCTGAAAGCCCGATGACTTTGGCGTAGCATCCGCCTTCGAAGTTGAAAACACCGTTATCGCTCCAGCCGTGTTCGTCGTCACCGATCAGGCGGCGGGTAGGATCAGCCGAGAGTGTAGTTTTGCCTGTGCCGCTTAATCCAAAGAATAAGGCAACATCGTCTGAATTATTTGGATTTACATTTGCAGAGCAGTGCATGGAAAGTACACCTTCCAATGGCAACAGGTAATTCAAAATAGTGAAGACAGATTTTTTGATCTCGCCCGCATAAGCAGTGTTGCCAATGATGGCGAGTTTCTTTTCAAAGGACAGACAAATAAATGTGTCGCTATTTGTGCTGTCCACTGCGGGTGCGCCTTTGAAAGACGGCATGGCAATGATCGTAAATTCAGGAATGAAGCGTTTATATTCTTCAAGGGACTGCGGCAGGATAAACATATTGCGCACGAAATGACTGTGCCACGCCAGTTCTGTCACAATGCGGACAGGCAGCCGATAGGACTCATCCGCACCGCCGTAGACATCCTGCACAAAGACATCCCTGCCCTGCATGAATCCCAGCAGCCGGTCATACAGGACTTCAAACTTGTCTGCTGCAAATGGACGGTTATACACGCCCCACCAGATATTATTTTCCGAGTCTGTATGGCGCACAACAAATTTATCGTTCGCACTGCGAGCAGTGTGCTTGCCGGTATTTGCAACAAAGGGTCCGCCGGAACCAGAGAACCTTCATTGCGAAAAAGTTGCTTCTTCCACCAATGCTTCAGTAGTTAAATTCCAGTAGGCCAAACGCAAATTGATGACGCCTTGATTCGAGAGGTTAAAGTCCGCTTTGCGTGATTGCGCAATGGATTCGGCGGGAGTTTTGATATTAAGTATATTGTTCATAATATTTTCTCCGATTCCCTACATCCAATCCCGAATCATTTTCTTGTCACCAATATAAATTTCATTGGGAGAAGTTGGGTCAAGGGCCCACTTGATGCGGGCGATGCCTTCGGTAATATCTTTCACCGAGCCCGCAAATGAAATGCGGATGTGACCTTCCATGCCAAACTCTTTGCCGGGGACAGTCACCACCATGGCCTTCTTAAGCAGGAATCTGGAAACCTCCACAGAATTTCCATTGAAAGCACGCAGGTCAGGCAGGGCATAGAAGGTTCCTTTTGGTTCGATCAAACGTACTCCATTGAAAGTCCGCATTTCCTGTAAAACCACATCACGATTATTTTGAATTTGCAAACGCAGCGCATCCACAATGGACTGCAAACCATTCAGTGCCCCTTCCGCAGCCGCTTGTGCAAGAGGCGAAACACAGGAAGTTGTTTGCGCGAGGACATTGGTCATCACTTTGACCAGTTCACGCGGAGCGACCACCCAACCAATGCGAAAACCTGTCATACCGTATAACTTCGCCACGCCGTTGACAACGATCACGTGAGAGTTATCAATATCTTTATTTGTAAACGAATATGCCGGCGGAGCGACATTTCGATCAAAGGTCAGTTTGTGATAGATATCATCACAGATCATGAAGATGCCTTTACGCTCACACATATTGACGATCTTCTCGATCAACTCAGCTGGGTATATTGCGCCTGAAGGATTATTCGGGCTATTAACAATGATCGCCCGCGTGGATGATGTCACTGCACGTTCAATATCTTCGAAGCGTGGTGTAAATGTCCCATCTTCGGGAGTGACAACTACAGGAACTCCCAAACACATCTTGATCATTTCAGTATATGAAACCCAATAGGGTGCAATCACGATCACTTCATCCTGTGGATTCAAAACTGAATAAAAAATATTGAAGAGTGACTGCTTTGCACCGTTGGTAATGATCACATTTTCAGGCGCAGCCAAACGGCTATAGTTTTCTTCGGTGTAACGAATCACGGCCTTCTTCATTGCAGGCAGGCCGTCTGGCGGTGCATATTTTATGTCCCCGCTCGTCAGTTTTGCGCCCGAAGCCAAAACAGCGGAAATGGGGGTTTTATTCTTCGGCTCCCCAATTCCTAAATTGATCACGGCCTCGCCACGCTCACGCAACAAGCGGGCTTCTTCATTCAAGGCAAAGGTTGGGGATTCGGCGATGTCACTTGCGAGTTTGCTAAGTTTCATGTTTCTCCTTGCGTAAAAACTTCCGAAGTCTGGATTAAAAAAAAATCTGGTCAGGCAAACTGCACTGACCAGATATGGTTCCACAACCGCAAAATGAAGCGGCGCTGACAATCAAATTGCCAGACAAAGCATTCATATTTTCATTATACTACTCACAGCCAACAAGGTTCAATATGGAGGTAATGATTTCCTCATTATGAATGTAACCTGTTCCATTTACTGACAGGCAAAGGTACCCGGCTCCACATCACGCGCCTGCCCCCAAAGCTTTTCGAATTCCTGTAAGTACAACGACGCGATCTCGGCGTTATCCAAAATCACTATATTTTCATCGTTTGCTTCGTCCGCATTCGTGGAGTAATTTAAAGAACCTGTCACCACAATGCTGTTGTCAATAATGATGATCTTATCGTGCAGGAAACTGCTTGAATTCCCATCCTGCCGCGCCGGAACCTGCGCACACCAAAAATTCATTAACTCTGAATTGATGCTTTCACTGCCGGTGGTTTCAAACACACCTTTCACATCCACGCCGGCTTTTGAACGGTCGATCATCGCTTGAGCGAGCGGATAATCGGTGAAACTAAAAGCCAGAAACCGAACACTGATCTTTGCATCATTTACCAATGCGATTATGTTGCTTAACGCATGATCTTCTGCAGAAAACACAACTTGAATTGGAGTGCCATCCAAAATAGCCCATTGATTACTCATTGTTGAAGGCGCACGCGGACCGAACTGTCCGCTCCACATTTCCTGAAATTCACGTTCATAAATAAATGCAATTTCAGGGGAATGAATTACCAGCACATTATTGTTCTGTTTATAAACCCCATTGACCGTAATATTCGTGGACCCAGTCCAGGTGATCTGCTGATCGAAGATCCAGAATTTATTATGCATCAAAGCAGACCGCCCCGCATCATCCTTGACCTCGATGCCTGCTGCGGTTAAAAGGGCAAATTGTCCACGTTCGGGTTCGCGATCAAACTCCAGGCCATATTTATTATCCGTAAGCCACTTCACATCCACGCCGCGATTCTTGGCCGCGATCAGCGCTTCTGCAACGGGAGTCAGGTTAAATTCAAAAGATGCAATGTGGATACTGGTCTGTGCGTTATTAATAAACTCAATTAATTTTGCTGCGACTGAACCCTCGATCACATTGGGATTGTTCGTCACCAACGGGTCAGTGAAATACACTTCCCACCATTTTGATGTTGGAAGAAACGGTGTTGGCGTTTCAGTATCAGGCAAAGGGATGACAAAGGCCGGTGTATCTGTAACAGGCGGAGGGACGATTATTGGCGTATCAGTAACCGGGACAATAAAAGGAGCAGGCGTGTCTGACGCGTAAAACGGGATTTGCGTGACAGGCACAGGATACGCCGTGGATGGAGTATCCACCGGGGCGCAAGCCGTGAGGATGAAGAATATCGTGAGGAAGCAAAGTTTACGGGTCATTGAAAATTCTTCTTTTTATATGGAATCAAAAATGCAGGAGTAAACTCCTGCATTTTATCTTATTCGGCGAGCGCCGCAAAATCCTGTGGATTTCCCAAAGGCAAAATGGTCATCCCATCTGCGATGCGTTTGACGAGACCACCAAGCACGGTGCCAGTGCCCACTTCTACAAACGTGTTGATTCCATTTGAAATCATATATTGCACCGACTCTGTCCAGCGGACGCGGGATTGCATCTGCGCGATAATGTCGGCGCGGATCGAGCGTTCATCACTCAATGGCAAAGCGTGGACATTGCCAATCACGGGAATCTGCAAGGCAGATAGATGAGCAGCAACCACCACTTCATTCCACTCTTGCTGAATGGAGGCCATCAAAGAAGAGTGTGCAGCAATCGACACAGCCAATGGCAGGGCACGTTTTGCACCGGCTGCTTTTGCGCCAGCCATGGCACGCTCCACGGCCGCTCTTGAACCGGAGATAACAACCTGACCAGGGCAATTGTCATTGGCAACTTGCACAGACTCTTCATGTGTGCTGGCATCGTCACAGACCTGATCGAGCAGATGAATATCCAGACCTAGGATGGCGGCCATACTTCCGGGGGCAAGTTCGCCGGCGTGTTTCATTAATTCAGCACGTTTGCGAATGAGGCGCAAACCGTCCTCGAAAGATAATGCTCCGGATGCGGTGAGGGCAGATAACTCTCCCAGCGAATGACCAGCCAACATGGCAGGGCCAGTTGTCAGATTGGGATAAAGATGCGAGAAGGCGCGGTAGGAAGCCAGTGAATGGACGAACAGGGCAGGCTGGGTGTTGATGGTGTCGTTGAGTTCATCCGCAGCACCTTCCATCATTAATTTGGAGAGTGCAAACCCGAGGATCGAATCTGCTTCTTCAAAGGTTTGTTTCGCCACAGGATATTGCATGGCGAGGTCTTTGCCCATACCCACTGCTTGGGAACCTTGACCCGGGAAGATAAAAGCTGTGCTTTGTAAATTAATTTTCATAGTGTCTCCGTAGTCATTAAAACACAAACGGGTCGTGATAGTCACGACCCGTTTTGCAGATTCCTACTCGCTGGCTTTCTTTTCTTTCTTGACCTGAATAACTTCACGGCCATTGTAGAAGCCGCAATTCGAGCAGACGGTGTGTGGCAGGCGCTTGGAACCGCAGTTGGAACAGGCAACGGTATTTACGGCGGTCAACGCGTCATGCGCGCGACGGCGGTCACGACGGCCTTTGGAATGCTTGCGTTTTGGATGTGGGGTCATTTCTTACTTTCTCCTTTTACATACATCAGACGGGCCTAGTGCGCCCGTCTGGTTGGTTTTGAATGAAGCGGGCTGATTATAGCGGTAGGCGGTGGATGCGTCAAGTAAAAACATTGAAGAAAGAGGGGCAAGAAACAATTTGATAATCAGCCTGCGCTTTTTTTCCTGTTTACGGTTTTACCTGCCTGCATGTATACTTATCGAATGGAAATTCAAATCGCTGTTGCAAAGATCAATAAGTACGCTGTTTCTGAAAGCGGAGATACGCTCGAAGTCGTGGAGCGCCCCACCGGCGGACTCTCAGTTGTGCTGGCAGACGGCCAGACCAGCGGACGCGGTGCGAAGGCGGTTTCGCAGTTGGTGGTGCGCAAAGTGATTGGCTTGCTGGCAGACGGCGTACGAGACGGAGCCGCCGCACGTGCCGCTTCAGATACTTTATTTGCCGACAAGACCGGCAAAGTGACCTGCACGCTCAATATCGCATCAGTAGATTTACATAGCAAAACCATTGTACTCACCCGCAACAATCCAGCGCCGCTTTTCATTTGTCGCGGCGAACAGATCGACGCGCATAACGAAGATAGCGTTTCATTAGGTACATCGCGCAACGTAAGGCCGGTCATCACTGAAATTGGGGTTGAATCCGGGTTGACCATTGTGATCTTTTCAGACGGCATCAGCCACGCAGGCGAGCGCCGTGGACAACCGATGAACGTCGGGGAAACCATCCGCTCATTGATCGAGGATCAAGACCCGGCGCCGCAACAACTCGCCGACGCGCTCCTCGCACACGCGGTCAGCCTGGACGATAACCGCCCCGCAGACGATATCAGCGTGGTTGTGTTAAAAGTCTCATCACGCGCCGGAGACGAAGTAAGGAGAATGACCGTCAGGCTTCCGATCAATGGCTAAAAAACGCAGACACAAACCAGACACACGCGCACACCGTTGGCAGCATCTACGAGCGTCCATTCGTGATACAAGCATATTGTTGAGCGAATTCCGCTCTGCAATCGTATGGTTTTCCATTGCGATTTTGGGCGGCGGCATAATTTATTATTTTCTATCAAATCTACTTAATGAACCGATCAATAGTCTGACCGAAGCCATTTACATCGTTCTGACCATCACATTTTTACAACCGCCCAATCGTGATTTTCCAACTCATATCGTTTTACAATTATTTCACTTTTTAATGCCCGTCATTGGGATCGTTATGCTCGCGCAGGGATTGGCAGATTTTGGAAGCCTGCTCTTCAATCGCCGCGCACGCACAAAGGAATGGGAAATGGCAGTCGCATCTACATTAAACAAACACGTTATCCTCGTTGGGCTGGGACATCTCGGCTATCGCGTCGCGCTTAAATTACATGAAATGGGCGAACAGATCGCAGCGATCGAATTCAACGCAGATACAGACACACTCAGCGTTGTGCGTAATCTCGGCATCCCGGTCATTCACGAAGATGCCACACGCCCATCCTCACTGGAAGCCGCAAATATCAAAGACGCGCGCACCATCATCATGGCAAGCCAAAACGATGCCATGAACTTGCAGATCGCGCTCAAAGCCCGCAGCATCAATCCTAAAATAAAAGTTGTCGTCCGCATTTTTGATGAAGACTTCGCGCACGCACTCCAGGATCAATTTGGCTTCATTGCCTTGAGCGCCACAGAAATGGCCGCACCTGTTTTCGCCGCCGCCGCTTCTGGCGTGGATGTTACCAATCCCATTTCCATTGAAGGCCAGCTGCTTAGTCTTGCGCGTCTGGTCGTATCGGAAGATGCGTCCTTTGCAGAAAAAACAGTCGGCTATGTGGAGGATAATTTTCATCTAAACGTTGTCCTGCTCCGGCGTGACCATCAATCTGAAATGCACCCACCGACAGCAGTCCCATTCACGCGGGCGATACCCTCGCCGTACTCGGCGGCCCCGATGAATTGCATCGCCTGATGCACGACAATGAATGACCTTGAAAAAAATCTTCTCATCGGCCTCGTCGGGCCGTGCGGCTCGGGCAAATCCACGCTGATGGCCGGGCTTGAAAAAACGGCTATCGCTGCCGGCACATCGCGCAGGAGCATTCCTACGTGAAACACATGTGGCAGGCGATCACCACACCTGACGTCCTTATTTTTTTACAATGCTCGTTTCACAACTCCACAACCCGTCGAAATTTAAATTGGAACATCGCCGATTACGAAGAACAACAACGCAGACTTTCCCACGCGCACGAGCACGCCCACCTTATCATTGACACCGAAGGCATACCAGCGGAAGAAGTCCTCGCCCGCGCATTAACCTTCTTAAAGGAAAATTACCCGTGAAAAATATTTTCCTGTTCTCAATCACGCTTCTTTTTTTAACCTCATGCCTGCTCTTACTACCCCAAGCAGACTCCACCCCCGAACCGACTCCACCAGCCATCTCGCCCACAGATCGTTCTGTCTACAAAGATGGACTCATCCCCGAATATCAAAACATACTCAATAAACTGCCCTACGCCAGCATGTATGATATTAAATTCATATTGCCGATGACCTGTATCACATCACCGGCCAGGAAACTGTACTTTACACCAACGCCGAAGATATCGAATTGAAGGAAATAAAGTTCCGCTTGTTTGGAAACATCCTCGGCGGCGAAATGCATGTGGCTGAAGTCAATGTAAATGGCGAAGTCATTACGCCCAATTATTCGCTAAACGACAGCCTGTTGACCGTGCCGCTCAAAAATCCGCTGCAACCGAAAGATACCATCACCCTTAGCATGGACTTTGAGCTTGAGGTGCCGCAATCTGTTGAATTAAATTACGGTGTGCAAGCCTATTACGATGATGTACTTGCGCTGGCACATGCCTACCCGATGATCGCAGTCTACGATGACGAAGGCTGGAATGCAGAAATCCCGCCGCAATCTGGCGATGTGACTTATGCAGACATGTCTTTTTTCATTGTCACAGTGGAAGCGCCGAAAGGAGTCACTCTGGTCGGCTCGGGGCGCGAGATCAACCACAACGAAAGCGGGAACAGGCAAACGGTCAGATATGAAGCGGGGCCGGTGCGTGATTTCTATCTGGCGGCGAGTCCGGAGTATGAAGTCTTCACGAAAGAAGTGGATGGAGTCACATTAAGATTTTATACGCGTGATTATTTGCAGGCAGGCGCAGAATCTGCATTGGATGTTGCGGCACGCGCAATTGAAGTCTACGGAAAAAGATATGCGCCTTATCCATACACCGAATTGGATTTTGTCTCCACGCCCACTTACGCCTTGGGAATTGAATATCCCGGCATGATCGCCATCACCGAATGGATCGTTGAGCCGGATCAATTTTATCTGGAAGGAACCGTGGCGCATGAAGTGGGTCATCAATGGTTTTACAATCTGGTCGGCAATGACCAGCTCGATGACCCGTGGCTGGATGAATCATTAACACAGTTTGCCACCCTGCAATATTTTACTGACACGTACGGGCAATCAGGCAGCGCAGGGTTCCGTCAGGATCTGGAAGGACGTTGGAACAGCATTGGGCAGGAGGAAATCCCTGTCGGTTTGCCGGTCAAAGAATATAGCAACGAAGAATACAGTGGAATTGTCTACGGTCGCGGCGGTTTGTTCTTTGAAGCTCTGCGTGAAGAGATGGGTGAAGAAAATTTTGATGTATTTATAAAAAACTATGTAAAAAATAATGCGTGGGATATTGCCACGCCCGAAAAATTACAAACAGCAGCAGAAGCCCAATGTGGGTGCAATTTGACCCCGATTTTTGAAAAATGGATATTCCCGTAAACCTTTTAACCGGAGTATAATGGCTTCCGCGCCAGCCTTAGGCTGGCATTTTTGTGGATGGAGTGAGAAATATGCGTAATAAAAATAGTTGGTTGGTTCTAATTGTTCTATTGGTCGCTTTTTCGCTTTGGGTTGACCTGAGTAAAACCCTCCTGGTTTACAACCCATTTAACGATCAGCCTCTCATTGAACGGGATGTGGATACAAAATTAGGTCTCGATTTGCGCGGCGGCCTTCAGGCTTTGCTTGAAGCTGACGTCCCTGCTGAGACCGAAGTCACTGCTGAAGATTTACTCAATGCCAAGAACATTCTGCAGAACCGTGCAAATGCCCTTGGCGTCAGCGAAGTTGTAATGCAGACCGCTGGTGATCGCCGCATTGTGGCAGAGTTCCCCGGCGTGACAAACCCTGAAGAAGTAGTTGCTGCCTTAAAGCAAACCGCTTTGCTTGAATTTGTAGATATGGGCACAACCCCGGTGTTGGAGGGAACAATCGTTCAAACCGACTTTGGGATTGAAAATGCGCCTGCTGTCAATGAAGCTGGTGAAACCATTTATCATACAGTGATGACGGGTGCCGCGCTCCAGACCGCTTCGGTTTCGCGCAGTGACACAGGACAATATGCGATCTCATTTGTTCTGAAATCTGATGCAACAGATATTTTCGGTGAGTATACAACCTCTCATCAAGGTCAATATCTGGCAATTGTTTTGGATAAACAGGTCATTTCTGCACCGGTCATTCAAAGCCCGATTACAAGCGGTGAAGGTCAGATTTCCGGCAGTTTCACACAAGATGCCGCTCAAACGCTTGCCGTACAACTGCGCTCGGGTGCATTACCCATCCCGATCAAAGTTGTGGAAAGCCGCACCGTTGGCCCAACCCTCGGTGAAGAAAGTCTACGCAAGAGCGTGCTGGCCGGACTCATTGGTCTGGCAGTTGTAATTCTCTTCATGGGAATTTACTATCGCGTACCCGGTGTCGTTGCGGATCTTGCCTTGATCTGTTACGCCATATTCACTTTGATGTTATTCAAACTGATCCCGGTGGTACTCACTCTGCCCGGCATCGCCGGTTTCATCTTGAGTGTAGGTATGGCCGTGGATGCAAACGTGCTGATCTTTGAACGCCTTAAAGAAGAACTCCGCAACGGACGCAATCTGCGTCAGGCCATTGACCTGGCTTGGAGCCGCGCATGGCCTTCGATCCGTGACTCAAACACCTCAACTTTGATCACCTGCGTCATCCTCTTTTTCCTTGGCAGCAGATTCGGAGCTGGTATGGTAAAAGGCTTTTCGATCACGTTGGCATTGGGTGTGGGTGTAAGTTTATTCACAGCCATCATCGTTACACGTACGTTTTTACATACACTGCTTGACAGAGTCAAACTCGAAGACCACCCGAATTGGTTTGGTCTTTAGGAGCGCGCGCAATGAACATCATTAAGAATCGTTACGTTTACTTTTTCATCTCCCTGCTTATCATCATCCCTGGGATCATATTTATGGGAATTAATTGGGTCCAGTCAAAAACAGGCCCGTTCCCTCTCGGGATCGATTTCCGCGGCGGCTCATTACTTGAAGTGCAGTTTGAAGGCACACGCCCAGCGGTTGAAGAAATTACAGCGCTTTACAAGGAATTCTCTACAACGGACGAACAGATCTCCGAACCCGTTGTTCAGCCATTGGGCGAAGACTCTTTAGCGGTTCGCTCAAAGTCTATGACAGATGAGACCAAAGGCGCGATTGTAGCCGAAATGGAAACCCGCTTTGGCTCGAAAGTGACTGTCTTAAACTTCACCTCTGTCAGCCCCTCCATCGGCGCGGAAGTTACTGTCGCGGCTGGCTGGGCAATATTTTTTGCCGCCGCCGCCATTCTGCTTTATATCTGGTGGGCTTTCCGCGGTGTTGAACATGCCTATCGCTACGGTACTGCCGCCATTCTCGCCATGCTGCACGATGTGCTCGTTGTGGTCGGCGTGGAAGCCATCCTCGGATATTTCCTCGGCTGGGAAGCAGACGCCCTCTTCCTGACCGCCCTGTTGACCGTCATCGGCTTTTCGGTGCATGACACCATCGTGGTATTCGACCGCGTGCGCGAAAACTCAAACATCCTGCGCCGCATCGACTACGAAACCATGGTCAATCATTCCATCGTGCAAACTTTGGATCGCTCCATCACCACCCAGTTGACCGTCATGCTGACACTTTTCGCTCTGGTCTTATTCGGCGGCGACAGCACCCGTCACTTTGTGATCATTTTGCTTGTGGGTATTTTCAGCGGAACATACTCCTCCATTTTTAACGCGGCTCCCATTTTCGTTGTTTGGGAAAATCGCGAATGGACAACCTGGTTCAAGCGCAAAGAAGAAGCAGCAACAATCTAACTCATTTCAAAAAGGGACATCAGCAATGATGTCCCTTTTTGATTTAACAAAGAGGATGAAATTTTATGACCGAAAACCTAGCTCTATTCTTCACCAGTTTTTTGATCGGCATTTCCATCGCAGCTCCCGTTGGGCCGATTGGTGTGTTGTGCATTCGGCGCACGCTTTCTCATGGAAAACTGATTGGCTTTCTATCTGGCATGGGTGCCGCCAGCGCAGACACAGTCTATGGTGCGGTCGCAGCATTTGGGTTGACGGTCGTTACAAATCTGTTGACTGAAAACACTTTCTGGCTGCGCATCATCGGCGGATGTTTTCTCTTGTATCTTGGCATAAAGACATTTCTTGAAAAGCCCGCCGACCACGCGGCAAAAGCCAGTCAAAGCGGATATTTGAGCGCGTATCTTTCGACCTTTTTCCTGACCATTACCAACCCAATGACCATTCTTTCATTCGCGGCGATCTTCACCGGCCCCTGGTTTATCAACAAAACCGGTTCGCCGCTCGCAATGGTAGCCGGAGTATTTGCAGGTTCTGCGGTCTGGTGGCTGACTCTTAGTTTTGGCGTTGGTCTATTTCGTGAGCGCCTCACGGCAAATCACATGGCCTGGATCAATCGTATTTCAGGCGCGATCATTGTTATCTTTGCTGTCACAGCACTAGTAACAAAATAAGCTAGCCACCAGACAGTTTTAAAATGGGACGCAGATGAACGCTGAAAACGCTGACAAAAACTATTTTTTCTCACGTTTTCCAAAAAATCTGCGCTTATCAGCGTCCAAAAACAAAGCGTCAGGTGGTTAGAAAATAAACATTAATACGCAAAGCAGATTACCAGATCGTTGACATTGGTACCGCTCGGACCGATTCGGATTAGATCATTCAACGCGTCAAAATAAGAATACGCATCATTCCTCGACAGATAGCCTGCCGCGAACATCCCAAGCAACTCAGCCCTGTGAGCCGATTCGCCCGTCACAATGGCTCCAGCCGCGTCTGTGGGGCCGTCTTCGCCATCAGTAGCAAGTGAGATCAGCATCACATCTTGCAGACCAGACAATACATCTACGGCGGCAAGAGCAAGCTCCTGATTTCTGCCGCCCTTCCCATTCCCTTTTAACTTAACTGTGGTTTCGCCGCCGGCCAGTAAACAAAACGGGCGTTTCATTGTCTGTGTTGATTCTTTTAACTGCAAAGCGATCTGACGCCCAATGTCACTGGCTTCGCCCTGCATTCCACGGCGAATGATCACGGTTTCAAAAGATTCTTTTTGTGCCTGTGCTTCCGCGGCGCGTAAAGCAATCTCATTACTGGCCATTATTGTATTTTCTACATATTCAAAAACAGGGTCACTCGGCTTTAATGTTTCAACAAAAGCAGGAATAATGGAAGCGGGGATTCTATCCTTCAGATCATATTTTGCGATCACACTCAAAGCATCAGCACAAGTTGACGGGTCTGGCGCAGTTGGGCCGGAGGCAATGGCTTCCATCGAATCGTTGACCACATCTGAAAGCAGCAGGCTGACAACGCGCGCGCCATTTGCCATCCGAATCAATCCCCCGCCCTTTAGTTCATCGAGATGACGGCGCAATATATTGATCTCATCAATGCGCGCTCCACACGCCAACAATGCGGATGTGAGTATTTGCAAATCGGCGAGCGGTACACGCGGTGCAGTCATCAAAGCAGAGCCGCCGCCTGAGATCAGACAGATCAGCAGGTCATCCTGTGTAAGTTGTGACACAAACTTCAACGCAGCAGCGCCCGCTTTCAAGCTGGAACTGCCCGGGACTGGATGATCTCCCTCGATAACCGTAACAGGTTCAATGTTAAGAGGCGAAGCGTGTTTGGTAATGATGAGGCTGTTGGTCAGGCTGGTTGAGTCAGCTAATGCCGAGGTCATGGCGCAGGCCGCTTTTCCCAATCCAAAAGAAAAATACGTTTTGCTTTTGGCAATGGATTTTCAAGCACATATTTTTTTACCGCCGCGCCCGGCTCCACGGCAGAAAACATGGCCGAAAGTATATGTATAACAGAGATTCTGCGGGCATGGTTTTCAAGAAATTTTTGTGAAGAAAACATGGTTTAAGTATACACGGGAAATTTTGCGATGATATTGTAGGGTGTTTCCCGATGGGTTCAGGCGTATAATGATGTAAAAATGGGATATTAATACCGTTCATGCATGTTGATGGAGTTTAATATGACCGAAAAAAAGAGTAAACCAGCGGCGGAACAAGATATTCATAAAACTCAACTTCAGAGACCTGTTTTGAAGAAAAAAACCAAAGCTGCAAGGACTCAAAAAGAAAAGAGCGGGAAAAACGAACTCGCCTTTCAAATGCTTTTTCAAAATCACCCAATGCCCATGTGGGTCATTGATATTAAGACGCATGCATTTTTACGAGTTAACAAGGCGGCGATCGAGAAGTACGGCTATTCGCAGACTGATTTTCAAAAACTAACCCTTAAGGATATTCATCCTGAAGAACGTATTACGGGGCAGTGGCATCACAAATTAAAAAGTGGGAAGTTGATCGATGTGGAAGTTACATCATGCACTTTTGATTTTCAAGGGCACGAATCAATACTAATGACCGCGCAGGATATTACTGCGTGCAAGCAGACAGGGGATTCACTGCGCGCAAGTGAAATTTTCAATCAGGCAATTTTAGATTCTGTAACTGCTGAAATCGCCGTACTGGATCACAGCGGAATCATCATTGCTGTAAACCAGACCTGGGAAAAATTTGCGTTGGAAAATAGCGCAGAGGCTGGCATTCCGGCGCCGCGGACTGGGATCGGAGTTAATTATCTGGAGATCTGTAAAGCTGAAAACGGCCTGGAAACAGGCACAGAGGGAATGAATGGCTGTGATGGCATTCGAGCGGTAATGAGCGGCAAGTTGACCAGATTTAGCATGGAATATGCCTGTCATTCGCCGGAACAACAGCGCTGGTACACGCTGACGGCTACTCCGTTCGGTGAGGGCGTCGCGGGGGTGGTGGTAACACATAACAACATTACCGAGCGTAAACTGGTGGAGGAATCGCTGCATGAAAGCCAATCCACATTGCAGGGGATTCTACAATCCACTGCAGATGGAATTCTGGCTGTCAATCTGGAAAACAAAGTACTTTTTGCAAACGAGCAGTTTTATAAAATGTGGAAAATTCCGCGTGAGATCGCCTTGAATCAAGACGAGACCGTATTGCTTAATTTTGTACTTGAACAATTGATCGAGCCGCAAATTTTTCTGCAAAAAGTGCAGGAGCTTTATCAATCAAAGCAGAAAAGTTTTGACACGCTCTATTTTAAAGATGGCAGAATTTTTGAGCGCCAATCAAAACCCATTGTGAATGGTGAAAATCTGGAGGGGCGCGTCTGGTCATTTCACGACATCACGGAAACGAAAACAATTGAAGCGGCGCTGATTCAATCTGAAGGCAGATACCGCAATCTGTATGACACAATGACAGATGGCTTTGTAAGAGTGAATATGCAGGGCTTTGTTCAAGAGTCGAACAAGTCGTATCAGAAGATGACCGGGTATAACACCAATGAACTTGCCCATCTGACCTATGAAGAGATCACGCCTAAAAAGTGGCATGAGTTTGAGCAAAATATCGTCGAAACACAGATATTCCCCGAAGGCTCCTCCAATTTTTACGAAAAGGAATATATAAAGAAAGATGGAACGATCTTTCCGATCGAAATTCATTCTTTCCTGATCAAAAACGATGAAGGCGAAATCGAGGGAATTTGGGCAATTGTGCGAGATATTACCGAGCGCAAACAGGCCGAAGAGGCATTGCATCAGCGCATTATGGAATTGGAATTGCTCTACGAAAGCGGATTATCATTCAGTCAGCTATTAAATCCAAAGCAGATCGCGCAACAAATCATTAAGTTATTGGACCAAAAAATGGATTGGCACCATACCGCCATTCGTTTACTTAACCCAAAAAACAATACGCTGGAACTGCTGGCTTTCAATCAAGCGAACTTAAGCAGTCAGAAGGAACGCAATGCGGCTGAGGAAAAATTAAAAACAAGCGTGGCGTACCTCGACCAGGGGTTAAGCGGCTGGGCTGTCCAACACGGCACAATTGTGCATTCAAATGATCTAGCAAACGACCCGCGCTATCAGGAAACTTTTTCGGGTTTGCAATCCGGTCTATATGTCCCCATTAAAACCGGCAAACAGGTAATCGGAGTGATCAGCATTGAAAGCGAAAAGGCAAACGCCTTTAGGAAACCAGATGAGTTATTGACCACAACTCTGGCCGCACAGGCAGCCAGTATGTTTGAGAATGCGCGTCTGTATGAAGAAACCACCCGCCATGCAGACGAACTGGAAAACCGCGTAAAAGAACGCACTGCTCAGATCGAATCGACAAAACATCGTCTGGAGCTCGCCACTCATGCCGGTCAGATCGGCGTATGGGAATACAATCCCAGAGAAAACAAGGTCATCTGGGACGAACGTATGTACATACTTCACCATATCCCCGATGGCAGTTTCGACGGTACGTATCAATCCTGGGTGAAATTGATCCACCCCGACGACATAGATAAATCGCAGCTCAACATTCAACTCGCGGTAACAAAATACCTGCTTTTAAATAATGAGCACCGCATTATCTGGCCTGACGGCACGATACGGAATATAGCCGCGAGCGCCGTCACCGTTTTTGAAAATGACGGCAGGCCGGAACGCATCATCGGCATCAACATGGATATTACGGATCGCAAACGCACCGAGCAGTCTTTACACGAAAGTGAAACCTATGCCCGTCTGTTATTTAACGCCGTGCCAGACCCGATCTCCGTAACAGATATTCACGGGGAAATTATAGATATCAATCAGGCGTTTGAACAGCATTACAATTTTTTACGCGATGAAATTCTGAAAAAAACATATCAGAGATCGGTCTGTATCCAAAGGCAGATCTGATAAAAAGGGAAAAATACCTGATGGAGATCGTGAAAAATCAACCAGGAAATTCCCGGCAACACTCCATTCAGCTTAATGTATCCTCAACAAATGAAAGCATCCAAACTGTTGAATTGCATTCCTATTCAATCGAAGTAAAGGGCAGGCAATTGATCATCAGTGCCGGGCGCGACATCACCGCCTATAAAAAAGCCGAGGATACACTGCAGCTTGCCAACATGGAAATGAAACACGCCCTGCGTATTAAAGATGAATTTCTTGCAAACATGAGCCATGAACTGCGGACTCCGCTTAATGCCATTTTGGGGATCTCTGAAAGCCTGGAAGAGCAGATCATCGGCGCTCTGAATGAGAAACAACTAAAATATATCCGCATCATCAACGAAAGCGGACGCCACCTGCTGGAACTCATCAATGACATCCTCGATCTTTCCAAGATCGAAGCTGGAAAACTGGAACTCAATCTTCAGGGTATTTCAGTCAAAACTCTGTGCGATTCAAGCCTGCGTTTGGTGAAGGAACTTGCACAAAAAAAATCCTTAAAAGTATCCCTTAAAATTGACGAAATGGAGATCACTTTGCTGGGCGATGAACGCCGCCTGAAACAATCCCTGGTTAACCTGCTGAGTAATGCCGTCAAATTTACCCAGGAAGGAAAAGAAATCGGTCTTCAAGTACAGACCAATACGATCGACCACGAAATTACCTTTACAGTCTGGGATCAAGGCATTGGCATTGAGCAAAGTGATATCAAACGTCTCTTTAAACCATTTGTGCAATTGGATGCGGGGCTGGCCCGTGAATACCCCGGTACCGGACTGGGCCTGGCAATCGTCTCGCAAATGGTGCGTTTGCACGGCGGACACATCAATCTGGAAAGTGAGCCTGGAAAAGGCAGCCGCTTTATCGTCACATTACCCTGGGCTGAAAAACAGCAAACTGCACAAATTGAAATCGAATCTCAAATCACGCCGACCAGCCCAAAGTCGGCTGCGAAGTGCAGCGTCAAAGTCCTGCTTGTGGAAGACACCGAGGTAGTCATCACACTGACGAGTGATTATCTGCACTACAAAGGATATGAAGTATTTATCGCCCGCAATGGCATGGAAGGTGTACTTCTTGCAAAGGAAAAAAAACCGGATGTGATTCTTATGGATATTATGATGCCGGTCATGGATGGCATGGAAGCCGCCCGCCGCATCCGTGCTGATAACATGCAGAAAGACACGATCATCATTGCGCTCACAGCACTCGCCATGCCCGGTGACCGTGAACAGTGTCTGGCTGCCGGCATGGATGATTACATGAGCAAACCAATTCAAATGCATGATCTTACAAAGATTATCGAAAAACATTTAAGCGCCCGGCAGGAAAAAAAATAAAATGGCAGGCAGCGTATTGATCGTTGATGATGACCAAACCAGTCTCGCCGCACTTGAATCGATTCTCGATGGGCAGGGCTACAATATCATCAGGGCATCCAACGGGTCAGACGCCCTGCAAAAAGCGGATGCGCTCATCCCAGACCTGATTCTAGTGGACGTGATGATGCCCGTCATGGATGGCTTTGAAGTATGTAAACGCATCCGTGCCACGCCGAAACTTGCTGAAATGCCGATCATCATTCTCACCGCCCTGGATGACCGCGCCTCACGCCTGCTGGGAATTGAATCTGGCGCCGACGATTTTCTCACCAAACCAGTTGACCGGCAGGAATTACGTCTGCGGGTACATACGATCATCAGACTCAATCGATATCGCACCCTGCTTACCCAGCGTGAAAATTTACACCGTCTGGCAGAAAGTGTGATCACCGCACAGGAAGAGGAACGGAAAAGGCTCTCACGTGAACTTCATGACGATCTCGGACAGGCATTGATCGCTCACATTCTAAATCTGCACAATTTGCAAAAAGACCTGCCGCTGGAAGTTGATCTATTAAATAAAAGAATCGATGCGCTGACAACCGATACCAATCAAACCCTAAATAAAATGCGTTTCCTGGCTCAAAATATCCGCCCGACCCTGCTGGATACTCTTGGGTTGCGCACAGCATTGGAAACATACAGCTACGAATTCGGCCTGCGAACCGGGCTGCGTGTTTTATTTGAAGCCGATCCTGAAATCCCCGAAATCCCCGATGCGCACGCCATAACGCTCTATCGCATTCTACAAGAGACACTCACGAATGTCCTCAAACACTCCAAAGCCAATCAAGTTTGGGTGGAGTTAAACATTGATGAGCACAGCATTGTTTTAACGGTGCAGGATAATGGAATCGGTTTCACGCTGACACAGACGTCACCCAATTCGGGAATCGGCATCACCAGCATCCGTGAACGTCTGACACTCGTCGGTGGAAAATTAGTCATCAGCACATCAGCCTCCAAAGGCACTGTGATCTCTGCACACATTCCACTGGCGCAAACACAGGATACAGGAACCGCATGATCCGAATCCTCCTGGCAGAAGATCACATAATGGTTCGCGCCGGACTGCGAGCTTTGCTGGAACGCGCAAAAGAAATCACCATCATAGGCGAAGCATCCAACGGGCAGGAAGCCATTACCATGGCCGCAGATCTAAAACCGGATGTACTCGTGATGGACATCATGATGCCGCGTCTAAATGGAATTCAAGCCGCCGAACAGATCCGCAGCATGAAACTGCCAGTCCATATCCTTTTGCTTTCCATGTATTCAGACGCAGGCCTGGTACACCAGGCGCTGCAAAGCGGTGTCAAAGGATATGTACTCAAGACCTCAGTCAGCGAAGAGTTACTATGGGGCATTCATGCGGTTTCACGCGGCGAAACCTATTTGAGCTCGGTCATCTCATCCATCGTTACGGAAAACACATTGCATCCAAACACAGCGCAAACCGCAAACCTGCTGGATGTCCTTTCTCCACGTGAAAAAGAAATATTGCAATTAATTGCAGAAGAAAACACCAGCGGCGAGATCGGAAAAATCTTATATATTAGTGAAAAGACCGTGAAAAAGCATCGCACAAATTTAATGGAAAAATTACATGTCCGCAATCTGGCCGGGCTGGTGCGGCTGGCGATCAAATATGGATTAATTGACAAAAACTGGTAGGACAAAATAAGGGAATACCAGTATGGTGATAATAAAAATGTAAAAATATAATATCCGTGAAACAAGGAGAAACTATGACCAGTACCATTTTGATCGTGGATGACGACCCCGCAGGCCGGCAAACTCTCGAATCCATTCTGGATGAACAGGGATATCAACTTGAATTCGCCGAAAACGGCGCTCAAGCCCTGCAAATGATCCGCAAAATTCTGCCGGATGTGATCCTGCTGGATGTAATGATGCCAGGCATGGATGGATTTGAAGTATGTCGGCAAGTCAGAAGTGACCCGGCCATTGCCGAAATTCCGATCATCATGCTGACGGCACTCGATGATAGACGATCCTTTCTAAATGGTCTGGAGAGCGGCGCAGATGATTACCTGACAAAACCCTACGACCGCCACGAACTACGCGCACGCCTGTTGGGCATTACGCGCCTCAATCGGTATCGAAAATTACAGGATGACCGCACCAATATTGAACAGGCTCACTCGCAATTATTATCAGCCTATGATGCAACCATTGAAGGCTGGTCACGAGCAATGGATCTGCGCGACAAAGAAACCGAAGGCCATACACAACGGGTAACACAACTCTCTGAAAAACTTGCAAAAATCGCCGGCATCCGTCAGGATGAATTGATCCAAATACGGCGCGGCTCACTGCTGCACGATATTGGAAAACTTGGCGTACCAGACTCCATCCTGCTCACCCCAAATAAATTAACGGACGGAGAGTGGGAGGTCATGCGCAAGCACCCGCAATACGCCTATGAAATGATCCAGCCGATTGAATATTTACGCCCTGCATTGGACATCCCCTATTGCCACCATGAAAAATGGGACGGCACGGGTTATCCGCGTGGCTTGAAAGGCGAAGAGATTCCACTCTCTGCAAGAATATTTGCCATCGTGGATGTCTGGGATGCCCTCACTTCAGATCGTCCCTACCGCGCAGCCTGGGATAAACAAAAAACGCTGCAATATATCAACGAGCAATCTGGAAAACATTTTGACCCCCACATCGTGGAACTCTTTAATATCATGATGGCTTAATATCCCGCCTTGAACAGGTAGATCAAGCGCGCGATTTAATTCCACGATTCAAAAGACTCTCCGATTGGAGAGTCTTTTTGAATTGTTCAGGTGATCAGTCATCTTTGCGGCGTTGTTTTAGGTCACTTTTGTAACGATACATCGTATCATCGGCCATATTGATCACTTTTTCCAGCGTCATATCCGGTTTGCTGGTGGCTGCTCCGAGTGAAATACTCAACTCGGGTTCACGATAATATTTATTATTTAATTTGATCAGAGCGTGAATCTGTTTTATATATTCCACGGCAACTTCCCCTGTGGTATCCGGCAAAATCATCACAAATTCGTCACCGCCTATGCGTGCCACAATTTGATCCGGATTAAAGCGGCGGTAAAACCTCAGCCGCACGGCGGATTAATTTATCTCCGGCCTGATGACCCAGTGAATCGTTCGTTCGTTTCAAATTGTTTAAGTCCGCAATAATGACACTCACCGGCTCCTTGCGCTCTTTTTCAAGTTTGACCAGCATCTCTTCAAAATAACCACGATTATATAACCCTGTCATTACATCTCGTGTGCCAAGATAACGCAAATACTCTTCAGCCTTTTTGCGTGCTGTAATATCCTGAATGGAAACCAACACCCAGCCAAAATTTTCTTCATATCCGGGCATCACTCGAAAATCAAGTTGAATGTTGATCGGCTCACCGTTTAATGAGTAATTAATCCCTCACGCTCGTAGGCCAGCTTTCCATTCCACAAGTCCACGAGTTCATGGGCAAAGTGGTCACTCATCTCATCCCGAAAGACCTGATCCAGATTTGATAATAAATGTTCCTTGGATCTGGCCTCAAAAAGTTCAAGCGTCTTTTGATTCACATTCAGCACCTTGATCAGGCTGGTGCAATGTGTAACGGTTTCTGGATGATGATTCAAATAATCCTGAAGATCGGTCACTCCCTGAGCGCGGAGTAAATCAAAATGGGACTTCAATGCACTGTAATCCTCTTCCCAGAGCGAGATCGGCGAGGATTCAAATAAGTTTTGGAAACGGCGTTCGGCCACTTTCCGGGTGGTGATATTTTCTATCGAAACAAGAACCTGTTTCCATGTCTGCTCGTGACCGGGGAGAATGCGCCAGTGCATAAGAATATCCAGCGGAGCGCCCGTAAGCGTGTAATTGACGCCTTCTCCTGACCAGTTCAAATCCCCATTCCACAAGGCAAGTACTTCGCTTCGAAAATGATGACTCATTCCATCACGGAAGACATCGTTTAAATTAGAGATCAACTCTTCCTTTGATTTAGCTTCAAGCATAGTCAGAGTCTGCTGATTAACATCCAGCACTTTCATTTGCTTTACACATTCTTCAATAAATGAGGGGTTTTGATCAAGGTACGAATCCAACGATCGAATCCCCTGCTGACGCAGTTCATCAAACAGGCGTTTGATGCCGCTGTAATCTTCTTCCCAAAGTGAAATCGGTGCGTGTTCAAACAATGTTTTGAAATGCTCCTCGTCAATATTATTTTTCATGCGGGCCGGCCCTCCACACTGTGGTCTAAAAAGAAAACTTAAGTCATTATACTATTTGCTCAATCATTTACAGGTCAAGGCAAATATGGGTTTAGTTACAAATTCAAACCAGTGGCTACACGAATAAAACATGCTTTTACAGTATTCTTCGTGAATTCTTGCCTTTGATTGCTGTTTGTGCTACTATACGCCCCAATAGACTGACCAGTCGGTTTGTAAGGATAAAATGACAGAAATATTCCCCACCACCTCACAAGAAACGCGCACACGCATATTGGAAGCAGCGGTGAAGGTCTTTGCCACTAAGGGCTATCACGACACCAAAGTAGACGATATTGTCAGCGAGTCGCATTCTTCAAAAGGCGCTTTTTATTTTTACTTCCCGAGCAAACAGGATATTTTTCTTGCGTTGAGCGATACGTTTGCAGAATTACTTGAAAGCCGTTTGACTCAAGCCATGGAAAATGAGACGCGTGGTTTACAGCAAATGGACGCCGCACTGATAGCCAGTCTCGGGTTGTTCAGTCAATATCGCGGACTTGCAAAGATCGCATTAGTTCAAGCTGTGGGATTGGGTGCAATTTTTGAAGAACGCCGCCGCCTCATCAATGATCGTTTGACTCGTATCATTCAAATGCGGCTTGAGTGTGCCATACAGGAAGGCAGCATTCCAGAACAACAAACCGAGATCGCTGCGCGTGCCTGGGTTGGCACGTTGAATGAGATCGTCACACATTGGATCTATACAGGCACACCATCATTGGAAGAGTCACTTCCGTCACTGCGAAAATTTCTGGCGCGTTCCATCGGGATATCAGAAGAACGTATTCAAGCCGGTGATTCCTAAAATAAAAAATCAAAGGAGATTCATTTTCATGCGTTTGTTACGTCCACTATTCATTTTTGTTTTTGCATTCAGCCTCATCTTGAGCGCGTGCGCACCAACCGTCCCGGCGGAAAATGTTGGTGACGCTGAATCAGCTACACAGGTCCAGAGTGATGCGGGTGCTGTTGAACAGGTCACACTAAAAATTGCGGTACTGCCGATCATTGATACACTTCCAATGTATGTTGCTCAACAGGAAGGTTTGTTTGCGAAGTATGGAGTCAATGTTGAGTTTGTGCCTGTCGCTTCTGCGCCCGAGCGCGATCAATTACTTGCTGCGGGGCAGGCTGATGGAACCATCAACGAAACTTTGTCTGTGATGTTGTTCAACAAAGATCAGGTGCAAATGCAAGCCGTGCGTTATGCGCTGCGCCCAACCGAAGGCTATGGTCACTTTTTTATTCTGGCGTCTGCCAAGAGCGGCATTACAACGCCCGATGGATTGAAGGGTGTTGAGATCGGCGTTTCGCAAGGCACAGTGATCGAGTATGTCACCGAACGACTTTTGCAAGCCGAAGGTTTTAACACTGACGATATAAAAACTATCGCAGTGCCGAAGATTCCTGACCGCATGGCTTTGCTTGCGTCAGGCGAACTCAACGCGGGCGTGCTGCCTGATCCGCTTGCTTCGCTTGCTGTTTCGCAGGGTGCTGTGATTGTTGCGGATGATTCTGCGCACCCTGAATATGGCTTCAGTGTGATTTCATTTCGCAAGGAAGTTATTGATGCAAATCCTGATGCGGTGCGCGCATTTTTGGCCGCCGTTGAAGAAGCCAGTGACTAATAAATCTTGATCCCAAAAAATATACAAACGTGTTGAGCGAACAAAAACTTGTTCCGCCGCCGCTGCTGGAAACTTACAAAGTGCCGCCCTTCCCCGATCAGGGTGTGCCTACCGAAGCCGAGTGGATGGATGCCCTGGCCTGGGCAAAGGAAAAAGGAATGTTGACCACTGACATTTCCTATGCGGACTCTGTAAACGGCTCGCTTCTTCCTTAACTGAAAACTGACTCCGTTATAATCGGCAGGAGTTTGCCCCAGGCAGACTCCTGCTAACTTTTTCAAATTTATGATTCAAGTCAACTCGCTTTCATTTGGTTATTCACGCACCGTGCCGATCTTCCAGAATTTCAACTGGGAGATTCAACGCGGAGAAACCTGGGCCATCCTTGGTTCTTCAGGCTGTGGAAAAACAACACTGCTGTATTTGCTTGCCGGATTGCGAATGCCGGTCAGCGGAACGATCACCATAGACGGCGAGCAGATCACCCGTCCGCGCCCGCGTAGTGGATTAATCCTACAAGATTACGGATTGCTGCCCTGGGCCACAGTCCGCGAGAATGCAGAACTGGGATTACGCGTGCGCGATTTCTACGGGCAGGATGGCAAACACACGCCAAAAAATTTTCAACCAGAAAATAGCGTAGAACATTGGCTTGAGCGGCTTGGATTAAAAGAAGTCGCTGATAAATTCCCATCTCAAATTTCAGGCGGCCAACGCCAGCGGACGGCCATTGCACGCACTTTGGCCGTAGCACCCGATCTGCTCTTAATGGACGAACCTTTTTCATCTCTCGATGCGATCACGCGCGAAGACCTGCAAAACTTAACTCTGTCTTTATGCGAAGAACAGAATCTAACGCTGGTCATTGTGACTCACGCCATCGAAGAAGCCGCGGCACTGGGAAAGAAAATCCTTATGCTTGATTCAACACCGCGCGTGTTTGAAAATCCGCGGGCGGGGGAAATCAGCTATCGCAGCAGTCAGGCTTATCACGACTTGTGCGATTTGCTGTGGAAGGAACTGCGCCATGAAACGGCGTGATATTTTATTCTCAGCCATCGGACTGATCATTTTGTGGCAGTTTTCTGCCATGCTGGTCAATCGTCCCATTTTGCCGGCGCCGTGGGAAGTATTCGTTGTTTTCTTTCAGGAAATGCAAAACGAACTGCTGATCCATTTTGGGGTCAGCTTGTGGCGCGTCACGGCAGGCATGGCACTTTCAGTAATTATCGCGGCTCCGGCTGGCTTGGCAATTGGCGGATCAAGAACCTTGAACCGCATCTTCTCCCCCATTATCTATTTGTTGTATCCCATTCCAAAAGTTGTCTTTGTGCCGATTGTGTTTTTATTTTTAGGCATTGGAGATACAGCGAAGATCTTTATTATCTTTCTGATTTTGTTCTTTCAGATCATTGTCCTCGTGCGCGATCAGGCAGCAGGTTTACCCGTGCAACTGCTTCAAAGTCTGCGCAGCCTCGGCGCAGGCAGGCGGGCAATTTTCCGCTTTGTTTATCTGCCCGCCAGTTTGCCCGCCATTTTGACAGCGCTTCGTCAGTCCATTGGGACAGCGGTTGCGGTGTTGTATATCACCGAGTTGTTCGCCACAAAGTACGGACTTGGCTATTATATTTACTATAACGGCAGCACACTGTTTAATTATCCAGCCATGTACGCGGGCGTGATCGCCATGAGTCTGCTCGGGCTGGGCATGTATTTCGTTGTGGATTGGGCCGAACGAAAATTATGTAAGTGGAAGTTTGTAAGCTAGAAAAAGTTACGAAAGAAGAATCCCAACCCAAAATAAAATGCTATACACGAATGCTGTTTGCCCCGTCCCAGCCAGCGCGACATTAAGCGCCTGACCCTGTTGCGTGCGGACAACGCGCAACACCTTCAAAGCCAGCGGAATTGAGACCCAGGCCAGCATGGAAAATGTGGGGATGATCTTCAAAAAGACAAGCATAGGCAGAAGCAAATATGCCGCCGCCATGCAAAACAGATACTCAGTCCGCGTGCCTTTTGCGCCAAGCCTGACCGCCAGTGTATGCTTGCCAGCCTTTTTATCATTCTCAAGATCACGCAAGTTATTGACAACCAAAATGGCGGTGATCATCAAGCCCACGGGAACCGCCATCCACCAGGCGGCTGCGCTGATCGAACCGACTTGCACAAAATATGTTCCGGTTACAGCAACGAGGCCGAAGAAAATAAAAACGAAGAGATCCCCGAGCCCGTAATATCCAAGCGGAAAAGGTCCGCCGGTATAAGCGATCGCAGAAATGATCGCGAACATACCAACGAGGATGATCTCCCATCCGCGCAGATATGCCAGATACAAACCAAACACAGCCGCCAGAAAAAATATGATCCACATACCGCTTTTGACCTGCGAAGGCGTAAGCAGACGGGCTTGCGTCACGCGCAGCGGCCCCTGTCTTTCGGCTGTATCCGCGCCGCGCTCAAAATCATAAACATCGTTTGCCACATTGCTTCCAATTTGCAAAAGCAATGCTACGAACAAAGCCGCCAGTGCAGGCAAAATTTGAAATGAATGATCTGCCCAGGCCAGCGCACTTCCCATCACCACACCGGAAGCGGCTGCGGGTAAAGTCCGCGGGCGAATGGCCAGCCACCAGATCTGAAAATTATTTAATTTACGCTGTTCCTTAGCAGACATTTGATCTCCAAACAAGCTATAAAATTTATTGCGAAGCGCAGTATAACATGCGTTTATAATACGGCCTCACAACACACCAAGGAGTTACAATGACAAACTTAAGCGGGCAGGAACGCGCCCAATACGTACAGTCCATGTTTACCAAAATCGCACGCCGCTACGATATGATGAATCGATTAATGACCGGATATCAGGATGTGCGCTGGCGCAAACAAGTGATCAAACTGGCGGGATTAAAACCCAACGCATCCCTTCTGGACCTGGGAACGGGCACAGGCGATCTGGCACGGGAGGCGCTTTCAGAGTTTCCGAATGCCAAAGTAACCGCAGCAGACTTCACGTTAGAGATGATGCGGGTGGGCGCGCAGCAAGTCGGTCCGCTGGATTTTTCGGCCGCCGATGCGCTTCGTCTGCCTTTTGAAAATGAATCCTTTGATGCCGTTACTTCAGGATTTCTGATGCGCAATGTCATCGACTTGAAGCAGGCAATTCAGGAACAATATCGTGTGTTAAGATCAGGCGGGCGGATCGTGATTTTAGACACCACGCGCCCAAAGCGCAATCTGCTTTCGCCTTTTATCTGGATCCACATGCATGTAATCATTCCAACACTGGGCGGGCTACTCTCCGGCGTGCGTGAAGCGTACACATATCTGCCCGACACCACCGAGGGATTTGTCACAGCCGAACAATTAGCAGAGAGATTAAGTGAAGCCGGATTCAAGAATGTTGGTTATCAACGTTTGATGTTTGGAACCATTGCGATTCACCACGCGGAAAAATAATTAACAATTGATGCAAAAAATCCCTGACAGTTGAACTGTCAGGGATTTTTTAGATTACGGTGAAGAGATTAGTACCCTACACTCGATACGTCGTTCGAAGGCCGCCACTGTGACCACTTATCCGTGGAAGGATCAATGGTCATATTCCCTGCGGGGCCGCCCTGCCAGAATACCTGGAAGATATTTGCATCTTCATCGCGATTGGACGTGAAAGCCAGGTTCGAGCCGCCGCAGTCCCATGTGGGGCCTGAGTCAAGGCCGGCGTAATCGGTTACCCGATATTCAATGCCTGTCTTTAGGTCGTAACTATAGATATCAAGATTTCCGTTTCGTTCAGATTGATAAGCAATGCGGAAACCTTCAGGTGACCAGGCAAGATTGTTGGTCTTGCCATCTGTGGTAATGCGCTTGATGTTTTTGCCATCGACGTCCATCACATACAAGTCTGTGGCGCCTTTATCATTAACCAGGAAAGCGATTTGCTTGCCATTCGGCGACCAGGCCGGGAAGACTTCGTCTGTTGCACCGGTGGTCAACGGGGTATCGTTACCGGTTTCAACGTCAAGGATAAAAATATCCCAGTTGCCATTACGATTGCTTTGGAAGACGATCCATTTCAAATCAGGTGAATAGAATGGATTGATATCGTCAGCCAGATCATTGGTAATTTGACGTTCCTTGCCTGTATTTTCATCAAGCGTAAACAGATCAATGTTACCGTTGCGGTCACTTTGGTAAATGATCGTCCGGGCATCCGGGCCATACATCGGGTTGGTATTGTTGGAAGTAGTGGTGGTCAAACGAGTTGGGACACCGCTGCCTAATAGATCCGTGGAATATAGTTCAACGTTACCGTCGCGGTTACTCTGGAAGACCACTTTTGAGTCATCTGGAGCGCGGCTTGGCCGGCTGTCTATCGCTTCGCCTTGTGAAAGGTTGTAAAGCTTGGCATCCGGTTGACCTTCAACTCCATCCAAACGGTAGACTTCAAGATTACCGTCTCGGAAAGTATGGAAAATCAAACACTGAATACAAGGTTCCGATTTCGCCGGAGAAACTTGAGCAAGCGGAGTAGGTGTAGGCTCAGGAGATTTAATACAGGTACTCATATCTGCAATTGCCTTCACACTACCATCTTCCACCAAAGTCAGGGTTAAGAGATCGGTGGAAACAGCGCCAACGTTAATGGTTATGGTCTGACCAGTGGTCAAAGTGAAAGCGCCGGTATCAACCACAACACCACTGCTGTTTGTCACAACAAAGGTATAAGGCGTGTCCATGTCACCGCCGTTATTGGTGATGGTAAATGTCGCCTGAGTCGCAGAGTCTGAACAGACACCCGTTACAGTTAAACTTGGCGGAAGCTGTGTATTGGTCGGCGTACTGCTGGGTGTATTAGTCGGCGTATTGGTTGGTGTATTGGTAGCCGTGCTTGTTGCAGTATTGGTTGGTGTATTGGTAGCCGTGCTGGTTGCAGTATTGGTCGGTGTATTGGAAGGTACGCTGGTGGCCGTACTCGTCGGCGTATTTGTTGGTGTACTGGTGGCGGTATGTGTCGCTGTTGCCTCAGGAGTATAAGTCGGCGTGTTTGCCGGGCGTTTCGTACATGACCCATCGCTACGCAGTGTTACAGAAGACAATTTTGATGTCTGATATGTAACAACCATGGTTGCATAGCCAGCGCCCTTGATGGAGATGGAATCACCTGCCCCAAGATTTAATGCGCCTCCTTGAGATGGATCAGATAGTGAGTAAGATCCATTAGAGACTGCGCCAGAAACATTGCTAATAATAAAAGTGGCTGACAGATCAGAATTACAGAACACCTGCAAATCTAATTGTCCATCCGCAACATCAATCGTCGCGGTTACCGATGGAGTAACTGTCACCGTCGGTGTATTGGTGATGGTGGGAGTGACAGACGCAGTCGGGGTAGAGGAAGGCGTCTTTGTAGGCTTGGGTGTGTTACTGGCAGTCGGTGTTGGAGACGGCCCAGCGGTATTCGTAGCTGTAGGCGTAGGGGTTGGGTTGGGAGTTCGGCTGGCAGTCGGTGTTGGGGATGGTCCAGCGGTATTCGTAGCCGTAGGCGTATTGGTTGGCTTGGGAGTTCGGCTGGCAGTCGGTGTTGGGGATGGTCCAGCAGTGTTCGTAGCCGTAGGCGTATTGGTTGGCTTGGGGGTTTGGCTGGCAGTCGGCGTTGGAGATGGCCCAACGGTTTTTGTAGCCGTAGGCGTATTGGTCGGCTTGGGAGTATTTGACGGAGTAACAGTCGGTAAAGGCAGACAAGTCCCCGTTGCAGAAAGATTTACACTATCCAGCTCAGAGGTTGAATAATTCACCGTAATCGTTGCGTTACCAGCGACATTATTAAATGCAAGACTGTCACCATTCGCAAGGCTAAAAGAAGCTGAAGTTGTCCCCTTGCCAGGCTCAACGATTGTATATGTGCCGCCGCTTAAATCTCCACCTATATTTCTAATTCTAAAGGTGGCTGTTAAATCATTGTTACATGCAACGCTCAAACCCAGATACGGATCAAAAACCGGCACCGGAGTTTCTGTTGGGAGTGGCGTATTGGTCGCTGTAGCCGTAAAAGTTGCGGTTGGGGTAGCAGATGGTGGAACCATTGCTGCCGCACCCGACTGGGCCGTAGGAGTACTGGTTAAGGTCGGCGTATAAGTCAGTGTGGGGGTAATAACTTCCAGCACAGGCGTATCACTAGCAACTACGACTGGCGCAGCCTCGGGAGTATTACTTGCTTGTGGCTCTGCCGGGGGCACATCAGTCGGAGGCACGTCTGCAGGAGGTTCGGTTGCAGCCGGAGGCTCTTCCGCAGGAGGTTCGGTTGCAGCCGGGGGCTCTTCCACGGGGGGTTCGGTTGCAGCCGGAGGTTCTTCCACTGGAGGCTGAGTTGCATCCAGACCACCAGTTCCAGCCAGTTGATTACCAGCAGGTGCGCAAGACACCAGTAGCATGGAAACAATAACCAGCAGAGAAATAGCTTTTAATAAACTTAAGTGTTTTTTGTTTTCATTACGGCCTCTACTTTTCTCTCTTTTTTGACTTTAAACTGAAGAAATACTTTTATAATTATCCAAATAAAATCTATTATACCGAATAGAAGCTCAAAAATCTGATCGTATTCGGCTACACACAATTTCTGCCACAAAGTTGCCATAATCTAGATATGGAAAATCTTTGGTGCTCTTTAGCATTAGTCGGGATTAATGACAAAAAAGGGTTGACAAAGAACACTCAACCGGAAAAGGGATTGGCTGGCCAGTTGGACAGTCCGCGCCTGAAAACGCATCAAACTCCCTGACTCCTGATTCGGCAATCCGAACAGGCGAGTCAGCAATCAGGCAGATTTTGGCATAGCAATCTGTATAACAGCTATAATTACCTGTACAGAGCCACCAAAATTGTTTTCTTATCCCCGAATAAAATAAAATGGGCTAGAATATATATGTTGGATATTTCTAATGAAACAAGGAATGGCAAACAAATTATGAAACCTCATACAATTACAACCCGTATCTACACCCTTTTATTGTCAGGTCTGATTTTACTAACTGGATGTCAACCCAATAGCACGGCAACGGAGCCAGCGCTAACTCAAGTTGCAACCTCCGAGCCATCTATTGTGCAGGAAGAAAATATACTTGTGATCAGTAAAAATATATTTCTTGATCCTGCTCTGGCCGAAGATGAAGATTCGTTAAGAATTAGCCAGTATCTATATGAAGGCCTGGTACGCCTGGATTCAAATGGAGAAGTGCAGCCGGCACTAGCTGAATCATGGATCATTTCAGATGACCAGCTAGACTACATCTTCACTCTGCGCCCAGGAATTACGTTTAGCGACGGCGCACCGATCACACCAGATGTAATCGAGTCCAATTTCAATCGTTGGTTTGATCCAGAGAACCCATTACGCGGTGACGGAAATTTCCCGGCATGGAAACGAATATTTCTGGGTTTTCATAACGAGAAAGACGCAGACCAACGCGCCATATCCACCGTGGACGGCATTCAAAAAGTGGACGTAAACACCATACTCGTTCATCTCAACCGCCCGGTGCCAGATTTGCTTACCTATCTGGCAGACCCAGCCTTTGTCATTCTCAGCACAGAAGCGCTATCCGCTGGCGGATATGGAAAACGCGAAAACGCAATCATCTCCAGCGGCCCGTATCTACTCTCGGCCTGGACGGATGAAGGATTAACTCTTAGCCCAAATCCCAAATATTGGGGTGATGCACCCGTGGATGACTTAAACTTTACATGGAAATAATTTTTAAATAAAATTCAAAAAAGGATAAAAAACAAGGCAATGCGAAAGCGTGCCTTGTTTTTTATCCCATCAGCAAGGACAGAGCTTTAAACAAGAAAAGAGTTCCCTCTTTCAAGGGAACTCTAAGCTGGGGAACCTGGATTCGAACCAAGATACCATCCTCCAGAGGGACGTGTACTGCCGTTGTACGATTCCCCAAGACGGCGGTTATTTTACCATTGTTTTCTTTCTTTGTGGGTAATTTTACGCCGGCATTTACTGCAATGAATTTAAGGGATTTATTTACGTGCAGCGCGGCGGGTGTTATCTTCGATGTCCATGAAAATCAACAGGATTTTCCCAACCGCTTGCAGACCGATGAAATTCCACAGGCCGGGCAATGCGGGTTGAAAGATCCAGAGGACTTGCTGCGCGAGGTCGGTAAAACCGGGCAGGACGACGAATCCGCGTAAAACCTGAAGAATAAAGGATGTCAGAGTTACGATAACTTGCACGACATAATAAATTAATGAAATCCAGGCGAAGATACTTGCAAGACGGTCAAGGCGCAGGATTGCGTCACGTTCAAAGTAAGTGCCGGCAAAATTGGTTTTTGAATGGGGGGTGGAGTCAGTCACGAGTTCCTCCGTTTTCTGTTTCAATTATAAATCATTGACGCTGTTTGTTATAATTGCAGGCGTTAACACACCAACCATCAGGGAAGGGAATCTTCCTCTTTAGCGTGGCAAATCAACCGTTAAGAATGAGGCGGTTCCACATCCCCCTGAAATCCATAGTAAAGGCAATCCATCCATGAGTGACGAAGAAACAAAAAACAGCGATTTTATCCGTGAGGCAGTGGCGGAAGATCTAAAAAGCGGAAGATTTAATTATGTGCGCACGCGCCTGCCTCCTGAGCCGAATGGCTATTTGCACATTGGGCATGTAAAAGCGTGGATGATCGACTATCTGATCGCGAAAGAAAATAACGGCGAGTTGATCTTGCGCTTTGATGATACGAATCCGGCGAAGGAAGAAACAGAATTTGTGGAAGCCATCGAAGATGATACGCGCTGGCTGGGCGTTGAGTGGGCAAAGGTGACTTTCGCTTCTGATTATTTCGATGAGTTATATGCGTGGGCGCAGAAGTTGATTCTGGCGGGCAAGGCCTATGTGGACGATCAGACTCCGGAAGAAGTCAGCGCGAATCGCGGCACATTGACCACGCCCGGAAAGAACTCTCCATTTCGTGACCGCGATGTGGAAGAGAACATGGATCTGCTTGAACGCATGAAAAACGGCGAGTTCCCCGACGGCTCACGGATTTTGCGCGCCAAGATCGATATGGCCCACCCCAATATTAATATGCGTGACCCGGCAATGTATCGTATTGTTCACAAGCCGCATCATCGCACTGGTGAGCAATGGAAAATTTATCCCATGTACGATTGGTCTCATGGGCAGAACGACTCAATGGAAGGCATTACGCATTCATTGTGTTCGCTGGAATACGAAGACCATCGTCCGTTGTATGAATGGTTTTTAGAGCAGCTCGGTGTTTTCAAACCACGCCAGATTGAATTTGCCCGCTTGAATATAAATTACACGGTCATGAGCAAACGCAAACTGCGCCGACTCGTGGAAGAGAAACTTGTCTCCGGCTGGGACGATCCGCGCATGCCGACCTTGCGTGCCATGCGCCGGCGCGGATACACGCCTGAAGCGATTCGAGATTTCATTGATCGCGTGGGTGTTGCAAAAAACTATAGCGTTAATGATGTAGCTTTGCTTGAGTCATGTGTACGCGAAGACCTCAACAAACGCGCATTGCGCCGCATGGCTGTGCTTAAGCCGTTGAAAGTCATCATTGATAATTATCCTGATTCACAAACTGAAGAAATGGACGCGGTGAACAATCCCGAAGACCCATCTGCTGGCACGCGCAAGATTCCATTTTCAAAAGTGATCTATATCGAACAGGATGATTTCCGCGAAGTGCCTCCGCCAAAATATTATCGCTTCTTCCCGGGCAACGAAGTCCGCTTGCGCTATGCGTATTTCATCAAATGCACGCATGTGGTGAAAGATGAAAACGGCGAAGTGATCGAAGTCCATGCGACCTATGATCCCTCCACGCGCGGCGGAGATTCAGCCGACGGGCGCAAGGTAAAATCCACGATCCATTGGGTTTCCGCCGAACACGCCAAAGAAGCCGAAATCCGCATGTATGACCGGCTCTTTACCAAAGAAGATCCAGAAGAAGGCGACGAGGGATTCCTTGCCTGCCTCAACCCGAATTCGCTGGTCATCTCCACTGGATATGTGGAACCGGCTCTTTCCGCGCCGAAAGCTGGTGACCGCTTCCAGTTTGAACGCCAAGGCTACTTCTGCGCCGACATTGAAACCTCGCCCGAGAAACCTGTTTTCAATCTGACAGTGAATCTTAAGGACGCCTGGTCGAAGATCGAGAAGAAAGCCAAATAAACTTGACAACCCATCTATTTTTGATGTAAACTGACACTGTAATAAAATCTAACGAAAGGAGCGCGCTTCACATGCAGAAACATTTCATAGCATCACGTAAACGAAATTTTATGTTTCCTCGAAGTGCGCCCATAGACCGTTAAAGGTCTTCTTCTGTGTCTTTTTAGCCACGGTGCGCTTCTGCACCGTGGCTTTTTTATTGTCTAATTGCAAACACAAGGGCAACCATAAAGGTCGCCCCTACAAAACGGAACAACATCATGAACTTATCATTCAAATCCTACTGGAACTTACTTTCCGAACACATCCGCCCGCAAAAGGGACGGTTCATCCTGCTCGCATTTTTGATGTTTGGCAGTATTGGACTGCGTATTTTTGCTCCGCAGATCATTCGCAAGTTTATCGATTCCGCGCTGGCCGGTGAAGCCTTGCAAACACTGACGTGGACCGCGATCGCCTTTATTGGAATCGCCATCATCCAACAAGTGGTTGCCGTAAGCGTGACTTATCTCGGCGAAAACGTCGCATGGACAGCTACCAACGACCTGCGCGCCGAACTTGCAGAACACGCTCTTCACCTGGATATGAAATTCCACAACGATCACACACCCGGTGAATTGATCGAGCGCATTGACGGTGACGTAACCGAGCTGGCAACTTTCTTCTCACAATTCGCGTTGAATTTAGTCGCAAATGGTCTGCTGTTGATCGGCATTCTGGCCGCCTTGTTTATCGAAGATTGGCGCGCGGGTCTGGGCTTTACCGTGTATTCAGTGCTGACCATCGCCATCCTTGGCAAAGTTAAAGATATTGCTGTGCCGCATCAAAAAGCAAGGCGTGAAGCAGAAGCACAAATCTACGGCTTCATCGAAGAACAACTGGCTGGCACAGAAGACATCCGTTCCAACGGCGCAGTGGACTTTTCGATCCGTGAATTATTCCGTTTGCAAGGTGTCAAACTCGTTCATGATCGCAAGTCACATTTCAAACGCTGGATCATTGAAAATGCAATGGGCTTCGCGTTGACTTTGGGGAGTCTGCTCGCCATCACCAGCGGATACTGGTTATTCTCCGCCGGGCTGATCACCATCGGCACAGTTTACTTATTTGTGCATTACATCAATTTGCTTGAAGAACCGTTCTGGGCAATGACTCACGAAATAGAAAGTTTCCAAACCATAGGCGCGTGCGTTGAGCGATTGACCGAGTTCCGCAATTTCAAAGCGGAAGTGGTCAACAGCACTGGCGTGGAGATTCTGTCGCAACCGAAAGGGCTTGCTCTGAAATTTGAAGATGTAGGATTTTCCTACAACGGAAATGATTCAGTATTAAGCGATCTTTCCTTTGACCTGCAACCCGGCGCCATTCTTGGGCTGCTCGGCCGCACAGGCAGCGGCAAGACCACACTCGGACGCTTGATCTTCCGGCTTTACGATGTGAACTCTGGCAGTATCAAGATCAACAACTCAGATCTACGGGAAACGCATCTTGAAACATTAAGGCGCAACATCGCCATCGTCACGCAGGATGTGCAATTATTCCGCGCCAACATCCGTGATAATTTAACTTTCTTTGACCGTTCAATATCAGACGAAAAAATTATGGCGACCCTAGAAGAACTCGAACTCGGCGACTGGCTGCAGAGTCAACCCAAAGGCCTGGATACTGAACTCGAAACTGGATCCAGATCACTGTCCGCGGGTGAAGCGCAATTGCTGGCATTCACGCGAGTCTTTCTACGAAATCCGGGGCTGGTGATTCTCGACGAAGCATCCTCCCGACTTGACCCCGCCACCGAGCAGCGACTCGAACGTGCGATAGACAAATTACTAAAAAACCGAACCGCCATCATCATCGCGCATCGGCTGGACACAGTGCATCGCGCAGACGAGATCATGATCTTAGATAAAGGCATCGTCAGCGAATATGGCAACCGCAAACAATTGGCCGCTGACCCAGCCTCACGATTTCATCAACTGCTGCAAACTGGCATGGAAGAAGTATTGGCGTAGCCAGCAGACAATAGACCGTGGACAGTAGACCGTCGAACGGCACAATATCGTCCACGGTCTACCGTCCATCGTCCGCCGTCTAAGGAATTTTATTATGACCGAAACAACCTTCACACAAAAAATACCCGCGCTGCCCGCATGGAAAGTCATCTGGGAAATGCTGCGTTTTCGCCCGTGGTTATGGTTTGTCGATTTGATCAGCGTTGCCCTCATCCGCTTTTGCTGGCAGGTCGCGCCTGCGCTAATTATCAAAGCCTTCTTTGACATGATCACCGGCGAAGCAAAACTGACCTTCGGCATTTGGGCCATCGTCGCTTTTTTGGCCGCCACATGGATTGGGCGCGTCGTCGCAAGTTACGGCTTTTATTATGCAGATGTACCCATCTTCGCAGACATGTCCACGCTGTTGCGCAAGAATCTTTTGAAATATATTCTGCGCCGTCCGGGTGCATCGCAACTGCCTGACTCACCCGGTGAAGCCGTCAGCCGTTTCAAAACGGACGTTAACGAAATTCCGCTCTTTGTGATTTTGATCAACGATGTTTTCGTTGGGCTGATCATCGTTGCTGTAGCGATCATTTTAATGACACAGATTAGCCCCTCGGTGACTGTGATGGCGTTGATTCCGCTTGTTGTCGTTGGCGTCATCGCAAATATCGCCACAGGCCGCATCGAACATTATCGCCGCACATCGCGTCAGGCAGGCGGCAAAGTGACAGGTTTCATCGGCGAATTTTTCGGAGCGGTGCAGGCTGTCAAAGTAGCAACAGCCGAAAAGAACGTCATTAATTATTTTCACAAGCTTAATGACGAACGCCGCATCTTAACCATCCGCGAAAAACTTTTTGACGAAGTGCTCGGCTCGATCTATCGCAACACATCCACGCTGGGCACGGGCGTTATTCTTGTGCTCGTCGGCCAATCTATGCGCACGGGCAATTTCACGCTCGGTGATTTTTCGCTCTTCGTGTATCTCCTGCAAAGCATGGGCGATCTCACAACTTTTGGCGGCATGCTCGCGGCGCGCTACAAACAGCTTAACGTCTCCGTTCAGCGCATGTATCACCTGATGGAAAATGCGCCATTGGATGCCCTAGTCGAGCACAGCCCCATTAATTTAGATGGTCCACTGCCCGAAGTGATCTACCCGACAAAAAGCGCATCAGACCGACTGAGTGAACTGGTCGCTGAACAATTGACATTTCACTACCCTGAATCAACGAACGGCATCGAAAACATATCGCTCAAAATAAAACGCAACACGCTGACGATAATCACTGGAAGAATCGGCTCAGGCAAAACGACAGTACTGCGCGCGCTGCTGGGATTACTTCCGCTTGAATCAGGTGAGATACGCTGGAACGAAACCATACTCACATCGCCCGGAGATTTCCTCATCCCGCCGCGCTGCGCCTACACTGCACAAGTACCACGCTTGTTTAGCAACACCCTGCGAAATAATATTTTGCTCGGCATGAATCGCAGTGACGATGAAATATATAAAGCCACAAAACTAGCCGTCATGGATCGTGACCTTGAGCAAATGGATGAAAAACTCGAAACTCTGGTTGGGGCGCGCGGCGTAAAACTTTCGGGTGGACAGGCGCAGAGAGCCGCAGCGGCGCGCATGTTCATCCGTGAACCCGAACTCATTGTTTTCGATGATCTCTCCAGTGCGCTGGATGTTGAAACCGAGCAGCAATTATGGGAACGAATTTTTGAGCAGCAAAATACAACCTGTCTCGTCGTCTCTCACCGCCGTCCGCTTTTGCGGCGCGCAGATCACATCATCGTCCTCAAGGATGGTCGGATTGAATCCGAAGGCACACTGGATGAATTGCTCGAAATCAGCCCCGAAATGCGCGAACTATGGAAGTTGGAAGAAAATTAAGTATGGAGTCAGGGAGCTTGCTCCCGTAATTCGCCAGCAAGCTGGCTGACTCCATAAAAGGCAAAATAAAAAATGGACATTATCACTGGCAAGATCCTAAAAATTAAATAACTGGCCCGATGGAAAAATTATCGGGTTGGCAAAAATTATTTCGACGCAGTTATCAGCTCAAGGTTAAGTCGCGAAGCGGTTCTTGAGTCAACTGGAAGCTGTTCGGCAAGACCCGGGTCCATTTCTCGCTGATCCATTAATGGCAGACCTCGCACGTGAGTGTATTCGGCTTACGCAAAAAGATGAGCCTTCACCTGATATATTGCATGAAGCACCAATCCCATATCCAATTTGGGGACGGGATCAAATTGACGATGGCGCGGTTGCCCAAATGGACAATGCCATGCGCCTGCCTGTCACTGTGGCGGGCGCACTCATGCCCGACGCCCACGTTGGCTACGGACTGCCCATCGGCGGCGTGCTGGCTACAGACAACACCGTCATCCCCTACGCCGTGGGCGTGGATATTGCCTGCCGCATGAGACTCTCGCTTTATGAAGTTTCGCCGCATTTGCTCGGACAAAAGAAAGGCATGTTCGAAGAATCACTTTGGAACGAAACCGCCTTCGGTATGGGCGCCAAGTGGACAGGCAGCAAGAAGGCGCAACATGCTGTATTAGATGATGATGCGTGGTATGCGACACCTCAACTCAAAATGTTGAAGGATACCGCTATGAATCAACTTGGCACAAGCGGCACAGGGAACCACTTTGTTGAATGGGGTTCTTTTCACCTGACCGATCCCATGTTTGGGTTGGAGCCTGGCATTTATCTTGCGCTGCTTTCACATAGCGGTTCACGCGGTGTGGGCGCAAAGATCGCGGACCGCTACAGCAAACTTGCCAGAGAGAAGCACCCCGATCTTGATGCAAGCGTTAAGTATCTGGCGTGGCTCTCGCTTGATTCAGAAGAGGGTCAGGAATACTGGCTTTCGATGGAACTCGCGGGCAGATTCGCATCTGCGAATCATTACATCATTCACCAACGTGTCGCCGCGTCGGTTGGACTCAAGGAAGTTGCGGTGGTTGAGAATCACCACAACTTCGCATGGAAGGAAAAACTGCCGGATGGCAGAACTGTCATTGTGCATCGCAAGGGTGCAACTCCAGCGGGTGAAGGTGTGTTGGGAATTATTCCCGGCTCAATGGGAGATGCCGGCTATCTCGTGCGTGGCAAGGGAGTCGCTTCGGCTTTGCAATCTGCATCGCACGGCGCCGGCAGACTAATGAGCCGTAGAACCGCATTGAACTCGATCAGCAAGGCAGACCGGAAGGAGTATCTAAAAAAGAATGATGTCACTCTGCTCGGCGGCGGCATGGACGAATCACCGCAAGCCTACAAGCCGATCGAAAGCGTGATAAACGCTCAGACAGAACTTGTGGACGTGCTTGGAAAGTTCACACCGCGCATTGTACGCATGGCTGACGAGCCGGGTGATATATAATAATAGGCGGGCATGCCCGCCTATTATTAAGTTCTACAGAAAGCGATTTTTGGACTCCGCACAACGTACACTTTCACTGTCAAATTACTTTATAGCGATATGGACATAAACCGATGAACAAAAAACAATCCAAGCAATTTCAAGATTTGATCCTCCGTTTTTCACAGGAAACTGAAGTCTCTGCCCGAAAAAAGATCGAGGAACAATTATGGCAAAACTACGGCTCAGAACAGGTTGTCTTTGTATTGGATATGTCTGGCTTCTCTTTGTTAACTCGTAAATATGGGATCATTCATTATCTTTCAATGGTACGTCGTATGCAGCTCATATCCGAGCCGATCATCAAAACCTACGGGGGCAGCTTGATCAAATTTGAAGCGGACAATTGTTTCGCGGTTTTCCCCGAAACACTATCAGCCATTCATGCGGCCATCGCACTGCAACTTGCCTTCGATGCATCCAACTTGCTCACTCCTGATGATTTCGATGTTCACATATCCTGTGGAATAGACTATGGAAAAATCCTGATCATCGGAGATGAAGATTGCTTCGGAGACGCAGTCAACCGTGCCTGTAAACTGGGTGAAGATATCGCCGCTGCCGGTGAAATATTCGTTACCAAAAATGCGATCAAAACCATCACCACTGAGTTGGATTTCAAAATGCGCGAAGTCTCCATATCTGTCTCGGGACTCAACATCCCCGCCTACTCAATTGCCTATCGCACAAATTAAATAAAAATTCCCGCGTTATCAGCGCGGGAATTTTTATTGGGTGTCAAATCTATACTTTCTCTAAAACCTCAATCGCATTCTTAATTCGAGCAAGGCATTTCTCCCTGCCAATAATTTCCATAGACTCAAACAATGGAGGGCTGACTTTCTGCCCGGTTGTTGCCACGCGCAAAATACCGAAGACTTGATTTGCGTTCAGTCCGCTCTCTTCGACGTAGGCCCGCAAAGGCGGCTCGCATCTTTCATGACTGATAGTTGGTTGCTCGACTAGAATCTGATACGCCCTTTGAGCGATCTGCGCCGATTGCTTTGCATCCAGTCCCTTGGCGATCAAGTCCTCGGGGTTGGGGGTCACATCTTCTTTGAAGAAGAAACTGCCAAACGCCAGACAATCATCCAACGTGACAAGTCTCTCGCGGATGAGCGGAATGATCTTGAGCAAAGTATCATCGTTAACGTTGAGTCCCTCACGGGTAAAGTAAGGCTTGAGACGGGCTGCCAGGTCTTCGGTAGTAAAGAGGCGGATGTGCGTCGCGTTGAAGTGATCCAGTTTTTGGAAATTGATCGCGGCGGGCGAAGGAGTCAAACTATCAATACTGAATCGTTCAACCATTTGCTCCAGATTCATCACATCACCTTCCGGCACACCCCACCCCATCAAAGCGCCCCAATTCAATACGCCTTCGGGAGTAAAGCCCAAGTCCTGCATATCTTTTATAAAAACTGAATACCCATCTTTGTTGGCATCGACACTGTCGCGTTTGCTCAGCTTGCCTTTTCCGCTGGGCTTGAGAAACACTGAAAGATGAACCCAGGTTGGTTCCTCCCAGCCAAAAGCGCGGACGATATTCACATGTAATGGGAATGTGCCCAACCATTCAGAACCGCGCACCACATGCGTGATGCCCATCTCATGATCGTCCACCATGGCGGCGAGATGATAAGTCGGAAGGCCGTCAGTTTTTAAGAGCACCTGATCGTTGAGTTGTTTATTTTCCAATGTAATATCGCCGCGCAAATGATCGTGCGCAACGGTCACGCCTTCCTGAGCCATCTTAAAGCGGACGACGTGCTTCTCGCCATTGGCGATACGGCGCGCAGCTTCATCTGGAGCAAGCACACGGCAGGTACCGTCGTAATGCGGATTCACCTTAAGTTTTTGCTGCTCCTGTCTTACGGCGTCCAATCTTTCAGGTGTGCAAAAACACGGGTAGGCATGTCCGCTTTTTACGAGTATGTCAATATACTTGTGATAGATCTCACGGCGCTCTGTTTGACGATACGGTCCATACGGGCCGCCGATGTCGGGACCTTCGTCGTAATTCAAACCCAGCCAGCGCAAGCCATCAAAAATTTCCTGTTCCGCGCCGGGCACAGTACGTGAGACATCGGTATCTTCAATACGTAAAAGGAATTGTCCACCAGTTTTTTTTGCGAGCAGATAAGCATACAATGCGGTACGTGCGCCGCCAAGATGCAAATGTCCTGTTGGCGAGGGGCAAAGCGAGTACGTGCAGGTTTGACAGACAAGATAAACACTCCTTAGAATTCCATTTGTTGGTGACGCATTACGACGCTTTCGACCAATCCAATTCCCAACATCAGCGCCGTTAAACCACTGCCGCCATAACTAATAAAAGGCAGCGGAAGCCCCGAAACGGGAAGTACATTTAAATTCATGCCGATATTCACCGCGGCTTGAAAAAATATCAGAGTAGCGACTCCCATGGCGATCATTGAACCAGCCACATCACGCGCCTTTTGCGCAGCACGAATACAGCGCCAGACGATCACGCCGAGCGTGACAATGATCAGCACACCCGCCTACCATGCCAAATTCCTCAGCGCTTGCGGCAAAAATAAAATCTGTATGGCGTACTTTAAGAAAGCGTAATTGGGTCTGCGTTCCGTGACCATATCCCTGCCCAAAAACTCCGCCTGTGCCCACCGCGATCAACGCCTGCTGCACGTTATAGCGATTTCCATACGTATCGTTTGGGTCAGGCACAACAAAGTTGACAATACGTTCCTGTTGATAAGCCTGTAAAAATGGAATTTTCACTCCCAATACAGAAAGCGACACCAAGCTTACTACAGCAATCACGCCGATCAAAACAGAAGCGAGAACATGTTTAATTTGCACACCATTTACCCACAACATCACAGCGAGAATAACAGAAAGTAAAAGCACATTACTTAAATTAGGCTGCAGAAGAATCATAATGATAATGCCCGAAGCCCAAAGAATGGCACCGATTGCCCATTTTAAGTCGCGGGGTTGATTCCGAACAACTTCAAAATAACGCGCCAATATAATGATCGCAACAATCTTTGCAAACTCGGTCGGTTGAAGGAAAAGAACACCCACTTGAAACCAGCGCTGGGCTCCAAAAGCGGACTGTCCAAAGCCAGTCAACGTTACCAAAAAAATCATGATTCCAAAATAGATCGGGCGGTATAAAGCCAGCCAATACCGATAGTCAACGGAGGCAACCAAAAAGATTAGAAATACGCCAAGCAAGGCAAAGTACACCTGACGGGTAATCAGCGGCTGCAAGACTTCATTTCCCGCAACTGCAGAACGGATCATGGCTGTGCCAAAAGAAGATGCAAGCACGATCGCGCCCAGTAAAATAAAATCGAAGTTACGCCAGGAAAGTCCACGGGTCATAATAAAAAAACACGGATGCAACCAATGCGATTAAAGCATCTGGTTGATCCGTGCCTCCAAGTAAAAAAGGGATCAACCTGCGCGATGACGCGACACACTCCGCAAGGGAATATCAGCCACCAACTTCTGAGAGCGGCCATCACGTTCAAGTCCGATCTGAACTGCTTCAGGATCAATTTCAATATAATGCGAAATCGCCTCTAATAATTCATTCTTCAGTGATTCCAATTGAGCAGGCGTCAAGTCGGTACGATCATGTACCAGAACAAGCTGCAATCGTTCTTTTGCGCTTTCTGCGCTGCGTTTGCGTGTAAAGAAGCCCATCCTACTTCCTCCCCGTTAATTTTTGGATCGCGCCCCACAAACCGCCCTGTTGTTCAAGATCCATAAATGGGATTTCCTGCCCTTGAAGGCGTTTGGCAATATTTCGGAAAGCCTGTCCGGCACGGCTTTTGGCATCCGTTACAACCGGCGCACCGCGATTCGAGCCAATGATCACAGACTCATCCTCGGGCACAATTCCGATCAACTGAATGCCGAGCAAATCCAGCACATCCTCGGCAGAAAGCATGTCATTATTTCTGACCAATGTTGGATTTAACCGATTAAGGATCAGCGACGGGCTGCCTTTTTCTTCCGCTTCCAACATACCGACTACGCGATCCGCATCACGCACCGCGCTGACCTCCGGGTTGGTCACGACCAAAACGCGATCTGCTGGCGCGATGGCATTTCGAAAACCACGCTCAATGCCTGCAGGCGAGTCAATGATGACGAAATCAGCATCAGGCCTGAGGTCGTTACAGATGCGCGTCATATCTGACGGAGAAACTGCATTCTTGTCACGTGTTTGCGCGGCAGGGATCAAATACAAATCAGGGTAATGTTTGTCGCGGATCATCGCCTGCTTTAGTTTGCAGCGTCCTTCGATCACATCGACAATATCGTACACGATGCGATTTCCAATCCCATGATCACATCAAGATTACGCAAACCGATGTCGCCATCCATGCAAACAACTTTTTTACCATCAGCGGCAAGCGCTGTGGCAAGATTTGCAACGGCGGTGGTTTTGCCAACGCCGCCTTTTCCAGATGTAACGGTGATCACTTGAGCTGTCATATAAATTCCTGTAAATAAGATTAGCCGGTATGCCAGAGTTCTGCTTGTAAACGTCCTTCACTATTAATGCTGGCAATTTCGGGCTTTGGGTCTTTTTGCGGTTTTAGCATCGCTGAAACTTCATCTGCAATACGAAGTTGATTGGCTGAAAGATCAAGAGCACAGATAAACGCCGAGCGATTGCCCTTTGCTCCAGCATGGATCATGCCGCGTACGCGCCCCCAAACAATAACATTGCCCTCCGCAACGATCTCAGCACCGGGGTTTACATCTCCCATCACAACAATATTTCCGGGAAATTCGATCCGCGTACCGGAGCGTAACGTTTTATTGACGAATAGAGCGGTGTCATCAGAGGCCGCGTCAACATGTGCTTTTTCTTGAGGACGTGGCTTTGAGATGCGCGTCGCGAGCCCAAGTAGTTGTGATGTATGCTCAGTGGTCGGCGATTCACTAATCACTGCCCAAAGTGTTATGTTACGTTCTGAAAGATGGTCACGCAGATCAACCAGATCATTGACCTTTAATATCTGCGAGCCAACATCTATCGCGAGCCGCGCTCCTTGAAAAAATGCGGGACGCTCTCCTATTTGAGCAAGCAGGGAAAGATATTGGTCTTCCCACGGCGCATCTGAAAATGTTGCGAGAAGTCCATCACGTATACCCTTTATCTGAACCAGCGAAGTAATTTGTTCCATAAGATTAACTAAACAACATATTGAATTATACCTGACGCCATATACAAAATGGAATTATTGTTTTGACAATGCAATTCCAGGAGGGCAAATTTAAGGCTCCGTCACCGGGCTGCCCTGTGCAATATCAATCGCCTTCAACTCAAAATAAGCCTGGATCACACGCGAGACAATGGGTGCGGCCACACTGGCACCTTCTCCGCCGTTATAAGCAAACGCAACCACGATAATCTCCGGGTCTTCAAACGGGGCGTAGGCCAATGTCCACGAGTGTGTGGGCCATGCGCCAAAGTTACAGCGATTTGCTGCACGCGCCACATCATCGCAGTATTCAGCAGTTCCGGTCTTGCCTGCTACTGCAATGGGAAAATCATTAAATACATCATACAAAGTGCCAAACAATGGGTCGGTAACCGCTAAACGAGTCCCTGCACGCACTGCGGCGATAGACTCAGGGCGAATGGTTTTCAGCTCATCTTCATTCAAACTACAGAAACCATTTTCGCAGGAATAGCCTTCGATAATGGGGGTAACTGTTACATCCCACTTTAAGTTGGGGGTAAATGGGGATATTTGGTAGCTTCCCTCGGTTTGAAAATCTGTGACGTTGAAAATTTCAGGGTCAGGATTAAACCAGGCTTCCACCGGGTTTCCGTCGCCATCTGTTATTTCGCGAACGATCGTCGGCTGCATCAGTTTTCCGCTATTTGCAATCGTTGCACCGGACATTAAAATTTGCAGGGGAGTAGCAAGCACATACCCCTGACCCACACTCGCGATATAGGTATCGCCTGTGGACCAGTTTTCGCCAGTATTAATGCGCTTCCACTGCGGATCTGGAATCAATCCATCCTGTTCGCCTTTTAATTCAATTCCCGAAAGCTCATCATACCCAAGCGCGCGCGCGTATTGTCTTAAACGGTCAATGCCCAACCCCTGCTCGATTTCATCACCATATCCGCCGCCCAGTTTATAAAAACAAACGTTGCTGGAGTAGGCAATACAGCGTAGAAAATCAATCGGGCCAAAGCCTTCAGGTTTCTTTTCAAAAATATGATCTACAAATGGCCTGGTATTACTATCGGTACACACGTCATTTGGATTAAATTTTTCACATAACAATAATTGACCGGGAGCATCCACAATGGTGCTCAAGTCCACGATGTTCTCATTGAAAGCGCCTGTCGCTGTGGATAATTTGAACACAGAACCGGGCGGAAATTCTGCAGAGATCGCATTATTCAATAAAGGCTTGCGCGGATCCTGATTCAACTGTTCGAAATAATACGAAGGAATCAAACGTGCGAAGCGATTATTTTCATACGTTGGGTAGGAAACCATCGCCAGAATTTCGCCTGTTTTCGGATTCATGGCAATTACCACGCCGCTTGAAATACGAACTTTCCCAAAATAGGTATTCCAAAAATTAACTTCCTGGATCAAAGAGGCTTCTGCCGCCGCCTGCAAACGGGTATCAATCGTTAAATACACATTGTTTCCCGGCACTGTTGGAATGGGCGGCTCAAGGTTGCGAAGTTCCTGTCCGGCCACATCAATTTGCACAACACGCAAACCATTTCTGCCGGCCAGAATGTCCTGTAAAGAATCTTCAACCCCAGCGTAACCAATTTTGTCACGGTTGGGAATAAATCCCTGAGCACGATATTCTTCTTCAAGTGATGCGGGAATAGGGCCAAGAAAGCCAACCAACGCAGAGGTCAATGAGCCGGTGGGATAATCGCGAATCGGCTCAATATCCACAGTGACGCCAGGCCAGTCCACCGAATTCTCTTCAACGATCCGTGCCACTTCGGTGGAGACATTACATTTAATTTTTACAGCGCTATAAGGGGCAAGCGTATCCTGTAATGCGACAAGCTGGGAAATACCCGGGCCGGGCACACAAGCCGCAAACAATTTAGCCTCTTCGAGAGATTCATCTGTCACGGGTCCGCCTACAGGAACTTCGATCAACGCTGAAAGTTCACGGTAAATACGCTGAATATCAGATTCGTCATCGGGCAGACCGGCGGGGGTAATGACTACGTTATATGAGGCAAGATTGCGTGCCAAAATGTTGCCATTTCGATCATAGATGATGCCGCGCGGAGCAGGCACACTCACATCATTAGTGTAATTGTCGACGGCGCGTGTGGTCCAATCGGCATTTTGAACCACCTGGAGATTAATTAGCCTGAAAAGCAAACCGGTAAAGACCAGAAATACTGCGATGTAAATTGTAGCAAGCCGCCATGTCTCAAAGCGGACAGGGCGCGGCATGGAATTAGAACTCATTCATACTCCTCTAAAGGATAGACCCAACGCGATAATTCACGCATAAACGCATAGATCAGGATCGAGAACAACATGTTAAGCAACAGGCTGGGCAGGACAATTAATCCTATCACATCTGCAAAAGAGAAGGGTGTGCCCAAAATGCGCAAAACAGCAAAAGATAAGATGTTGATAAACAAGGTGCCGGTAAAAGTGACGCTAAACATTGCCAGCAAGGGCGCCTGCCAGACACGTCTTTGCAGGGCTTGTGCAATAAAAACAACTGAAAAGTATCCAATGAACAGGACGGGCCAGGGCATACTGGAAACAAAGCTAACCATGATATAGGCAAGCGCAGTCCAATGCCAGGCCGATTTTACACGTTCCTGTAATGCCCACGCAGCCAGCACAAGCAAGGCAAGTCGGCATAGCCGGAAAGTAACTTTATCTGACTAATCACAGAGGATTGAAGAATCACGGCCAATCCAAGCAAAGGAAAAGCAACAAGATTTCGCATATTAAATCGTTTAAGGGGAAGGGTTAAGGCTCAAGCGGTGAAATATCTACCGGACGGAAATTCGTAATCACCAGCACGATCTCAAGACGGGTGAAATCCACAGCAGACTGGACTGTGGCTTGTTGAAAGAGTTCAAACTCAAGGGTGCGGAGCGTAACCACCTGCCCGAGGGGCAAATCAGACGGATACCCGCCGCCCAGACCGGAGGTCAAAATAAGATCGCCAGCTTCCACCGGTGTATCCTGCGAGATCATATCCAAAGAAACATCGCCGGTAACCGACCCGAAGAGTACGGCATCTGTCTCTGCATTTTGCAAATAAACATTGATGGCTGATGCGGGGTCGGTAATTAGCTGCACACGCGCCGCATCAGCAATAACTGCATCTACGCGACCTACCAAACCTTGATTGGTAACAACAGGCATACCACGCCGAATATCATCGTTCGAACCGCGATTAATAATAATGTAATGTAAAAATGGACTTGGGTCGCGGCCAATTACAGCAGCAGCTTTATATGTACTTTCAGGATTTGAACGGGAAAAATCAACAAGCGCGGCAAGGATTTCTGTCTCATTTACACGCTGCTGTAATTCGATGACCTGAGCCTGTAACTGCGACACCTGTGATTCCAATTCGACATTGCGGGCACGCAAAGAAACAATATCACGCGGCGCCTTAACAAAGTCCTGAAAGCCAAGATAACGGGAAGATATCCACATTTGCAATTCGATCAAAACGGAATTAAATTGTCTTGAAGTGGAACCAAAAAAGCCGCCGAGGGCCAGGGCCAGAATCCCCCCCACCACAAGAAAAATTATTGTTGTTTGTAAAGAACGGGAGTTCATATTTTAGTTTGCCTCAGGCAAAAAAGCCAAAAAGCAATTATCCAGGAATGTGACGCGTACTACCGCGCTCCAAACCAACCAAATAACGGCCAAGTGTTGGCAGGTCTTCAAAGATCATCGCAGCGCCACGCGCAACACAAGTGAGCGAATCTTCAGCAACCCAGACACGTAATTTCAATTCATCGGTCAGGCGCTCTGCAAGTCCTTGTAAAAGTGCGCCGCCGCCTGCCAGACAAATGCCAATATCCATCAGGTCGGCTACGATCTCCGGCGGAATTTCATCCAAAGCATCGCGGACGGTGTCGATAATTACCTGCACAGAACCGGCAAGGGCTTCACGTATTTCAATGGAAGAAACCTCAACCGTCTCAGGCAAACCAGTGACAAGATTTCGACCACGCACTTCCATTGTTTTTTCGGGCTGTAACGGATAAGCTGAGCCAATTTGCCATTTGATCTGCTCAGCATTGCCTTCACCGATCAACAGATTATATTTATTGCGAAGATATTGAACAACATCCTGATCCATCTCGTCGCCTGCAACACGCAGAGAACGGGAAGCAACCACACCGCTCATGGATAACACAGCGACTTCAGTGGTACCACCGCCGATGTCCACAACCATTGAGCCGCGAATCTCCCCGACTGGCAGACCAGCTCCCAGCGCGGCCGCGATCGGTTCTTCGATCAACATCGCCTGACGCGCGCCAGAGGCCATCACTGCATCATAGACCGCGCGCTTTTCCACTTCGGTCACGCCTGTAGGCAGCCCAACGATCACGCGCGGACGCGGCAATGGAACCATGCTTTGTTCATGGACCTTGCCAATAAAATATTCAAGCATAACCTGGGTTACATCGAATTCGGCAATTACCCCATCTCGAATAGGGCGCACAACCACAACATTACTAGGGGTACGTCCGACCATTTCCTTGGCTTCGAGGCCGATCGCCAACGGCTGCCGCAATTTCTTGTCGACAGTTACCCATGACGGCTCGTTAATAACAATCCCTTTACCGCGAACATGAACCAGTGTATTCGCAGTGCCAAGGTCTATGGCAATATCAAGAGAGAAAAGGCCTAGCAGCCAGTTAATAGGGTTGAAGGCCAAAATAGGCTCCTAAATAAAAATCTTTGTATTTCATTACGTTTAAATACAATTATACCATGAGCAATGAAAACTTATTTTTCATATACGCAATCCCCCACTGGGGGTAAAATTGCGGTCATTCATTCCAAAACCGACCTGGAGAAAAATATGTCAAAAATTGCAATTGTCACAGACAGTACTTCATTTTTACCCGCAGACATTATTAAGAAACACAACATTACCGTTGCACCGCAGATCCTCATTTGGGGTGAACAGGAATTTCGAGACGGAATAGATATTCAACCGACAGAGTTTTATATTCGTTTAAAAACTGCCAAAACGATGCCGTCTTCATCACAAGTTTCTCCGTCCACCATGCAAGCTACTTTTCAAAACCTTATAGATCAGGGATTTGAGATCCTCGGGCTTTTTGTTTCATCAAAACTCTCAGGCACCATGCAATCTGCACTGCAAGCAAAAGAGACGATGGGAACCGCCGGCGAAAAAGTTGCCATTGTGGATAGCTTCGCCACCTCAATGAGTTCTGGGTTGATCGTACTGCTGGCCGCTACGCGCCGCCGAAAGCGGATCCAGTTTAAGTAGGTGTATCGCCGCTGTGGAAGGACAAAAAGAATTCAGGCCTTTTCTTCGCAGTAGACACCCTCGAATTCCTACATCGCGGCGGACGCATTGGCGGCGCACAGCGTTTTATTGGATCTGCTCTGAACCTGAAACCAATCCTTGCACTCAAAGAAGGCAAAGTGGAAGGCGTGGAAAGAATCCGCACAAAATCAAAAGCGCACGACCGCGTATTGGAATTGGTTGCCGAACAGGTAAAAGGCAAATCAAATATTCGACTGGCAACATTACATGCAAATGCAGTTGATGATGCAAAAACACTGCTTGATCGTGCCGCGCAGCAACTTAATCCAATAGAAACCATTTTTGCAGAAGTCAGCCCTGTAGTTGGAACCCACACCGGCCCGGGGACCGTGGGTCTTGCCTTTAGTTTTGAATAATTCACAGCACGTGATTGCCCGATGATCGATAACGCTCAATTCAATCGCATTGCACTATTACTGCCCATCCTTCAGCAAGCGGATGCGGCCTTCGCGCGTGAATTTCAGCAAGCAGCTTTTTTTGCGCGCATCCCTGCCGGCCATGATGTGTTTCTCGAAGGCGACCGGGTTGAATCCATTGCGTTATTAATCTCGGGTGTGGTGCGTGTTTACAAGATCGGCGAGACGGGCCGTGAAATTACTTTATATCGTTTTGGAAACGGCTCGTCTTGTATTTTGACCGCCAATGCCATTTTGAGTCAAAAGACGTTTCCAGCTGTGGCAACAGTTGAACAGGATGCCGAAGCAGTGATGATCCCAGCGGACGTTTTTCGTGATTGGGTAAAACGGCATGACTTGTGGCGCGAGTTTATTTTTGATCTGCTATCTCAAAGACTGTTCACAGTAATGGCGATCATTGATGAAGTCGCTTTTCGCCGCATGGATCGCCGTGTTGCTTCGTTATTATTGAGTCAGGCTAGAAAACAAAACCCGCTACGCATTACACATCAGGAAATCGCTTCGGAATTGGGAAGTTCGCGTGAAGTGATCAGCCGCTTACTCGAAGATTTCGTCAGCGATGGCAGTATTCGCTCAGGACGCGGCACCGTGGAAGTATTGGATTTCGAGTTACTCGAATCCCGTTCGCTTATGTGACATTGTCACCGACAGAAAGCGGCAAGTCTCCTATACTGTTGATATCAAACTAATCAACTAATCAACCAAAGGAGATTTACCATGAAACGCAATATGTCTAATACTGATCGCATCGTCCGTGTCGTGCTCGCCGCCTTGTTCGCCTATTTATATTTCGGCGGAATTGTCACCGGAACTCTCGGCATCGTGCTCGTCGTGCTCGGCGCGGTGTTCCTGCTCACATCCGTGATCGCCTTCTGCCCGTTGTATGCGCCTTTCAAGCTCAGCACATATAAATAATCAACACCTATCGGAGCGGATGAGAAATCATCCGCTCCAAAATTATCAGCCATGAATAAAACAGAATTTCAACAAAAAATTTCGGAATCGGAAAAACCAGTCATCATTGATTTTTGGGCGCCGTGGTGCGGGCGTACAAGATGACCAAACCCATTCTTGATAAACTCGCAAAAGAATATGCCGAAAAGTTGAGTTCATGCCGATCAACGCAGATGACTCGCGTGAAGTGCTCGAACAATTTCGCGTCTTTGGCATTCCAACGGTCATTACACTGCGTAATGGAAAAGAAGTTGGGCGTGTAACCGGCGCACAAACTGAAGAAAATTACCGAACCATGTTTGAAGCGTTGGCGGAAGGCAAAGAAGTAAAAGTTCCGCTCACACAATTTGACCGCATGTTACGTCTCGGCGCTGGCGGACTATTTATCATGGTCGGGATTTCAACCAGCAGCTGGTTGATCGCGGGCGTCGGCGGGATTCTCGCTTTTATGGGGATTTATGATCGTTGTCCGATCTGGCAGGCGTTGACGGGAATCTTCAAGCGCAAATAAATGTTCATCGTCGCACGAAACAGGCTCCAGGTCCGCCCGGAGCCGTTTTTTCATTCATGGGCTATAATCAAAAATATGAGTCCTAATCATCCCTTGGTCATTGGCATCGCCGGTGGATCAGGCTCCGGCAAAACAACGGTCGCCCAGGAAATTCTCAATCGCGTTGGGGCGGATCGAATTGCATACCTTCAGCATGATTCATATTACAAAGATCTAACCGGACTGCCTCCCATCCTGCGCAGAGATGTCAACTTTGACCACCCGAATTCCCTCGAAACTGAATTATTGATCAAACACGTCGAATCATTGCGTAACCTGCAACCTGTTGAAGTCCCGATCTACGATTTCTCCACCGACAGCCGCACCGGCCAGACCTTTACCGTTGCGCCGCGCGGAGTAATCATTGTGGAAGGCGTGCTGATCTTTGTGGAGCCTGAACTGCGAAAATTGTTCGATGTAAAAATTTTTGTCGATGCCGATGCAGATGTCCGTTTCATTCGCCGTTTACGGCGCGACATCACCGAGCGCGGACGCACAGCAGAATCGGTCATCAAACAATATGAGGCAACGGTCCGCCCGATGCATCTTGAATTCGTTGAACTATCCAAACGATACGCAGATGTGATCATCCCCGAAGGCGGACATAACGTTGCCGCTCTGGATATGGTAGTAGCAAGAATAGAAACACTATTAAAATAAGGTTTCAACAAAGTTTCTGTTCTTGATAAATTTTGTTACTCACAACTTCAAAACGTAAATATAGGAGATTTAAAAATGGCAAAACAATGGAACACTCCCCCCGCAATGTTGATCGACCCGAAGAAGCAATACAAAGCACACATGGAAACCGACAACGGCATCATGGTGATTGAATTATTCGCAGAAAAAACACCGATCACCGTCAACAATTTCGTCTTCCTTTCACGTGAAGGATATTATGACGGTGTCATCTTCCATCGTGTGATCGACAATTTCATGGTGCAGGGCGGCGACCCAACCGGCACCGGCCGCGGCGGCCCCGGCTACAAATTTGGCGATGAATTCGATGCCAGCTTGAAACATGACAAGCGCGGAATCCTCTCCATGGCAAACGCCGGTCCCAGCACCAATGGCTCGCAATTCTTCATCACTCACGGCCCCACTCCCCATTTGAACGGCAAACACACTGTCTTTGGACAGGTCGTGGAAGGGCTGGATGTGTTGATGTCCATTCCTGCGCGTGACCCGGGCAATGTCAATGCGCCAGCGGTGAAGATCATCCGTGTCACCATTGAAGAAAGCTAACCAAAAAAGAACAAGCAGTAAAAACTGAAACAACGCCAATTCAAGATCATAAAAAATCTGGGGTTGGCGTTGTCATTTTACGCGTGCTTGCATTGGCCGCCGTCATTGGCATCACGGTCTATATTTATAGTATCCGCGACCATGTGGATGAATTTACGGCTTATGGATATCCGGGCATCTTTCTGATTATGTTAATGGCAAACGCCACTGTCATTTTGCCCGCGCCGGGTGTGGCTGTGGTCTTCGCCATGGGCAGTGTACTTAATCCACTTGCGGTTGCATTTGCAGCCGGAGCAGGCGGAGCCATCGGCGAGTTGACCGGTTACCTCGCAGGCTTTAGCGGACAGGCAATTGTGGAAAACACAAAAATCTACAATCGGGTTTTGCCGTGGGTGAAATATGGCGCATGGGTAATTTTTGTGCTTTCGGCATTTCCAAATCCATTTTTCGATATGGCAGGTATCGCCGCAGGGATTGCAAAAATTCCACTTTGGCAGTTTCTGCTGGCCTGCTGGGTTGGGCAAACGATTAAGATGGCAATGTTTGCCTACGCCGGCGCGTATTCCATTGACTGGATCGCAGGTTTTTATAAAACCGTACCTAAATGCCAAACCTCGGACTCGAAGTCCGCGCTTCCTAACAATTAAGGAGAAATTTATGAGCGACTATAAAAAGATAGATTCATACATTGAAAAAAATCTTGATCAAAGTCTTTCCGAACTTTCAACCTATGTGGCGCAGCCCAGCATCAGCGCGCAAAATATCGGACTAAAAGAATGCGCTCAACTGGTAAAGTCCATGCTTGAAAAACGCGGATTCACAGCCGAAGTGATGGCGACTGACGGCGCGCCGGTTGTGTTTGCAGAACGAAAAGGAAAAAGCGACAAGTCTCTGTTGATCTACAATCATTACGATGTGCAGCCGCCCGAGCCATTGGATCTGTGGCTGTCTCCGCCCTTTGAGCCGGAGATACGCGATGGAAAAATGTATGGCCGCGGCGTAAGCGATGACAAGAGTCACCTCACTGCGCGTTTGTTCGCCATTGATTCAATCCTCGAACAAGACGGTGAACTTCCGTGCAATATCAAATTCATCATCGAAGGCGAGGAAGAAACCGCCAGCGAACATCTGCATGAATTCATCAAACAGAACATGGATAAATTAAAAGCCGATGCCTGCATCTGGGAATTCGGCGGCGTGGATCATCGTGAAGTACCGATGCAATATCTCGGCTTGCGCGGTATTTGCTATGTTGAACTTTCGGTTGAGTCACTCGGCACGGATGTCCACTCGGGGTTGGGTGGCAGTATCCTGCCTAATGCGGCGTGGCGACTCACTTGGGCACTGGCCAGTTTGAAGGGCGTCGATGAGCGGATCCTCATCCCCGGTTTTTATGATGATGTGATTCAACCCACAGCCAGAGACCGTGAGTTAATGGAGAAACTTCCAAATTTTGAAAATGAATATAAATCACGCTATGGCGCAAAGAGTTTTATCAAAGGCATCACTGGCGGCATTGATCTAAAAATGGAAGAGGTCTTCACGCCCACCTGTACCATTTGCGGAATCACAAGCGGCTATCAGGGTGTTGGGCAAAAAACTGTCCAGCCGGCGCGCGCTTCTGCCAAAGTGGATTTCAGACTCGTGCCGAATCAAAAGCCAACAGACATTCTCAAAAAACTCCGTGCCCATCTTGATGCGCAGGGTTTTGAAGATGTGCAAATTCAATATCACGGCGGCGAGCCTGCCGCGCGCACTGACCCTGATGATCCGTTTATCAAGATCGTTGTGGATGCCGCAACTGACGCCTTTGGCGTGCCAATGGAAATTGTGCCCATGATCGGCGGCTCCGGCCCCAACTACCCGTTCGTCCATGACCTGAACCTGCCCGTTGCGACGATGGGCCACGGCTACCCTGATACAAAGGCCCACGCCCCTAATGAAAATATCCGTTTGGATTTGTATCTCAAACACGCAAAGCACATGGCGCGTGTAATAAAAGAATTCGCAAAGTGACCTTATACACTCCAATTTAGTGACTTCTTTTCCGTGAATACCACGTATAATGTGTTTGTAACAATTTTCACAGATTATTTTCAGCAAAACATATTTGGAGGCAAAAATGTTTGTAGGCGAAAGAATGTCCCACCCGGTTATTTCAGTTACACCAGAAATGTCAATTCACGATGTGCTGGCCATGTTCAAGAAAGAACACATCCGCCGCGCACCGGTCATCAAGAACGGAAAATTAGTCGGCATGGTATCTCAGGGTGATTTGCTTAACGCATCCCCTTCCCCTGTGACCAGCTTAAGCGTTTGGGAAATGAATTACCTGCTCAGCAAAGTGACCGTCAGCCAGGTAATGAGCAAAAAAGTAAAAACCGTTGACGATACCACCCCCATCGAAGAAGCTGCGCGCATGATGGCTGATTCAAAAATTGGTGGTATGCCCGTTATGCGTTCCGGCAAAGTAGTCGGCATGATCACAGAAACCGATCTCTTCAAAGTCTTCCTTGAATTGATGGGAGCACGCACCAAAGGCATTCGCGTAACAGCAGTCATTGACGATGCGGCCGGACAGCTCGCCAAGATCACGAAAGCCATTGCAGATGCAGGCGGCAACTTTATTTCCTTCGGTCAATTCTCTGGTGACGACCCCACAACAAAAGTACTCACCTTCAAAGTCGCTGGCATCAAGAAAGATGATGTAAAAAAAGTTTTATCAAAAGTTGTACAAAAATTCTGGGATGTAAGACAGAGTTAATCAGAAACAAATTAAAAACAAAAAGTGTGCAGAAAAAAATTCTGCACACTCTTTTTGTTTTCACAAGATCAACGACGTGAGGTTCGGGGTTTGGTATTACTGCGGGTACGATCACTACGACCACCGCGTTCCGTCCGTCCGCCGGGACTACGCTTAGGGCGATCCGTTGTGGTTGGCTGGCTGGCCGGTCCGCGCTTCGGGCGGTCTGATGTTGAGACGATCAGCGGAGCGCGTTTCGGGCGCTCTGATGTTGCAGGCCTTTCATTGGGACCAAGTTTCGGGCGCACTGTTTTACGTGAGCGATCAATAGGAGCACGCTTGGGTTTATCTTTTGGATTGCGTTTTGCATCCTCAGACGAAACAGCCCGCTCTTTCGGTGCGCGGTCGCTGCGATCTGAACGGCTGCGTTCAAAACGCCGTTCCATCGTTGGCACTTTGTCACCTTTTAATTCTTCCACTTCATTTTCGGTCAAATGCCGCCATTGACGAGGTTTCAAACTGCCAAGTTTTAAGGTGCCAATCCGCAAGCGGATGATCTTCACGACAGGCAAGCCAAGCATTCTGCCCACTTCGCGGATCTGACGTTTTTTACCTTCCCCCATCACCACCCGAATCCATGCGCCTTTACCAGACGTGGAAAGAAAACTTACATCGGCAGGCAGAGTCTTATCGCCATCGTCAAGCACCACGCCACGGCGCCATGCTTCCATTTGTTTTTCATCAGGCTTACGCGCAAGAAGCACACGGTATTCTTTTTCATGCCCATAACGCGGATGTGTTAATTTGTTCGTCAATTCGCCGTCATTGGTCATCAGGATCAAGCCTTCCGAATCCCAATCCAAACGGCCAACGGGATATAAATGTCCGCTCAACGGAATCAGATCACGGACGGTCTGCCTGTCATCCTGTCCTTCCGCGGCGGAAAGCACATTACGTGGTTTATATAAGGCAACGTAGGTCATTGTCAGCGCTTCGGTCTTTGGCAGTAACTTTCCATCCAAAGTGACTTTATCAATGGAAGGGTCGGCCTTCTCACCAAGTGTCGCGGTCTTTCCATTAACACGCACACGTCCTGCGATAATATATTCTTCACAAGAGCGGCGCGAGCCGTAACCGGCCTGGGCGAGTAATTTTTGTAATCTTTCCTGCATGGTTAATTAATTCCTATGTTAAAAATCTGGTAAAGGAGAAAAGTAGAAAAGTAGATAAAGTACACAAGTGGAAAAACTAAAGCGCCTACGTGTTTACCTTGCTTACTATTTACATCTCTACAACCCTACCCCTTCAACAAAACACTATGCTCATCATCTGTTTCAACAACAGGCACAGCCAGCGGAGGCAATTCAATGATCGAGCTTAAGCCAAAATGCTGTAAAAATTCCGGTGTGGTCGAATACAAGATCGGACGTCCCGGGCCATCTGCGCGGCCGGATTCCTGAACCAGCCCCTTGCTCAGCAAACTTTTCATCATACCGTCACTATTCACACCGCGGATCGAATCCACTTGCGGACGGGTACAGGGCTGTTGATAGGCAATGATCGCCAAAGTTTCGAGCGCCGCACGGCTCAAGTGCGAGATCGATTCCAAACCGAGGAAAAGCTCAACCAGTTCGGCCAGTTCGGGCGCAGTGGTCAATTGCACGCGCCCAGCATTTCGTTGTAGACGCAGGCCGCGGGTTACGAGGGCTTCGTCCAGTTCTTTTAATCCGCGCTCAATGACAGAGGCAGTGACATCCAACGCTGTTGAAAGCTGCGCCACCGGCACAGGTTCCGCTGAAACGAACAACATCGCTTCGATTTTTGCCGCAAGTGACAGTTCCGTATTGGAAACAGCCGCTGAAGTGGATTGAGAGTCGCTCATGCTATAATTGCTCCGCTTAATAAATTTACTTGCAAAACACAAAAAAACTATGAAAACAAAAAACAATTTCCTTACTTTTTTCTTTAGCGCCCTGATGCTTACATCACTGGCCTGCACGATCTTTGTCGGCGGCCCTGAATACACCACCACAACTGTTCCAGTTTCAACGGACGAAGTGCAATCCATGCAATCTCAGGTCGAACAGGCATTGGTTGCAGGCGCCGAAACCGGCACGGTTACATTGCAGATCACTGAAAGCCAGCTGACTTCTTACATTGCGCTCAAAATGCAGGAACAAACCAGCCCGCCATTCACCGAGCCGCAGGTTTTGCTTCGCAATGGTCAAATGCAATTGTACGGAAAAATTGACCGTGGCATGTTCGCCGCCAATATGCTCATCACTATGAATGTCAGCATTGACCCGGCAACCGGCCTGCCAAAGATCGAGATCGCCTCGGCAGATTTTGGTCCCTTCCCCGCGCCTGAAGGTTTGAATACTGCCATCAACGCAATTATCGGAGAAGCATTTACCGGCTCACTCGGACCTGTAGCCTTGGGCTTTCGTCTTGAATCGATCTCCATTGCAGATGGAATTATGACGATGACCGGCCGTATCAAATAGCGGCTGGATTATACCCGACATGCTTCGCATCCGACCCCGCCTCAGTCTGCTTCTGTTTCTATTTACATTTGTTACACTGATCGTTTCCTGCCGCTCCCCGCAACTCGGCGAGGAGATGATCGTTACCATTACAGCAGACGGTTCGACTCGCGACATAACCGTCAGCGCCGGAAGCACAGTCACACAGGCACTGCAAACCGCGGGCATTGCACCGGGTAATTTGGATCGCACAGAGCCGCCCTTTTATACAATACTCAGCCAGGGTGACACGATCACGTTGACACGCGTCTCAGAAGTATTTGAAACCGAACAAGTGGTGATCGCATTCGAACGGCAGATCGTACGCAATGAAACACTCCCCGAAGGCGAAACCAGACTCGTTCAAGCGGGCGTCAACGGGTTGGAAGAAGTTACCTATCGCAGAATTCTTGAAGATAATATTGAGATCAGCAAATCATCGGTCAAGACCGTTATTTTAAATGAAGCATTGCCTGAGATCGTCATGGTCGGCGCGCAATCATCCTTTACACCATTGAACATCCCCGGCACCATTGTTTATCTTGCCGGCGGCAACGCATGGATCATGGAAGACTCCACCGCGAATCGCCGCATCATCGTCAGCACCGGTGACCTTGACGGGCGCATCTTCAAACTCTCGCCCAATGGCGAATATTTGATCTTTACCCGTAAATCCAAAAAACCGGCCAGCGAAGAGATCAACACGCTTTGGGCCGTACGGGTTAAGAATGTTGAGCCCAAACCGATCTGGTTACAGGCTTATAATGTTGTGCATTTTGCCGAATGGATTCCCGGCACGAACTCAGTCGCGTATTCAACAGTGGAACCGCGCAGCACAGCCCCCGGCTGGCAGGCGAATAACGATCTGTATCGTGTCAGCCTCACGGGTGGAAGTCCGCGCAAGATGTTGGATGCAAACAGCGGCGGCGTGTATGGCTGGTGGGGAATGTCGTTTGCCTATTCAGCAGATGGCAGGCTGGCATATTCACGCCCCGATGGCATCGGACTTGTCGATCAGGATGGCGGTTATCTAAAACCGATGTTGAATATCACGCCGCTCAACACACACAGTGACTGGGCCTGGATTCCGCCCATCGCCTGGGGCGCAGATGGAAAGACCTTATATTACGTGACTCACTCGCCCGCGCCTGCACCCATTACCAGCGAAGAGTCTCCCTTTTTTGACCTCTCAGCCGTCTCGTTCAGTAGTGAAGCGGTTGCATCCATTGTCGACTCAGCCGGCATGTTCGCTTATCCATCCGCATCTCCGATCCGATCAGATGGCAGGGAAAAAATTTATCAGGTAGCGTATTTACAATCCATTTTTATTGAGCAAAGTGAAACCAGTCGTTATCGTTTAATTGTCATGGATCGTGACGGGTCCAACAGCAAGACTCTCTTCCCGCCCACAGACGCAAGCGGAATTGAACCACAGACACCGATCTGGGCACCCGAATCGCTTGAGGGGCAGACGGACAATTTTATTGCGATCATGTATCAAGGCAATTTATGGTTGATCGATAGCGGAAGCAGCGAAGCTTATCAGGTCACTGGCGACGGATTGATCAACGCCATTGACTGGAAATAATTTTTTAAAAGAGGATAAAAAAATGAGAATACTGATCACAGGCGCAGCTGGATTTCTCGGCTCCCATCTCAGCGACCGATTACTATCTGATGGACATGAAGTTATCGGCATGGATAATTTCGTCACAGGCAGCCCGGATAATATCGCCCACCTCGCGGATAATGAAAACTTTTCCTTTTATAAACGCGATGTATCGAATTATATTTTCGTGCCCGGCAAAGTGGATGCGATTCTGCATTTCGCTTCGCCCGCCAGCCCCAACCCGCAATCAAAGTCTGGATATTTTAATTTGCCGATCCAAACCATGAAGGCCGGTGCACTTGGCACTCATAACTGTCTCGGTCTGGCCCGCGCACAGAATGCAAAATTTTTACTGGCCTCCACCAGTGAAATTTACGGTGACCCTGAAGTACATCCACAACCTGAAACTTACGCCGGGAACGTAGACCCCGTTGGAACACGCGCCGTATATGATGAAGCCAAACGCTTCGCAGAATCATTGACCATGGCTTACCACCGTTTTCATAATGTAAATACAAGCATCGTGCGCATCTTCAATACCTATGGTCCACGCATGGACATGGAAGATGGTCGCGCCCTGCCCAATCTGCTCAAACAGGCTTTGCTCGGCGAACCGTTGACCGTATACGGTGACGGAGCGCAAACCCGTTCCTTCTGTTACGTGGATGATCTTGTAAACGGAATTGTCAAATTGCTCTATTCAGAAGAACACTATCCAGTCAATATTGGCAATCCAACTGAGATGAGCGTGCTTCAATTTGCGGAAGCCATCAACAAGATCACCGAAAATAAAGCGGGGATTACCTATGTCGATGCACGCAGCGCACGTGACCCACAGCGCCGCCGCCCCGATATCACCCGCGCCCACGATATTCTACAATGGGAGCCAAAGATAGAGATCGAAGAAGGCATCAGACGCACCATTCCTTTCTTTAAACAAAAACTGGGACTTGCATGATCATCACGGACACAAAAGAACGAAATCGCTTTTTTAAATTTGCGCTGGTTGGGCGCGATTGGCGCAGCAATTGACTTTGGGGTCATGAATCTGCTCCTCGCACTTTACAACCATGCCCTTGGTCTATGCAGGGACAATCTCATTTACCTGCGCGGTGATCAGTAACTTTATCTGGAATCGCTTTTGGACATATCCCGAATCGCGCTCACGTACACTATTTAGTCAACTGGGAATGTTCTTTCTAGTCAATTTAGCGGGAGTCGCGATCCGTATTCCCACCCTGCATTATCTTGAGCCGCCCGTGCTCAATTTTTTCGAAGGCGTATTTCACACCTCACACAAAATTGCAGAGTTCTACGCAAACAACCTGACCCTCGCCGCCGCTGTTGGCGTTGTAATGATCTGGAACTTTTTTGTGAACAGGTATTGGACGTATAATGACATTGATAAAACTGAATGAGGTGCATCCATGTCAACTGGCACAACTCAACCTTCATTAATCCCCGTTTACACAACAAAAGGTGATGCAGAAGCGTTCCTGGTGTATCCATATTTATACAATCGAAATGGTGACTGGGTCGGCTTCGTGAGCCCAAAACGGGAAGTTTATTCTGTCATCGGATATTATGTCGGCACGATCACCAACGATCCGCGCATTATCCGAAAACGGGCAACCAGCACCCTCATGCAGCGCTTACAGCCGCCGCCAAAGCCCAAAAAGATCAGCCTGCCCGCTACAATTCCGCTCGCGCCATTAATGGGTGACCTCAGCCCATCTTTTATTGACGTACTACTCGACGAACCCGAACGCCTGCACACTACAGACTCAGGCGAATATCGCGAAGACCTGGATTAATTTAATGACCGATCCACACGCACAAAAACACACGCGCCTTCACACGTTACTCTCCCGCAATTGATGCACCCCGAACACGCCAACCTGCTCGGTAATGTCCACGGCGGCTGGATCATGAAACTGGTAGACGAAGCCGGCGCACTGGCCTGTATGCGCCATGCCCAAAAGAAAGTCGTCACCGTGGCAATTGACTCGATGACCTTTCGCCAGCCCATCCGCATCGGCGACCTGATCGTGCTTAACGCAGAAGTCACCTACACCGGCCACACCTCCATGGAAGCCGAAGTGCAAGTCATTGCCGAGAATCCGATTACTGGCGAACGCACGCACACCAACACAGCCTACCTAGTCTACGTGGCACTCGATGACGAAGGACACCCGACAACCGTCCCCGCGCTTGTTCTTGAAACCGAAGAAGAGATCAAACGCATGGAACAGGCAAAGAAACGTCAGGCGCATCGCATCTCACAAAAATAAATCCCATCGTGCAAAAAATACGTCAACACCCCATTCTTATTTTGCTGATCATCAACATCGTGATCGGTCTTTTCACCTTTCGTGATTACGGCCTCTCGTGGGATGAGCCGCTTTACTACGATTACGGTCAGGCATCCGAAACTGCCTACTCCATCCCTGCCAGATTAAACGGCACCTTCGACCTCGAAAAAACTTTCGGCGCATCGGCCAGTGACCACGTCACACGCGGACCAGCTTATCTGGTCATCGCCGGTCAGTTTCAAAATCTGCTTGAATTCTTCGGGTTGGACATGGTCTCCGCCTGGCATTTGACCAACTTCCTGACATTTCAGATCGGGTTGTTTTTTCTTTATCTACTAACCCGCCGCTGGCTCGACCGTTGGCCTGCCACTGTTTCGACAGCTTTTTTCGCCACTCAACCAGTCTTCTGGAACCATGCGTTCATGAATCCAAAAGACATGCCCTTCGCCGTCTTTTTCTTAATCAGCATCTACTTCGGCCTGCGCATGATCGACTCGTGGACAGCATCCCCGCAAAGCGCAAAGACCATCATCCGCGCTGCGATCTTGCCCGGCATTCTACTCGGCATCACCACCGCGATCCGTTTTATAGGGCCTTATGCGGTTGTATTAATATTTTTATTTTTCATCTCCACCAAAAACTGGAAAGCCATCTGGGGATTTATTCCTTACGGAATCACCGCCCTCGTCACCATGTATATCTTCTGGCCTTTCCTCTGGCCTGACCCGATCGGGAGATTTATCTTCGTACTACAAGCTATGTCCAACGCGCCCGCTGACTTGAAGATTCTCTTCATGGGCAAGTTGTATCCGGCTTATGAACTGCCGCGCAGATACTTTCCCACTCTGCTAACCTACACGTTGACAGAACCCACATGGCCGCTGTTCATTGCCGGCACAGTCATCGCAATAAAAAAGGCACTTCAAGAATCAAAAGACCGCACACGCCTCGGCGTCACCTTCCTCTGGTTCGGACTTGTCATCTCAGCCCTCGTCATTACCAATCCGCCAAACTCAGACGGCTACCGTCATTATCTTTTCATGTTCCCGCCGGTTTTCATCTTCGCTGGATTCGCCATCAACGAAATATTTAACCGCATTCAACACAATGGAATAAAAGCCGCAGCGGCTTTTGCCCTGCTTCTTCCCGCCATCATCGCCAATGTGACTTTACATCCATATCAATACGCATACTACAACACCTTCACCGGCGGCACAGACAAAGCCTTCAGACAATACGAAACAGATTACTGGCTCACCTGTTACCGTGAAGCCGTTTTGGAGTTTGAAAAAGAAGCGCCGCAAAACTCACAACTTTTCGTCAAACGCGAGCCATATATCGCGGAATATTACGCGAGTTCAAACATCACCATTCGTGATTATCGAACTGAACTAAAAGATATACAGCCGGGTGATTTCGTCCTCATCAACACCCGCACCAACGACGATGAAAAGATTCTAAAAGATACGCCTGTATTTATGGATGTCCATCGCGGAAACGCCATCTTCTGCGTCATCAAACAAGCTCAGTAAAGAGTTTCTTAATTCTGTGTTTAAAAAAGAATTGAACTCTTGCATAAGTAAAGCGTTGTAGACCACAAAGTCACAAAGCACAAGTCACAAGTTTTTTTGAGTCTGAGACTTTGTGCCTTTGTGGTAAAAAGGACTTATGCAAGAGGTCTAATTAAGAAACGGACTCCAAATCAAGCAACGAGTGAAAAGCCTCATGAAAAATCTTAGACTTAAATCGGGAAACATTCCCTTTCTTTTTCTCATCACCACCGTCCTCGCCTATGGATTGCTCATTCCATCCATAGGCTTTTACTGGGACGACTGGCCGTTTGCTTGGATCGCAAAATTTATGGGACCCGCCGAATTCAACCCGGCGTTTGCTCCCTTCCGCCCGTTTCTGGGACCGATCTTTTATTTCACCACCAGTCTTCTGCCGCCCCTGCCGATCTACTGGCAGGGATTCGCTCTATTCATCCGCTTCATAATGGGCTTCGGCACCTGGTGGATGTTACGCCAGGCATGGCCTGAACGTCCGCGCATTGCGTTGACAGCGGCGCTTTTGCTGATCGTCTTTCCGGGTTACAGTCAGCACTACATCGCGTTGACACACATAAATCAGGAATTAATTCCCTTTATCTTTTATCTGTTTTCATTCGGCTATACATTCAAAGCCTTACGCGCCGAACGCCCACTGACCTATATCATCATCGCCGTCTTACTGCAAATTTGCGGCATCTTCCCCACTGAATATTTTTTTGGTCTGGAAGGAATGCGCGCGCTCTTTTTATTTTTCTTCTTCAGCGGCAGCCTCTTCTCGCGAGTGCGCGAGACGCTCAAGCATTGGTGGCCGTATCTGGTCGTCTGGATTCTCAACGCGCTCTGGCTGGTCTATTACTATAGATTTGGTCCCTACAACTCCTACGAAGTGACTTCGGTCAACAACGCCACGCCGCTTTCACTTTTCATGGACGTACTCGACACACTCTGGAAAGCCTGTTTATATATCTGGATTCAAGTGCTGTTGCTGGTCTCCACACATTTAACAGCGCCTTCATCTATTTTGACTTTGGGCCTGATCGCTGTTTTCTTTGTCTTTATCAGCTATTTTTACATTCAGCACTTCGAAGGGACAGGCGAAAGCCGGAGCTTCTCACTCTCGTTAATGCTCATCGGCGTGGTCGGCATTCTGCTCGGGCGTTTGCCTTCTCTCGCCGCAGAATTACCGCTCAGGTTACAAACCGGCTACGACCGTTTTATGATCTCGATGATGATCGGTTCCGTCCTCTTTGCCATCGGGCTGATCGAATTGATATTTAAAGACAGCCATTTCAGAATGTATGTTGTGACTGCAATGATCGCGCTCGGCGTCGGCCAGCAATTTTATAACGCCAACATCTTCCGCCGTGACTGGGAAAAGCAAAGCGAAATTTACTGGCAATTATCATGGCGCATTCCTGCGCTAAAACCCAACACTGTTTTGTTGACTCATCAACTGCCCACCGAATACGAACCTGATTTATCCTTCACCGGCCCGATCAATTGGATGTATGCACCGGATTACACGTCAGACGCTAATTTACCTTATGCATTGATCTTCAGCGAAAAACGCATCGGCGGACCTACCCTCCCGTCGCTTGATCCTGACACGAAAATCTCATTCGCCTACCGGACAGTGAACTTTCGCGGCTCCACGACAGATACGGTTGTGATCTACATGCCGGTCAACGGCTGTTTGCGTGTGCTTGACCCCAATCGTGGTGACGCGGATATTTATTCACGTCTTCCGGATACGCTGGTCAACACCATTCCGCTTTCGAATCTTTCGCGCATCATCACTGATCCCGAAAAACCTGCCGTGCCTGAGTTCCTGTCTACGGAGCCGGAGCATACGTGGTGCTATTACTTCACGAAGGCCGAGCTCGCAATGCAAATGAATGATACAGACAAAGTCATTGCCCTCGAAGCAGAAGCAGTTTCAAAGGGGTATGAACCGGAAGATCCCAACGAGTGGTTGATCTTCATTGAGGCGCACGCGCTCAAAGGTGAGATCAAGGCTGCGGAGAAGTTATCCGAAAAAATAATAAAAGAAGATCCGACAATGCGCAGAGGCGTGTGCATTGTATGGAGAAATTTATTCATCAAGCAAAACAACATGAACGCAAGACAGATCGGAATTTTTATGAACGAAATAAAATGTTCTGAGTAATCTGCGTTCTCCATTTTTATCGCCATGCTATAATTCGCGCCCTATGAGTCCTTCTCCACGCTTGTTGCTGACAATTGACTATGAATCATGGTTTGCGCCTTCACGCAAATATGATTTTCTTTCTCCGCAGGAACGCCGCACTTTAGATAATGGGTTTGCAAATGACGCGCTCGACCCGATCCTTGAAAAATTAAAAGATGTGCAGGCCAGTTTTTATCTGGTTGGTGAATTGGTGGAATGGTACCCAAGCCTGCCGAAAAAAATAGCAGACGCCGGACACGAAGTTGGCTTTCACTGTCAGGTGCATCGCCCATTGACGGTGCTCGAAGATATCGAACATGATCTGCGTTCTTCGGCGGGATGGCGCGAGCAATACAAGGTGCGCGGGTTTCGCGCTCCGATGATCAACACGATCGAAGATGTGTACCCACTGCTTGAAAAAGATAACTTTAGTTACAGCTCATCACTGTATGCGCCAACCGGCACGATATTACAAAAAGGTGACATTTGGGAATTACCCGTCAGCACGTATCCTTTATTTGGGCGGCCTGCACAATTTCAGGCGCCGCGCAATATGAATTTGCCGCTGGTGATGGGCGGTGAATTTCCCTACGGCTCAAGCATGATGAGCGGACTTTTCCCCCGTATGGTTTTCAAGATCATCGAAAAACAATTGAAGGCAGGCTTAAGCCCGGTGATCTTCCTGCACCCGTATGAAATTGTTTCACCAAAAAAATGGCCGACCGAATTCATGCGCGGACTTTCAGTAATCCACTTTTGTATGTGTTCACACTTGATAAATCAGCATTTCTGCACGACCTGCTGCGCTCCTTCCCGATTTCCACAATTGACCAATTCATCCAAGAGAGTACTCAATGAAAGCACAACGCGTTGACAAAATAAATTCGCCTGACCTGGAACCGCAGTTAAGTTTTTCCGGTCTGGATAGCTGGTCTGATTTTGTGAATGAAGTTTACGATTACAAGGTTCACCGCTTTACTGTGACCGAAGATTCGCAGACCCTGTCCGCGCTGACATTGATCGAAGTGAAGCATCCTGTCTTCGGTCATTATCTTGTAACATCGCCCTTCGGCAGTTACGGCGGATTCGCATACAAGAATTCCGCTGCGCGTGATCTTTTATTGGATGAAGCCCGCCGCCTCGCCGAAGAAACCAAAGTGGAATACGCCGCCATTCGTTTTGACGAAGGCGAATCAACTCCACCCGAAAACTGGGTGCAACATCCCGCTTATTACACCTACCTGCTTGATCTTCCCGCCACGCCAGATGAAATGCTAAAGAAATTTTCATCCGATCATCGCAACCATGTACGCAAATCTCTCAAAAAGGGATTCTCTGTCCGCTATGGTCATCTTGATATTCTGGATGATATTTACGAAGCGCTGGCACGCAGTATGCATGAGTTAGGTTCGCCATATCACACAAAAAATTATCTGAGAAGCATGGCACAGCATTTAGGTGACACACTTGAATTTGCAGTGTTATATGATCCGCAGGGAAAAATTGCGGGCGGTGGAGTCTTTATTTATCAGGACGATACGATGTTTAATTTACATGCCAATATTCTGCGTTATGTCCGCTCGAATTATGCGGGTGAATTTTTATACTGGAGCGTGATCGAACGCGGCATCCAAAAGGGACTTAAAACCTTCGACCTCGGGCGCAGTCTGGTTGGTTCGGGAAATGAGATCTTCAAAATGAAATGGGCGCCGCGCAAAAAGCTGCTTGCCTATTGGCACTGGCTCGCACCCGGCCATCCATTGCCGGTGTTAAACCAAAAGAATCCAAAATTCCAGATCGCCATCGCAGTCTGGAAACGCACGCCCGCATTTCTAGTGCGGATGATGGGTCCGCATTTGGTGCGTGGCCTGGCGTAGTTTTTAACCGGAGATGAACAAAGATAAACAGAGATAGGTCCTTTTATTCTTAAACATTAATATAAAAATCTTTGTTCATCTCTGTTTATCCTAGTTAATTTAGCCCTTTAAAGAGAAGCGATGAAATATACCATTCATAATTTACACGAGATCGCACCCGAGTTGCTGCCCAAACTGGCCGAGATCCACATGGGAGATCACGGCTTGCTTTCCGAGTTGGGCTATCCATTTGTGGAAAGATATTTTGAGATCGTATATAAAAACAAACAAGTCGTGGCAGTGTATGCACAAAATGACGAAACCGGTGAATTGATCGGCTATAACATCGCCGCACCGGAACCCGCCGCGCTGACCGGTCAACTCACGAGCGACCGCGCATGGTTCATCAAGCAAATCATCAAAGCGGCCTTCACTCGTCCGCTGGCGATCTTGCAGTTGGTGGTTTCCAGTTTAACGATACGAACGCAAATGCAAAACGAAGCTGACGCGATCGAAAGCCTGTACCTGACCATCAATCCAAACTATCGCGGCATGGGCATGGGCGGCACCCTGCAGCGCGGATTGTTCGAAGCGGTCCGCGCCGCCGGCTACAAACGCATCGTCGGCAGTGTTGAGATCAGCAATCAGGCCAGCCTCAAAATGTGCCTCTCAAACGGATTTACCATCACCAAAACTTTCCGCGAAGGAAAGTACACCAGACATCGAATCGAGAAGATACTATGACCACACATCGTGAACGTATTCAAGCCTGCCTCAATGGCGAAAAGACCGACCGCACGCCCATCGCCCTCTGGCGTCACTTCCCTGTTGACGATCAGAATCCCGAAACCCTCGCGGCTTCGACTCTGCATTTTCAAGAGACCTATGATTTTGACATTGTCAAAGTCACGCCTGCTTCATCGTTTGCTGTCAAAGGCTGGGGCGTGGAAGATAAGTGGATGGATGACACAGAAGGTTCAAGGAGATATACCAAACGTGTCATCACTGAGCCGGCGGATTGGGAAAAACTGTCCGTGCTAGAGCCGAGTTCCCCGCATCTTTCTGGACAGTTAGCCTGTCTCCGTCTCATTCGGCAGAATCTCAGCCCGGAGACTCCTCTGATCCAAACGATATTCAATCCGCTTTCACAGGCCAAGAATTTGGCAGGCAATGATCTGCTGCTAAAACATTTACGTGAACATCCCGAAGCTGTTTTAAAGGGACTGGACACCATCGCAAAGACCACAGCAAAATTCATCGAAGCCGCAACCGAGATCGGCATAGACGGTATCTTCTACGCAGTGCAACATGCCCAGTCTGATATTCTCACACTGGATGAATATAAAAACTTCGGCCTGCCGTTTGATCAAATGGTGCTCGAACCTACACAAAACTTGTGGTGCAATATGCTGCACCTGCACGGCAAGGAAGTTTATTTCTCATTACTCAGACTGATGAATTTTCAGATCGTCAACTGGCATGACCGTGAGACGTATCCATCCCTGGCAGAGGCGCAGAGTCTCTTCCGCGGCGCGTTGTGCGGCGGCTTGAGACAAGGTTCTCTCGTTTTTGAGGATCAGGCTACAGTTAAGGAAGAAGCGGCAGATGCCATTAAGCAGACGAGAGGTCAACGCTTCATCCTCGGCACGGGATGTGTGGTGCCGGTTACGGCGTCTCATGGGAATCTGGTCGCGGCACGCGGGAGTGTGGAATTATGAGTCTGCGTGTGATCGCTGGAACGGCCAGAGGGAAAAAATTATTGTCGGTGCCGGGGGATACAACCCGCCCGGTAATGGATCGTGTGAAAGAGGCATTGTTCAATATTCTGCAAGGGGATGTGGTCGACTCAAAATGGTGGGATCTGTTTGGCGGCACAGGCGCGATCGGAATCGAAGCATTGAGTCGCGGCGCGGCCTATGTGCGTTTTTCTGATCTGAACCGTGAACCAGTGGAGACCATCTTAAAGAATATTGCGAATTGCCGTTTCACCAATCAAACAGAAGTGCGCAAAGGCGATGCGTTCAGTATGCTGGCGGCGCAACCTGATAAACAATTTGAATATATTTACATCGCGCCGCCGCAATATAAAGAGATGTGGGTGCAAGCCTTGAAATTAATTGACGACCACATGGGCTGGCTGACCGATGATGGAACCGTGATCGTGCAGATCGACCCAACTGAATATGAAGAAATGGATTTAAAGAATTTGGTGGAAGGCGAACAAAGAAAATACGGAAGTACGTTGTTGATCTTTTACGATCAGAAGTAACAAGAAGTGAGAAGTGAAGTCACGAAAATAATTCTGGGCAAAATTTAGCTTCAAGCCATCAGCTTGCTGATGGACTCCAAAATTATGAAAAAAGCCGCCTTGTCAGGCGGCTTTTGTTATTCTTCGGGTTGATCTTTTTTAGACTCCCGCATTTGTTGCGCTTTTTCCTTCAGGTTTTTAAAGTAGCTATTATCTGTGATCTCTGCCACCTGTCTCTCACGTTTGACCTGATCAATTTCAATCCGCAATTCCTGAATCTCTTTACGCAGACTTTGTTCGAGAATATATCCTTCCAAAGCGGCAGCAGCAAGTGAGGAAAAAGATTCCATTAACTGCTGCAAGTTGTTGTCAAAAGAAACATATTGTTTTCTTGAATCTAATGCGTTTAACAATTGCAGCACACCTTGTACTTCGCCAATGCTATTTTTTAGCGGAATGGTCAAAAAGGACACGGAAGCATAGTTATATTTTTTATCAAACTCTCTTGCACCGGAAAAATCAAATTGTTTGTTTTCATAAGAATCATCAATGTTGACTGTTTTACCGGTCAATGCGACATAACAAGCGAGATTGCGGTGATTGGGTTTTTCTCCTTCGAGATACAACTGCAACGGCGGAAGAGTGATCTGCGTTCCGCTTGCACCGCCCATCGCAATGTTGAGAGATTCGTTGCGCTCAACAGTAAACTCCAGCATGTTGCCTTTTCGCAGATAAAGTGTGCCGCCATCAGCGCCGCAAAAGGATTTGGCTTCGATCACCATGCTTTCGAGTAGTTTCTGAAAATTTTTCTCACTAGCCAATTGCACGCCGATCGGAATCACGATCTCAAGCAGTGTGTCAGCGCGGCGTTTTTCAATGCCAAGGCGGATCAACACACTACGAAGTTGACCCGTAATGTAGAGGCCGATCAACGTAACGCCGCCAATTCCAAATGAAAGCGGCAGGATGTCACCGCCGACCTTTTGGATCACAAGATAATTAAAAAGCACAATGTACCCAATACTCGCGCCCAATCCGCTGAGTAAAGTGATTCCACGTTGAACGCGATGCTTGAAGTAGAACTGGGTCATTACCACGCCTACGATCCCCGAGGCAGTAGCTAAAACAAGGACAGTGGAGAGCGTGGACAACACACCTTGAAGATTATCCTCAGGATGATTGAGGGAATACTCAAGCGTTCTGCCCATCGCATACCCAAGTCCACTGGCGAAACCGTAGACAGAACCGTCCACCAGATTGTCAAATTTCTCCCAGTGGACAACTGCCAAAACGCCAAGTGATGCGAGGATTTGCTGAATAATAGGCAGAACGAGAATAAGCATCACAGCCGGATTCAATCCTGCCGCAATGGATTGTTGATCAAGCAAATAGGAAAGACCAAATCCGATTCCACCCCAGATCAGGCTAAGCAGCACCCAGCGAAAGTTGCGTCTGGTGTACAAACCAAAGCTATACATGACGATCAAGATAATAAAAGAAAAGCTGGCGCTGATGAGTGTTGCCATAAGGGAATACCTTTGTAAAAGAGATGGCGGGATTATACCTATCATTATGAAAAAGACCCAGAATATTTTTCTGGAATCTCTCGGGTATACTGGACAATAATACTAAAAGGAGAATATGCCATGCCCGTAAATAGAAACCAAGGGGTGAAGATCCTTGTGCAGGAAGTACTTGCGATCATGCCCAAGCCATACGGCGAGGATGTAATTCTGGATGTGTGTATGGCGATTGAACACAATCCAGATTGGCGGCGGCGCTACGATCAATTATGCGACGAACTGCGCGACACAGTGGTGAACCCGGCGATCAGTCAATATATAAAAGAGGAAACCGGATTAAGTGTCCTGCGGGAAGTTTCAACCAAGGGGATGAGTCACATTCTCAGGAAATATGCGAAGCTGGGAAGTGTCAAATAAAGATCGTTTATTATCTTGTATAAATAGGAGACCCAAACCATGTCTGAGATCAAATATGAAATTGTAAAAAAGATCGGCGAGCTATCCAAGTCTGCTTCGGGTTGGGAGAGAAGTCAACTTGATCAGTTGGAATGACCGGGATGCAAAGTATGACATCCGGGATTGGTCAGCGGATCATGAGAAGATGGGCAAGGGCGTCACTTTGTCGAAGGAAGAATTACTGGCTTTGAAGGCTTTGCTAAACAGTATAGAGATTTAATTTTTTTTCTCTCTCTACCAACAGTCAGCAACACAAGAGACTCTCACTTCAGCGCGCGGTTAAGTTAATTACTTCCACGGGGCGGTAATGAGTGTGGTCTCTGCATCTGCGGCGTGACCGAGATATGGCAGCCCCCATGCTTCGGATATTGTTTTCAAGATGGAATAATGCGAATAGGGAGTGTTATCTTGAAAATTTTCCCTGACTTGAGGAGAGATAAAAACCGTGGCGACACGTCCACCGGCGAGTTCGGGGAGGCCGCAACAGGAGTGATTGCCTTGACCTTCGTCCCAGGTGAGGATGATGAGATAAGGCTCGCCAGTAGACTCAAGCGCCGGATAGAGTTTATCCATTTGCTCCTTTAACCAGCCGTCGGCCAGATCAAGTGTGCAATCATGGGCGGAGTAGCAAATATCGGGTGTGATGAAAATAAAATTGGGCAGGTCATTTGCGGCAAGGTCTACATCCATTTGAGTAAGCGGGACGATACTGCGCTCACAGCGTTCTGTATCTGTGCGGATGGGATCAAAGAAAATAAACGGATTATGCTTGCGGACATAGCGCAGGGTATTGCCAGTAAAACACGGTTCCGGCATATCATCTTGATAGGTCTTCCAGGTACGTCCACTGGCTTCGATCAGGTCGGGCAGACTAGGAGCATTGATATAACAATCTGAGTAATCGCAATTATCCGTGATACCAAAAGTGTCACCGCCGATCAGGGAAATATAATTAGGCAGGCTGGGATGTGCCGGGGTGTAATGTTGATTGAGCAGTGTATAGGAGCTGGCAAGCAAATTAAAGTAGGCCATGGAGCCATTCCCGATAACTGAGCCGTATTCCTTGTTCTCAAAGATGATGATCACAATATGGGAGAAATCCGGCACCAGTGGAATGGGCGTGGGGGTTGCAGCCAGCGTGGATGTTGGGTCAGGTGTGGGTGTTGAAAGAGGTTGAAGCGTGGAACTGGGTAAAACAGGCTCGGGTGTGGATAATGTCAAAGCGGGCTGGCAGGCCTGAGTTAAGAAAGAAACGAGGGTTGTCATCCACAGGACACGTATCACCAGAAAGCGCAATGTAAATTTAATCATGAGTTGAATCCTTTTTTCAGATTATAGAGCAAAATTCGGGAATAGCCCAAATGGGTGAAAACTGATTTTTTGGCATGATAGAATTGAAGAAATATTATGACAACCATACGCACCCCCGCAAAAATCATTCCTCGCGCTTTCCCCGGATCAAACCTGAAGAAGTTCAGGAAATTATTATGAACAGCCGCATTAAGACATATCCGCCGCAAACTGTGATATGCCGTGAAAATGAGGTTGAGTATGTTTTCTATATGATCCTTGAAGGGGATTTTGAAGTTACAAAGACCATCAATAATTCAGAAACCCGTTTGCTGAAATCATTAACCGCTGGTGATTTTTTCGGAGAGATGGCGTTGATCCATAACGCGCCGCGCGCGGCAACAGTTCGTTCAAAGACCAATGTGATCGTGCTTGAACTCGATAAAGATGGATTCAATCGTGTGCTAAAACGCAGTCCTTCGATCGCAATGGCAATGGTAAGCGAGATCAGCAACCGACTCAGGCAAAACGATCAAATGGCGATTGAAGATCTGCGTTTGCGTGCTTCAGAATTGGCAGATGCCTATCAAAGACTCGCGGAACAGGACCTGGCCTGCCGCGAATTTCTGACCATTGTGGCGCATGAGCTGCGCAGACCATTGATGGTGGCAGGCGGATATTTACAGGTTCTTCAAAAGGGAATGGTGACCGGCGACGACCTTGATTCCAAGATAAATACGATTGCGCGCAACATTGACCAGATCACTACACTGGTGAATGATATTCTTTTTCTGCAAGAGATCGAGCTGGTTCTGCCTGAGTTCGATGCTGTGAATATGGTGAAGATCGCGGAAGTTGTTGTTAGAAAATATGAGGGTAAGGCAGAGACACGGCATGTAACTGTACAGGTTAAGATAGATCACAACATACCCGATGCCAAAGGCGATGCGCGTTCTTTGGAACGCGCGCTGACTGCGCTCGTAGACAACGCCATAAAATATAGCCCGCCAAACGGCATGGTTGAAATCCGCTTAACGACCCAGGCAGACCGTGTGCTGATTACCGTGGAAGATCATGGAATTGGAATCGCACCGGATATTCTTCCACGCATTTTTGACCGCTTCTTCCATGTGGATAAAAACGGCGATGAACTATACGGCGGGCTTGGCATCGGGCTTTCGATCACACGTCAGGTTATTCAACAGCACAAAGGCTCGCTGGATGTGGAAAGCGAACCGGGGAAAGGCAGCACCTTCACCATGTCTTTGTTAAAGTGGCAGCCATTAAATTAATAATGCCGCTCATTGTCAGATGCAAAAAGCATCAGGCATATTATTTTATGGAGAACAACATGCTATTCAAGTTTCGACCTGCAATTATTATTTTTATTATTTTTTCATTAAGCATCGCGGCCTGCGGCTCAGGAAGTGAGAATAGCCCAGCCGTTGTTTTTCCCACGCTTCAAGGTTCCAATTCAGACACATCCGCTGCATCAAATGAAATCTGCGAAAACGCACTCTACCCCACTGTGCAAAACGCCGCATGGGTATACACCAGCACCGGCGGCCCGAACGGTTCATTCAATTACACAAACTCGATCACAGAAATCCGTGCTGATGGTTTTACGCTCACCTCACAATTTACAGACCACACCCGCACCCAGGAATGGGCATGTCAACCTGATGGAATCAAAGCACTCCAACTCGGCGGCGGCAGCGCGGCGGGCATCTCAATTCAGGAAATGACCGCCAACTTAAATACATCAAATGTGACCGGAATCAGTCTGCCCAGAGAAGTCACAGCAAGCATGCAATGGCAATATAGTCTTGCACTTGAAGGCACAATCCCTATGCTCGGCGATCCACTGTCACCAGCGCATGGCACCTACTCGGTTACCCTGCAGGAAATCGGCAGCGAAACTATCACTGTCCCGGCCGGCACATTTGAAGCGATCAAGATCCAAGCCAACTCAACAGTTGATATTGTTACCGTTTTCGCGGGAAACGAAGTTCCGATAAAATTCAGCGGAACAACGATCACCCGAACGCGCAGCAAAAGGCAGGTCGCCGCGCTGCATGTTATGGATTCGTTCAAGCAGAATGGGCAGATCTTCAACCATTGGAAGATGAAGAACCGCATCTTTCTTTAACCATTCAACTGCCCCCTCCTCACTGGCTTTGATCTCCCCCGCGCATTTTCTCCACAAAACAAAAACAGACAGATCCCCGTCTCCCCTGCATCCACCAAAACCGTGCCGCACAACCACAAATCTGCCGTGAGACCGGTTTCTTCAAGCAACTCACGCCGAGCAGAAGAAAGCAAATCCTCGCCGCGCTCCACGTGACCGCCAATACCGTTATATTTGCCAGCCCATAAACGTTTTGTAGGCGCGCCTTTCATTAATAAATATTCATCCCCGCGCCGGACAAAAATCGCCGTGCGGGGAATGAACATATATCTATCTTTGGTAATACCTTGATCGGATTGGGGCATTTATTGCATCTAAAACTGACGACCAGGAAAACCATAAGCCATCCGCTTCACTTTTTTTACAGACTAATCCGCCAGGTCGCTGACATCTTCAGCGGCAACATCAGCCTTGACATAGTAAGCAAGTTCGGGAGCAACCTTGGCCGATGTGATGTATTTTGTCACATATTCTTTGTATCTTTCACGCCGAGCAAATTAAAGAGCATGTCAAATTGTGCTTCCCATGCAGCAATCAATTTGGCTTTGGCTTCTTCAGGGAGAGCATAGGATTTTGCTTTGAAAGGACCTACCGCATTCTTGCGCGTCTTGTAATAGAACTGCTCATCGGTCATGCCGGGTTTACGATCACCCGCTGAGTTGACATCCAGCCACGCATACATTTCCTTTTTGAAATCAGCGGGAACGTTATCGAAGAACATGGTAGTGAAGTTGGTGGCAAGGTGTACTTCAATCGCTTCGTTCTGAACGAATTTGTTGAAGTTTTCTTCAGCCACGGTGGAAGCACCGTGCTGCACAGTGCCGCCCATGCCATATTCATTGCGGGCAACACGGCTCAGGTCACGCAGCACATCAAAGGCAATGGTCACTTCAGCGAGTGAACCATCCGCGAGAACAGTGCCGCCATGCGAAGTGCCTGTCAGCACGCTGATCTTGCTCAAGCCAGGCTTGCCTGGAGCAAGTTTCTTCATTTCGGCATTGTAGCCGTCCATATAAGCGCGCAATTCCGGCTCGGTAGAGTTGACAGTACCCACTTCACCGATCTCACCGCCAATGGAAATGGTCACGCCGGCCGGTTCATTCTCACGAATAAACGCGGAAAGTTCCGAAGATAATTTGCAGTTCAATGCCTGCTGTTCAGCGACAGTCGGCAAATGAATGTCTACAAGTGTGGATGTATCCACATCAATGTTGTAGAAACCCGCAGCCATGGCTTCGATGGACAAGTCACGCACGGCCTGCAATTCAGCCTGTGCATCGGTTGCATACTTTTTGGCAGAAACCTGAAAGTGATCGCCTTGAATGAAGACCGGCCCGACAAATCCTTCAGCCACAGCAGCGGCCAGAATATTGGTCGCATATTCAGAAGGACGCTGCGCAGTGTAGCTCATCTCCGAGCGTGCGAGTTCAAAGATGAATGCGCCGCCATTGATCTTATTCGCCGCACGAAACATGGCGCTCGCCGCATGAAAGGACAAGGCGCGCAAGTTGAAAGCGGGTGTGGTAAAGGTCATGGGTACTTCACCGCGTCCACGGGCGAGATAAAGCTCATGAATGGATGCGGCGTACACGCCCAATTCCAAAGCGGCGGCACGGATAAGGTAACGGGACCAGCCAGCGGATGAGTCTGAAGCGGTTGCAGAACGTTCCACCAATTTTCCGATGTTCTTTCTGAATTTCGCCGCATCCAGCACTTTCACGGTTGCACCGTCAACAGATAAACTGTTGTCAACGAGGTTAAGTAATTCTTGAATCTGATCTGACATTGTAAGCTCCTGAGAAATAATGATAATCTCATTATAACTGGAATTAAACGATATAATGTAAACATCATGAGACGATTTGGACAAATACACGTATATTATGGCAGGAGGCTCACATGAGTGATTTTTTTGAAAAAGTAAGTGGACAGATCGACCCGTTCAAAAAACTACTTTCGTACATTCCCGGTTTCAGCGGCTACATTGAAAGACAAAACCGCCGCGACGCAGACAAAGTTCTGCGTGAAACAGTAGCGCGCCGCTTTGAAGAATATTGGGGACGCGCATCCAACCTACAGGTTGAGCTTGTCAACAATGGCATGATCAAATATGTCGATGATATGGAAAAGGCCGCACTCGCTTTGCGCACTTTTATTGACAAGATCACCACAGCCGCGCGCGGATACTCCGGCTTGTTCGATGCCGTGAAGATCAACGAAAAGGAACTCGAAGCGATCTATCAGTTCGATGTTACATTCTTCACCCTCGGTGAACAGGTCAGCAGCGCGCTTGATAATGTGGAAGCCAGCCTGAGCGACGAAGCAGCATTACCAGCCGCCATTCGCAACCTGACCACCCTTGCCCGTCTTGCTGTGGAAACTTTTGAGCGCCGCTCCGAAGTTGTTACCGGAAGCGGACAATAAAATGAAAAACCCTAAAGGCCTTAAAGGCCTTTAGGGTTTTATGTATCCTATGTGGCAAAACTATATCAATGCAACATCCATAGATGAAGTTATTAAAAATTTTAGGGAAAAGAAAGAACGCGCCCGCATCGTAGCAGGCGGCACAGACCTCATCCTCGGACTCGAACGCGGCGTAAAAAAGGGCATCGATACCCTGATCGACGTTTCGCGCATCCCAACCCTTGACCAGATCATTATTGATGAAGACAATATCATTCATCTTGGCCCCCTTGTCACTCACAACGACTGCGCCGCATCCAAGCTCATCCGCAAAAGCGCCTATCCACTGGCACGCGCGGCATGGGAAGTCGGCGCACCGCAGATCCGCAACCGTGGCACCATCGCGGGTAATCTGATCACCGCCTCGCCGGCCAACGACACGATCACTCCGTTAATGGCACTCGGCGCAAGTGTGACCCTGCTCTCCACGCGCGGCGAACGAACCGTCCCATTAAATGAATTTTATACCGGCGTCCGCAGATCGGTGATGCAAGCCGATGAAATGCTGGTCGATATTTCCTTCCCGGCCATGAAGAAATCCCAGCGTGGAACCTTCATCAAACTGGCCTTACGCCGCGCCCAGGCCATTTCCCTCGTCAATGTCGCGATCATTCTTAATCTGAAAGAGGGCACTGTCAAATCGGCAGTCATCACTCTGGGAGCCGTCACCCCGGTCATCGGTCACGCAGAAGAAGCGGAAAAATTCCTCGCACAGAAAAAACTCAATAGAAAAAATATCGCCCAGGCCGCAGAACTCGCCATGCAAGCCGCGCATCCGATTGACGATGTGCGCGGTTCCGCAGCCTACCGCCTTGAAATGGTCAAAGTCATTACCGCCCGCGCTCTGACCACGATCCTCAACGAAACCGAACAGGATGGAATGCCAAAGAAGCCGGTTCTGTTACAGTCAAAAGAGACCACAGAGCACGAGCTCAGACCACGAGTGACTTTCCATCCTCGCCAATTGAAACGACCATTAATGGAAAGAACTATTCCTTCACCAGCGGACATAATAAAACATTGCTGCGTCTGCTGCGCGAAGAAGGCATGTTAACCGGCACCAAAGAAGGCTGCGCCGAGGGCGAATGCGGCGCGTGTACTGTCTTCATGGACGGCAAGGCGGTCATGTCCTGCCTTGTGCCTGCACCCCGCGCGCACGGCGCACAGATCACCACCATTGAAGGGCTGGCCAATGGCGAAGAACTGCATCCTGTACAGGAAGCCTTTGTCAAACATGGCGCCGTCCAATGCGGATATTGCACACCGGGCTTTTTGATGTCTGGCGCAAAATTAATGGAAGAAAAATCCAAACCCACACATAATGAGATCGAGCAAGCCATCACTGGAAATCTCTGCCGCTGCACAGGCTATTACAAGATCGTAAAAGCCATTGAAGACGCAAGCAAAACGAAAAAATAAGAGGTATTTAATGGGAAAGTACAGAAGCTCGTCACGCATTAGAACTGCGCCCAAGAATGAAGGTCCGCACGCGATCTGGCGTGGTATTGGTTGTTTCATGATGCTGATTATCCCTGCCATTTCAATTGCGGCCGGGGTTGAAACCATCAACTACGGGGTTGAACACAACTGGCCCATCCCCTATCAATTAATGGGCAAGCCCGGTCTGCCGGATTTCTTCTACAAATCCAGTGGACTTATGGCTATTTTTGGACCCATCGTCAGCATAAAAAACTTTTACGCCATGGCAGTCGCCAGCATCATTTTCATGGTCTTCCTTGGCGGTATCATATCACTGGTCTACGCATTGATCTATAGCTTCACCGGCCCTTCACGCTATGGCCCCACCGATGCACCTCCGCCCAATATCAAAACAAAGAAATACACACGATAGGAAATTATGTCAGAACAATCTGTCGGTAAATCACTGCCCCGCATTGACGCGCGCGGAAAAGTAACAGGCAGCACGCTTTACTCTGGTGACCTTACCATGAGGGGCATGCTGCATATGAAAATCCTTTTGCCGAGCGTCCGCACGCCCGCGTCAAAAACATCCGCACAGACAAAGCGGAAGCCGCGCCGGGCGTTGCCGCAGTTTATACAGCAAAAGATATCCCGGTCAATGAATATGGATTGCAAATTCCCGACCAACCCGTTCTATGCGGACCCGGATCAAGCAAACCATACACAGACATCGTCCGCTTTATTGGCGATCAGGTAGCCGTCGTTGTAGCGCAGACGGAAGCCCAGGCAGAAGCCGCCGTCAAACTGATCGAAGTGGACTATGAAGACCTCCCGATTCTTGCGGACCCGAAAGCTGCTCTGCGCTCCGATGCGCCCATCCTCCACCCTGACAGAGGCGATACTAACGTCTGCGTGCATTACAAGATTCGCAAGGGCGATGTGGACGCAGCCTTTGCAAAAGCAGATGTGATCGTCGAAGGTCAATATTACACGCCGGTACAGGAACACGCCTATCTTCAACCTGAAGCAGGACTGGCCTATATTGACGAAGAAGGCCGCGTCACAATTGAGTCTGGCGGCCAATGGACTCACGCCGACCGCGAAACCATCGCGCACGCACTAGGCTTGCCTGATGAAATGATCCGCATCATTTATCCCGCCATCGGCGGCGCATTCGGCGGACGTGAAGACATGTCGGTGCAAATTGTGATCGCACTGGCCGCCTGGAAACTGCAACAACCTGTCAAGATCATTTGGTCTCGCCGCGAGTCGATGATCGGACATGGCAAACGTCACCCGATCACCATCAACGCAAAATGGGGCGCGACCAAAGACGGCAAGTTGATCGCCATGGAAAATGAATTGATCGGTGACGGCGGCGCGTACATGTATACCACCAACAAAGTACTTGGCAACGCAGCCATTACATCCACCGGACCATATTTTGTACCCAACGTAAAAACAGACGTCTACGGCTTATATACAAACAATGTTCCCAGCGCCGCCTTTCGCGGCTTTGGCGCACCACAAGCCCTGTTCATGGCCGAGCTGCAAATGAACAAACTCGCTGAAAAACTCGGCATAGACCCGGTTGAGTTTAGATTAAAGAACGCACTGCGCGATGGCGACACTATGGGAGTTGGCACACCCGTCCCGGCTACGGTGAGCATTGTGGAATGTATTGAAGCCGCACGTGATAAATTCGGCTGGAAGAAATTAAAAACAAAAAAGAAAAAAACCGATTCTCACATCGTCCGTGGGCAGGGGTTTGCGACTGGATTTAAAAATGTAGGCTTCTCTTTTGGCTATCAGGAAAACTGCTGGGCGAAAGTGGAAATCCACGGCAACGGAAAAATGGATCGCGTCGTGGTACATCATGCCGGAGCAGAAGTTGGTCAGGGTACACATACGGTCATGATCCAAATGGCAGCGCAGGTACTCGGAATTTCGGAAGATAAAGTGGAGCTCAAAACTTCCGACTCTGCCACACAGGGTAATCCCGGCTCGGCATCGGCATCCCGTTTAACCTTTATGGCTGGCAACTCGATCAAAGGCGCGGCAGAAGCAGCGTTAAAGAAATGGGATCTGGAAGAGCGCCCCGCCATTGCAGAATTTAAATATCTCGCACCGCGCACCACCCCATTCGATCACGATACTGGATATTCCATGCCGAATTTTTCGTATTCTTATGTGGCCCAAGCCGCCGAAGTGAAAGTAGACACACAGACCGGCCATATACGCGTGATTCGCATCGTCTCTGCAGATGATGTTGGCAAGGCGATCAACCCTGATCTCGTTGTCGGTCAGATTGAAGGTGCCGTCGTACAAGCACATGGCTATGCGATACTCGAAGATTACAAAACAAAAGATGGCCGCGTGCTGACCGATCAATTTAGCACCTATCTCATCCCGACCATCTTGGATATTCCCGAATCTGTCGAGTCGGTTCTTGTGGAGGTTCCTGATCCCAATGGCCCCTGGGGTGCGCGTGGACTTGGCGAATTGCCCCTGCTGCCAGTTGCGCCAGCCATCGCCGCCGCCATTCACGATGCAATTGGCATCTGGATCGATGCATTCCCATTCACCCCTGAACGTGTTTTGCGGGCGCTTGGAACAATAAGATAGGCTTTTTTGTAAGGGGTACAAAAACAGGGGCAGACGCAAAGTCTGCCCCCGTGATAAAAAAAGATTATGTCATTTCCCTATTTTGATGAAACAAAAATACTCGATGAAACCGCACGCCAAACAGCGCATGGTTCGTTTATTCCGCTTACAGATGGAGTCACCCACTATCAATTAAGCGGGCCGCAAGATGGGCCGCCCGTTGTGCTTGTGCATGGATTCTCCGTCCCATATTTTATTTTCGACAACACTTTCGATTTTCTGGTCAATTCAGGTTTTCGCGTATTACGGTATGATCTTATAGGCCGTGGATATTCAGACAAGCCCAATGTCAACTATGACATTCACCTTTTTGTGCGGCAGCTCAAAGACTTGCTCGATGCACTGAGACTTAAACAAGTTAACTTGATCGGGCTTTCAATGGGCGGAGTAATCACAACATCGTTTGTCTACGAATACCCCGAGTACGTCCGCAAACAGGTGTTGATCGCCCCGGCGGGTGCAAGGCGCGTGTCATTGGCTTGGTTTCTAAAAGCAATGAAACTGCCCATTTTGGGCGAGCTGGCGCTTGGTCTGTTTGGAAGCATGAGTATGGTAAAAGCAATCGCATCTGATCTGTTTGACCCTGAGTCGGTGGAACATTTTCAATCGCAATATAAGATACAGATGCAATTCAAGGGATTTAAGCGTGCGATCTTATCCACGATGCGGAATGGGATGCTTGATTCTTTTTACGAAACTTATACGCGCGCTGGAAATCTGCAAAAGCCCACTTTGCTATTTTGGGGCATAAACGACAAGACCGTACCCTTTGAATACAGCCGGTCTGTGATGCAGGCCATGCCACACGCAGAGTTTCATGCAATCGAGAACTGTGGACATATTCCGCATTACGAAAAACCTGAAGTTGTAAACCCGATCCTGCTGGATTTTCTATCCAGATAGATCTTTACAGCACAGGAACATAGAAAGTTTATAAAGAGATTGGAGGTTCATCAAAATGAATAAACAAGATATTCAAGTCTTTGCCAATACAATAACTGGGCGAACAAACGTATTCTGGATACTGCCGCACAGGTAACCGCAGAACAATTTCTGGCACCCGCTTCATATCCACATGGCGGGCTGCGAAGCACATTGACACATACGCTTTTTGCAGAATGGATCTGGCGCAAGCGCTGGCTGGGAGAATCACCGTCCCAACGGATGAAACCGGAGGACTTCCCGACATGCGCGTCACTGCAAGCACGCTGGCTGGAAGAAGAAACTGCGCTCAACGCATTTGTGGAAAGCCTAAGCGATGAGAAATTGAATGCACCTTTTTACTTCAAGACCACACAAGGCAATGAAATGGAAAGTATCCTCTGGCACGCGATGGTGCATGTAGTTAATCATGGCACACAGCACAGAAGCGAAGCCGCGGTAATGCTGACGGATTTCGATCATTCGCCGGGCGAAATCGATATGATTGGATTCTTCCGCGAGATGAAATAGATTGCGATGGTTTTCCTTTGGCTTCGCTCCGGATGAATATAAAATATGATAAACACAACTCAAAATTTTATTAAACGCAATCGCTATAAGTTGTCGATGTTTGGACTGATGTTATCGGCTTCGGTGATTTGCGTACTGCTGGTAGCAGCGCGCATTACATACAGTGATACAGGACGGTACACAGGATTGGTATGGAATCTTTTTCTGGCCTGGATTCCCTTTGTGCTGGCTTATCTGGCGTATGCCCTATCCTGGAAAAAACCGCTTTTATATTTTGTACTGCCTTTCACCGCGTTTCTCTGGCTGCTCTTCTTCCCCAATGCTCCCTATATTTTGACAGATTTACAACATCTTGCCAAAGAGACATCCGGCGCGCCGGTTTGGTATGACGTGATTGTGATGGTCTGGTTTTCGTGGACAGGTCTGCTGCTCGGCCTTGTTTCACTCTACCTAATGCACGATATCGTCCAGCGCACTTTTGGACGCTGGTTCGGCTGGGCTTTTGTTCTCTTCGTTTCAGGCTTGAGCAGTTTTGGCGTATATCTGGGACGTTTTGTACGCTTTAATTCATGGGATTTACTAGACGACCCAACTGAGATCGTGGTCACAATTCTTGGCCTGGCGATTGACCCCTCCAAACGACTGGTGGCATTTACGATCTTATTTGCGGCATTTTATTTGTTTGTATATCTCACCTTGTATTCCTTTGCGCATTTATTGCAGGAGCAGAATGTGAGTGTAAAGTAAAAAATAACAGCGGGAATTTTGCGAGGTTTTGAGAGGCATTGAAGGCTGGGCTGACTACAATTGGCGAAAAACAATTTGGAGATGTATTTCATGAAAAAACTTTATACTCACCTACAGCCCTATAAATTTCGGATGACAGTCTTTGCTTTGCTATGCGGGGCGACATTACTTTCACTGGTATTATTCCGCGTGCGGACTTTGATCAGCGGATCGCTGGATTACGCATTTTTGATCTGGAATATTTTTCTGGCATGGATTCCGCTTGGACTGGCCTACACAGCTTCGATCTTTTCATGGAAACGCAGGTTTCTGATATTTACCGTACCTGTGGTGGCTGTCTTATGGATGCTTTTCTTTCCAAATGCGCCTTATATTCTGACAGACCTGCAACATTTGGGGTATCCCAAGCCTGATGTGCCGCTATGGTTCGACACACTCTTATTGATCTGGTTCGCATGGACAGGCCTGCTGCTCGGCGTGGTTTCGATGTTTCTAATGCATGATATTGTACGCCGTCAGTTTGGGCGCGCGGCAGGCTGGATATTTGTTTTCACCGCGGGTGTACTATGCAGCCTCGGAATTTACATCGGGCGTTTTCTACGCTGGAATTCATGGGACATGTTCTTTCATCCACTTGAGCGTTTACGTGATTTCATGTATTATGCATCTCATCCGAGTATGCAGTCCATTATTTTCATCAGCGTATTCTCAACTTTCTTTATTTTCTTTTATGTAACTCTTTACGCGTTTGGTCTTTTACTTCAAGAACAGGCGCCTCGCATGATCCCCACAGGAGATACCATGAGCAATTTAATCGTTTTACGCGGCGGGGGCGACCTTGCAAGCGGCGTAGCTCTACGTTTACACCGCGCCGGTTTTCAACTGGTCATCATTGAGTTGGAAAAACCTTTGGCTGTTCGCCGGACTGTTTCATTTTCTGAGGCTGTTTATGAGGGAGCACAAACTGTTGAAGGGACGACCGCGCGTCTAGTATCGCCAGATCAGTTTCAGGTTACGTTGGAAGCGGGTGAAATTCCAGTATTGGTTGATCCGCAGGCAAATATTCTCCGCAATCAATTTTTGACAAGTCCACAATCAACTTTTGTGGTGGATGCGCGGCTATTAAAAGTTCCGCCTGAACATCTGGATGTAAACATTCCGCTTCATATCGGACTGGGGCCTGGATTCTGCGCCGGTGAGAATTGCCACGCTGTAATAGAAACCCGCCGCGGACATACCTTGGGGCGCGTGTATTGGAGCGGGTCGGCACAGGAAGATAGCGGTGAACCTGATGGAGACAGAAGACGCGTGCTGAGAGCGTCACACGATGGCGTATTAATCTCTTCAGTGAATATCGGAGAACATTTGGAAGAAGGCCAATTTATTGGCGAAATCGAACCGGATGATGAAAGCGAAAATTTCTTCGATCTTTAGCCCATTTACAGGTGTGCTGCGCGGATTAATCCGCCCCGGCCATCATGTGACACGCGGAATGAAGATCGGTGATGTAGATCGACGTAATGACCCCGCGCTTTGTACGCTGGTCTCTGATAAAGCGCTGGCAGTCGGCGGTGGTGTTTTGGAAGCAGTATTAACATTTGGCGCAAGAAAAAAAGATGAAGGTTTTCTGTAACAAAAAACCCTCAAAAAATTAACTGCAAAAATATAAAAATTTCTCTTCAGACTGATTCAAAAAACTTAGTCCGCTAAAATCAGGAAATATCACGATGATGCTTGTAAGTAATTTCGGATAATGTCTAATAGACATTATCCGAAATTAAATCGGGGCAATGATCGCTTCGTGCGCAGAAAATGAAGATTTTCTTTTTTATCAATAAAATCAGAACCATACTTCAAACAAAAAAAGCCATGACAAACTCCCTGCTATCTCAACTTCCAAGTCCGGCGTCAAAGCGCATCGCATTGCGAGTCAGCGCGCCGGCAGAACGCGCCCTGCGCCAAAACCACCCCTGGGTCTTCGATCAAGCCATTATCGAACAAAGTCACCAGGGTGCCCCCGGCGATCTCGCGGTCATCTTCGACAACAAACGCCGCTTCCTTGCCATCGGCTTATATGATCCAACCTCATCCATTCGCGTGCGCATCCTTCAACATCGGCAGCCCGCCATAATTGACAAAAACTGGTTTCAAACAAAGATCATGGCAGCCAGCCAGATTCGAAAACCACTCACACAACAACTCACCGATGGCTACAGACTCATCCATGGCGAAAATGACGGCCTGCCCGGATTGGTCATTGATCGTTATGCAGAGACTCTTGTCTTAAAAATTTACAGCCCAAGTTGGATCCCCCATCTTAAAGAATTTTGTTCCGCGCTCGCTCAGGTCCATCCCTCCAAAAGATTGATATTGCGGCTTAGCCGCTCATTAAATAAACAAAGCGGATTCTTATATGGACTCGAAGATGGGATGACGCTCACGGGTCACCCGTCCGAAGGCCTGCTTCTGTTTCAAGAAAATGGACTAACCTTTGAGTGTGACCCGATCCACGGGCAAAAGACGGGCTTCTTTCTCGACCAACGTGAAAACCGTGCTCGTGTTGAAAAATTATCCAAGGGGAAATCTGTGCTAAATGTATTCGCTTACACTGGCGGATTCTCAGTTTATGCCGCTCGCGGCGGCGCAAAAGAAATCGTCAGCGTAGATATCAGTGCGCCCGCCATACAAGCTGCAATCAATAACTTTTCACATAACCTGCATATCCCCACAGTAAAATCTGCTGTACACGAAACCATTGCCGAAGATGCCTTTGAAGTTCTTGCCCGCATGGAATCACAAAAGAGGTTCTTCGACCTTGTCATCATCGACCCGCCCATGTTCGCGCAGAATCAGAGTCAAGTTGCAGCGGGGCTGGCTGCTTATAGAAAGCTGACCAGGCTCGGGTTAAGTGTGCTGCGCTCTGGCGGGGTGTTGGTGCAGGCTTCCTGTTCCAGCCGCATTGATGCTCAATCCTTTTTTGATGCCATCCACCAATCCGCCAGAGAATCCAACCGCCGATTGATAGAGATTGAACGCACCAGCCACGCGCTTGACCATCCGATTGGATTTGAAGAAGGGGCGTACCTCAAGTGCCTGTTTGCCACAGCGGCATAAAAAATTTTCTAGGGAATAAGATCAAAGGCTCTGGTTAGAAAGACGGCCATTTGCGCACGTGTTACAGGCTCGTCAGGACAATAATTTCCATTGCCGCAGCCGCTTGTAATTCCATCCGTGCTGAATTGCTCAACCCAAGCCGCGGCCCAATAATCGGAGGGTACATCCTGAAACAAAAGACCGGAAGGAGCAGATGGGGCATAATCAGCACCATGTTTGGCACGCAATAAAAATACCGCCATTTGAGCACGAGTCACCGGGCTATCAGGGCAATAATTTCCATTTCCACAGCCGCTTGTCACTCCATCAACCGCAAGAACTTCGATCCAATAACGTGCCCAATGATCAGCTGTATCATTGAAGCTAAGCATACCAACAGAAGGAGAAAAACCGGAGCCTTTCATACTGCGCTCAAGAAAAACCGCCATTTGTCCGCGAGTGACGATATCGTTTGGACAATAGAGCAAAGGCGAAAGTGAACAGCCGCCAGTGATCTCGGCATTATATAACTGTTCAATGGACGACGATGCGAAGGCATTCACGTCCACATCCTCAAAAGTAGATGTAGATGGCGGGTTTGCATCAACTACGCCTAACTGAATTGTGATGGTCAAAAAGTCATTCCCGTTGACCAGTTTCTCAATATCCGCGTCAAATATGGAAAAATATCTGGCTGAAGCAACATAACCTTCTTTATATACTTTGATCAGGCGTAAAAAATCATAACTATTATGCGGATTGCTCAAACCACCCCAACTAAAGCCAATCTCTCCATTTTCGTTTGTAAGATCATCCACCATTAATTGTGTAGAGTATGGAGAACCACCAAAAACGCTCCACACATCAACTTTGGCTTCATTCAGAGGCTGTCCATCAGTGGAAACTACCTTAATGTTAATTTGTGAAAGGTCTATTGTGGGAGATCCGTTACGATAATCACTGCTAATGATCTTCGCTGTCAATTTTGAATATTCAACATAATCGAGCAGATTTGCGCGATTGGCCGGTTGCCCGGCGATCATGGCTTGTGCCGCGTTCTTCAATAACGGATCGGTCATGAAATCGGGTTTGTCGCTCCAGAATGCATCGTTTTGGTTAAGGATGTTTATATTAAGCAGAGGAGCAACTCCGGTTGCATCTTGAATGGTGGTAAGTTTATAGTATTCTCCATACCCCGCTCCGAATACATGCGCCAACTCATGGAGCATATTGTTGATCTGTGTCCAATAATCGACCACCTCATCCGCAGAAAGTGAATTGGGGTCATAGAGTTTTGTCCATTTTAAACCTGCAAGAACTCCGGCGCCGCCATCGTCAATACCGGCGTATCCACCGTAAGAGATTGAATAGTCCGTGCGAATCGCATGTACCCAGATCTCAAAATCTTCCACAGGCAAAGGAGGGGTTGCTTGATTTGAGTGAGGCTGTGTATTCGTGAGAATAATACCTGTTTCAGGGTTAAATATCAGGCGACGGGATGTGTTCTTTGCCAGAATAACATTCATATCATGCACATATTCACCAAGAACTGCTTTTGCAAAGTTCACATCAGGCACAAGAGCAGGGTCAAGATAAAATTTAATGACGTGCTCTTTTACGGCAACAGATTCAATGCGGCTTGATGCAGCAAAAACAGGCGCAGGAACTGCAGTCAGACAAAGTGTCAAAATGATGGCAAGGCAGATGGAGTTAGAAAAATATTTGGGTACCATTGTTTCTCTCCTGACAAGGGCACCCGGAACGCAAAAACTCGCGCTGATTCGTTTTCGGAGGCCTGGCAATCATGGCCACATCAGTGGCGGTAGACCCGTTGGCTTTGCGTCCCCGGCTTTCGCCGGGTTTGCCCTTATCGATACAAACTTTGTAAAGTTCAAAAATAACAAAAAAAGCGAACCTGGATTCATTCAGGTCCGCCAAGGAATAACCATATATAAAGTTCTGGCGGCCTGGCAATCATGACCACATTTGCTGTGGCGGTAGACCCGTTGGCTTTGCGTCCCCAGTTTTCACTGGGTTTGCCTTTATCAATTTCTTATTACAAAATCATTATACAGATATTTCCTCTTAATTAACCTAACAATTATGAAATTCAACGTTACAATTTTGTATACAGTAAAAAAACAAGCAAACAAAAATATGCTCCAGTCACTGCTCAAAAAGAATCGCTCATCTTTGGAAATCTGAAAATCAAATCTGCCAAAATAAAACACCCCTACAGTTTTTAACTGTAGGGGTGTTTTATGAAAATTATCTTATTGCCGGATGACTACGGCAGAGGTAGATTGAAAACTTTTTGAAGGAATACCGCCATCTGGGCACGTGTCACGGAACTCTCGGGGCAATATAGTCCTGCTGCACAACCACTGGTAATCCCTTCAGCCGCCAACTCTTCGACCCAGGCGACTGCCCAATGACTTTGTGGAACATCTGTAAAGACTGTGCCACTGGAGGCCGGCGGAGTGTAAGCTGACCCATGCTTGGCCTTTAGCAGGAAGACGGCCATCTGCGCACGTGTTACTTCCGCATCCGGGCAGTAAACGCCTGCTCCACATCCACCAGTGATGCCATCGGCTGCCAGTTGTTCGATCCAGGCGGCTGCCCAGTACCCTTGTGGAACATCTGTAAAGACTGTGCCAGTTGCGGCAGGAGGAGTAAATCCGGAACCGCGCATTCCCTTTTCGATGAAGATCGCCATCTGCGCCCGGGTGACAGAAGCATCAGGGCAATAGTTTAATGGGTTGGTTGTACAACCGCTCGTGATTCCAGCTTCATAGATCGCTTGAATATAACGAGCTGCCCAGAAACCTTGAGGCACATCCATAAAGGTTTGCGTGTCCAGAAGATTATTGACAGTAATCACAAACGTTCTGGTAACGCTAAGTGTGGCGGCGTCTGTACTGCGGACACAGATGCTGTAAGTATTTTTAGTTTCGTAATCAAAAAGCACAGCAGTCTTCAAGCTATCACCGTTGATTGTGAAAGAAGCATCATCAGTACCCCGCAGAATTCATAAGTGAAGGTGTCACTCATGTCAGAATCTGTAGTGGAGAATGTTCCAACCAACGTACCTACAGCTTGATTTTCGTTGAAATTACTCTTTGATATAGAGATATCTGTTGGTGGATTGTTGACGGCGGTCACGGTAATGTTGACCGTGGCAGGAGCACTGTCCACGGTTCCGTCATTGACCTTGAAGGTGAAACTATCTGCACCGTTGTAGTTCGCGGCGGGAGTGTAAGTCCGATTCGCGCCGGTTCCAGTTAATGTTCCATGTGCTGGATTGGTCACGATCACATAGGTCAATGTGTCGCCGTCCGCATCGGTACCAGCCAGAGTAATGGCCTTGGCTGTATCTTCATTGGTGCTAACAGACTGCGGGCTCGCGACCGGGGCAACATTTGCGAATGTGATATTGATACTCACTGTTGCAACAGTGCTGTCCACCGTTCCATCGTTGACCTTGAAGGTAAAGCTGTCCGTGCCTGTGTAATTCGTGTTCGGTGTGTAGGTTCGGCTTGCGCCAGTGCCGCTAAGAGTGCCATGTGACGGAGTTGCCACAATAATATAAGTTAAGGAATTGCCGTCTATGTCTGAGCCAGTCAGTGTAATAGCTTTGGGTGTGTTCCTCGTTGTGCTGACAGACTGGTCGTTGGCAACCGGCACATCATTGACGGCGGTCACGGTGATACTAACAGTGGCAGGAGCACTGTCCACAGTTCCGTCGTTGACCTTGAAGGTGAAACTATCTGCACCGTTGTAGTTTACGGCGGGAGTGTAAGTCCGATTCGCGCCGGTTCCAGTTAATGTTCCATGTGCAGGGTTGGTCACGATCACATAGGTCAATGTGTCGCCGTCCGCATCGGTGCCAGCCAGAGTAATTGCCTTGGCTGTATCTTCATTGGTGCTAACAGACTGCCCCCCCCTCCGGCCGCCCTGCTCGCGCCCCCCCCCGCCCGCGCCGCGCCCCTGCCCCGCGGCCGCGCCTGCCCCCCGCCCCCCCCCCCCCCCCCCCCCGCGGCGGCCCGGTGCCCCGCGGCCCCCCCCCCCCGGCCCCGCCGTGCCCGGGGCCCGCCCCGTTGGGCGGCGGGCCCCCCCCCCCCCGCCCTCCCGCCCGGGCCGCCCGCCCCCCCCCCCCCCCGCCCCCCGCCGGCTCTTCGGCCTGGGCTCGCGACCGGCACATCATTGACGGCGGTCACGGTGATGCTGACAGTGGCGGGAGTACTGTCCACGGTTCCGTCGTTGACCTTGAAGGTGAAACTATCTGCACCGTTGTAGTTCGCGGCGGGAGTGTAAGTCCGATTCGCACCGGTTCCAGTTAATGTTCCATGTGCAGGATCGGTCACGATCACATAAGTCAATGTGTCGCCGTCCGCATCGGTACCAGCCAAAGTAATGGCCTTGACTGTGTCTTCATTGGTACTAACAGATTGAGGGCTCGCTACCGGGGCTACATTTGAGAATGTGATATTGATACTCACTGTTGCAACAGCGCTATCCACCGTTCCGTCGTTAACCTTGAAAGTGAAGCTGTCTGCGCCTGTGTAATTCGTGTTCGGCGTGTAGGTTCGGCTTGCGCCAGTGCCGCTAAGAGTGCCATGTGACGGAGTGGATACAATAATATAAGTTAAGGAATTGCCGTCTATATCTGAGCCAGTCAATGTAATAGCTTTTGGCGTGTTCCTGGTTGTGCTGACAGACTGGTCATTGGCAACCGGCACATCATTGACGGCGGTCACGGTGATGCTGATAGTAGCGGGAGCACTGTCCACGGTTCCGTCGTTGACCTTGAAGGTGAAACTATCTGCACCATTGTAGTTCGCGGCAGGAGTGTAAGTCTGATTCACACCGGTTCCAGTTAATGTTCCATGTACTGGGGCGGTCACGATCACATAAGTCAATGTGTCGCCGTCTGAATCTGTGCCAGCTAAAGTAATGGCCTTGGCTGTGTCTTCATTGGTGCTAACAGATTGAGGACTCGCTACCGGCACATCATTGACGGCGGTCACGGTGATACTAACAGTAGCGGGAGCACTGTCCACGGTTCCGTCGTTGACCTTGAATGTGAAACTATCTGCACCATTGTAGTTGGCGGCGGGAGTGTAGGTCTGATTCGCGCCGGTTCCAGTTAATGTTCCATGTGCTGGGGCGGTCACGATCACATAAGTCAATGTGTCGCCGTCCACATCAGTACCAGCCAGAGTAATGGCCTTGGCTGTGTCTTCATTGGTGCTAACAGATTGAGGGCTAGTAGCTACCGGGGCATTATTAACGGCTGTCACGGTAATACTGACAGTGGCAGGAGCACTGTCCACGGTTCCATCGTTGACCTTGAATGTGAAACTATCTACACCGTTGTAGTTCGCGGCGGGAGTGTAAGTCCGATTCACACTGGTTCCAGTTAATGTTCCATGTGCTGGGGCGGTCACGATCACATAAGTCAATGTGTCGCCGTCCGCATCGGTGCCAGCCAGAGTAATGGCCTTGGCTGTATCTTCATTGGTACTAACAGATTGAGGACTCGCTACCGGCACATCATTGACGGCGGTCACGGTGATACTGACAGTGGCGGGAGCACTGTCCACGGTTCCGTCGTTAACCTTGAATGTGAAACTATCTGCACCGTTGTAGTTCGCGGCGGGAGTGTAGGTCCGATTCACACCGGTTCCAGTTAATGTTCCATGTGCTGGGGCGGTCACGATCACATAAGTCAATATGTCGCCGTCCGCATCGGTGCCAGCCAGAGTAATGGCCTTGGCCGTATCTTCATTGGTGCTAACAGACTGCGGGCTCGCGACCGGGGCAACATTTGTGAATGTGATATTGATACTCACTGTTGCAACAGCGCTGTCGATGGTTCCGTCATTGACCTTGAAGGTGAAACTATCTGCACCGTTGTAATTGGCAGCGGGAGTGTAAGTCCGATTCGCGCCGGTTCCAGTTAATGTTCCATGTGCAGGATCGGTCACGATTATATAAGTCAATATGCTGCCTTCAATATCTGAGCCAGTTAATGTGACAGCCTTCGAAGTGTTTCTGGTTGTGTCAATAGACTGATCATTCGCAACCGGCACATCATTGACAGCGGCCACAGTGATGCTGACAGTGGCAGGGGCACTATCCACGGTTCCGTCGTTGACCTTGAAGGTGAAACTATCTGCACCGTTGTAGTTGGCGGCGGGAGTGTAGGTCTGATTCGCGCCGGTTCCAGTTAATGTTCCATGTGCAGGGTCGGTCACGATCACATAGGTCAATGTGTCGCCGTCCGCATCTGTGCCTGTCAAAGTAATAGTCTTGGCCGCATCTTCATCTGCGCTAATGGGTTGCGCATTGGCCACTGGAGCGTGGTTTGTCGACCCTGTTAAATTTAGCAAGACATTCGGCCCGCTTACCCATGAACCGGTCTGATCAGCCACATAACCACCGATATAGAAGGCCACGGTATCCCCTGAGACCCCGCCTTCAATATCCGAAGTTGCAGGATCATCACCCGGCACCTTTACGAGATAATACGCATCCCCGCTTATCGTAACAGTAGTTGTAGCATACTGAATGCCATTGATGCGAGCCGAGATGACAGTCCCCGCTGGCGCAATTGCTCCATCCAACTTCACCGTTCCCCAAAAAGAAGAAGGTAAGGGAGGTTGGGCAAATACTGTTGAAACATTACTAAGTACGAGAGTGATAGCTAGAAACAGAGCACTGAAAACGCGTTGAATTTTCATTTTGTACCTCTTGTTAGACCCGTCTAATTTGGTTACGATTTATTCCATATCTTTTCTGCACAAATCCATGCTGATCCATTAATCTTTCGGGTAAGGTCAGGAATGGATAAAGATTATTTCCTGACCTTACCGATCGATGTAACTACTCTGCCAGATAAGTCACACTCCAGGTGCAATCCGCATTGACCCAGATCCAATACCCCGACCCGGGCGCCATCTCACTTAGATCATTCAAGAAGGGCGGCAGACTTAGATCAAACAACTTCCACGGAGCAGCATCGTTCGCCAGATACGCATACACCACTGAGAAATCGGTACAGCCGTTTTCATTCAATACTTCAGGCAGCGGGCGATTTGTCATGGATGGATAAGCCACCAGGTTCCAACCTTCATACAAATCAATATCGGTTGTTACAGGTTCAGTGCCAACTACCTCCAATACATCAGCAGCCGACATGTGAACCCAGAAACCTATGGTCTCATCAAGATGAGTTAAGTTATTTAAGAATGGCGGCACATTTGGATCATACATTTGCCAGTTATCACCAGCGCTCGTCGCATCCCAGGCGTAGACCAGATCGTAATTTCCATCAATACTAAAGAGTACCGTCGCAATCTCTGTATTTGCCGGGTGTACATTGAACGAGATCAGATTCCAGCCGATAGACAATGGAATGCTATGAGTTGAAACTGCCTGTACGATGATCAATGTATTAACAGTCGTGCCGCTGTAATTTGGATCGTTAATTGTGGCAACCACATCATAGCTACCCGGTAATGTTGGCGGAGTCTGCAAGCCGGCATAGGTTACTTCAACCGGGAGACCGGAAGGAATGGTTGCAATCGTCACTGACTTTGGCGTGCCGTCGTAAGTCTGATTAAGACCGCCAAGGGTTATGACTGCCGCGGCCTTCGCAACATAGAGTGTGCCACTTGCGCTGCCTGCGTAGTTCAGATCATTGATCGTTCCAATCACAGCATACAAACCGGAATTGATTGGAGCAACAGCAGCGCCATCGTAGGTAAAGTCAACGGTTAAATCAGCAGGGTTGGTTGTGGCTGTCACCAAATTGGGCGCGCCGTCATAGGTTTGGCTGAGATCCGCAAGAGAGACTACAGCCAACGCCTTGGCAATAACTAGTGTGCCACTATCTGAAGTGGAGTTGTAATTAGGATCATTGATCGTCCCGACTACTTCATAAGAACCAGCGTCGGTTGGAGCGGCGATCAAACCATCGTAGGTAAAGTCAACTGTCAGGTTAGCCGGTTCCGTGACCGCAGTCACAGATCTGGGGGTGCCATCATAAGTCTGTCCCAGACTGCCAAGGACTATGGCGGCCGTCGCTTTATTTACGGTTACGCTTTGTTGGTCACTGCTTGTAAAGAAATTTGGATCTCCCGCATACGCGGCGGTAATCAAATGCGCGCCATTGCCCACAGCGTTGGGAGTGTAAGTTACAGAGCAGGTTGAAATTCCATCGACTCCCGAGAGAGTACATGGACTGGCGGAAAAATTACCGCTGCCATTCGTAGTCCAGTTAACATTTCCTGTGGGTGTCTTGGGGCCGGAGCCGCGCGCTACGGTAGCAACACAAGTGATGCTTGATCCATAAGTAACGAGCGGAGTACCCGAGCCGCAGCTAACGGTCGTGTTCGAACCAACCATTGTTACTGTATAGGTTACAGAGATGCGTACATAATCTACATATGCAATTCGATTGACATCACTGATGACTGAGAGAGCCACACCAAAATTGTTGGCATTGATTTCCGCGGGAGTCCAAGTCGTCCCCCAAAGATCAGCAGTTGTTCCGTATGTAGCAGGGGCAGCTATTTCTATTGGCCACTCCGTCCCAGTTGCTGCTTTATTATTCCCAACCAGAGTGCCGGCTTTGAGTAATTTAACAGTGCCATCCCGCACATCAAAATAGCCAACTCTGGTCCCGCTTTCATGACGACCAATGGTGACCGTAATCCCATTAATAGCGGCATCTAAAGGAATATCAAAGCCATAGTTGGTGCCTTCCAAATAACCAGACTGCAGAACACTGCCGGTGAGGGTGACGCTTGCATAACTATTATCATCAGCAGTGATATAGTCTGGGTTAGCCCAGTCAGCTGACCCGGCAATTGGTATATTGATACCTGTTCCAGGGTTTGTGTTCGGAGTGGTGGTTCCGGTAGTCGATGGAAGAGTGGTAAAACTAACATCCTCTCCATAAACGGTACCAACTGCGTTGGTGGCGTAAGCACGGACATGATACAGCATCCCCGGCGTAAGGCCGGTAATACTGCTTGTGAATGCGCCGGTTATGGTTACATCGCCATCCGTAGTTTTATTATTCGCGAGAGTGGGATCAGCGGAGGTGCTCCAGACAACCCCATGTTGGGTTGGATTGGGCACACCAAGCGTAATGACATTACCATTTCCCAAGGCCGTAGTGGTGCCGATGGACGAGACAGGCAGCGTGGTAATGGTGGGCGCAATCAAAGTGGTGAAAGATAACTCTTCGCCATACGAAGTACCTGCTTCGTTCGCAGCATATGCGCGGACATAATATAAAGTCCCAGGAGTCAGACCAGTCATAGTGCTGGTGAAAGAGCCTGTCTCATCAACCTCACCTTCCATTGTCTTGAAATTTTCTATGGTGGGGTTGGCAGTGGTTGCCCAGACAACACCATGTTCAGTCGGATTAAAGGTGCCTAGAACTGTGATGTTACCGTTGCCCAGGGCGGTCACAGTTGTAATATTGGTGACAGATTGAGTGGTAACTGTAGGCGCAAGGAGAGTAGTAAAAGTGACTTCCTCGCCGTAGACAGTGCCTGCCATATTTGTGGCATAAGCACGAACATGATAAAGTGTTCCAGGCATTAGGCCAGTCATTGAGGTGGTAAAGGTGCCCGCTACAGCCGCTACACCATTCATGGTTTTGCTATCCGCGATGGTAGGTTCACCAGCGGTATTCCATACAACGCCATGTTGGCTGGGATTGGGCACACCAAGATCAGTCACATTGCCATTCCCGGTAGCTGTCATTGTGGTGATGTTGCTTACAGGCAAAGTAGAAACTGCGGGCAAATCGTGGGTAGTGAAGGTAACATCCTCGCCATAGAAGGTACCGGCAGCATTGGTAGCATAAGCACGAACATGGTAGAGCATACCTGCTGTCAAACCAGTGATATCGCTCGTATAAGCGCCCGTTGCACTAACTGTGCCATCTGTAGTCTTGTTATCTCCTATCGTTGGATTAAATGAGGTGCTCCATACAACACCATGCTGAGTAGGATTGGGGACACCCAAAGCTGTGATATTTCCATTTCCTGTAGCAGTTGAAGTCGTGATCTCCGTGACGGCCAAAGTGGCAACTGTCGGCATAATATGGGTGGTGAAGATAACTTCATCACCATACACTGTACCCATGGCATTGGTAACATAAGCGCGGACGTAATACAGTACCCCAGGTGTCAGACCACTCATAGAACTTGCATAGGGACCGGTTGCGCTGACCGCCCCATCCATGGTTTTACTATCTGCTGTCGTAGGCCCACCTGTTGTATTCCAAACAACGCCATGCTGGCTGGGATTTGGCTCACCCGTTGCGGTGACTGTGCCGTTCCCGGCGGCTGTTGTTGTTGAAATTGAAGTAACCGCCTGGGTGGTGACAATAGGCAGTGACTGTCCTAACGGCAGGAACTCATATGCGCCACGATCATCAAAATCCCGCACGCCAACACCATTATTCGGTGTCGCCGGGTCATCCACCCGGGAATTTCCGTCAATATCGGAGATTGGCTGGCTGGGAGCATCTGCATTAGCACTATCAATTGCTGGTGACCCTGGACTCAAGTAATAATTACCCAGTAATTCAGAGCCTACATAAGGCACTCCGCTTTGCCTTAAGGCCGAAGGAACCGGATCCACAAAGAGCGGATCGCCTTCCCGCCCATGCACTTCCTGGTTAATCACAGCTGCCTGAAATGCGGCCAAAGAGGCATAGTTAATATCATTCCAGATAATCTGAACAACAGCAGATTCGCGGTTAAAGAGGTTGTAATCGATGGTTGTCCCAGCCAGAGAAGCAGAGTCGACACGAAGATTGCCGCCAAAGGAACCTTACTGGAGGAGTAAACCCATTGCCCGCACTAATATTATTAACAATCGTCGTAGTATGCGAACCTGTACTTGCTTCACCTTCAACGTTAATCCCAACCGTGCCATTCCCATGAACTGTATTGCCTACAATTGTATTGTTCGGTGAATTGTTAACATCAATACCATGATCTCCATTTTCGTAGCTAAGATTTCCAATGATCAGGTTGTTGATGGAAGGCACTCCATTGCCATCCACATACACATTGATGCCGCTATCTTCATTGCTATAAGTAGTGTTATTAATTACGATGTTATTACTAGCGCCAGTCAAATCAATACCAGCTGCATCTGACACCACCACTACTGGATAGGCAATTGATGATAAATTGGCAAATGAAATATTGTTACTGACCAGGTTGTAATCGCTGTTATTAATCAACCGAATACCGATGCATGAGTTGTGATCGGTGACATTTCCAGTAATCGTAGAGTAAGTGGTGTTCCTCAAAAAGATCCCCTGCATATGTGTATCTGGACCTGAATTAACACCCGCATAAGTAACGTGATTATTTGAAATGGTAATATGATTTGAACTATCTACATAGATGCCTCTGTACTTCGTTTGAGTGATGTTGAAGCCATCAATCACCAAATAGCTTTTGGAACCTAAAGCGAAGGCACTTCCAAATCCGGCTGAGTTTCCAGTCACTGTAACACCGGGATCAGCCCAATAGGTAATCGGACTCCCTGCAGTGCCGTTGTTCAACGGAAAGACCGTCTCTGCATATATGCCATGGATGACATGCACGATCTGACCAGGAACTGCCAGATATGCTCCTCTCCCTATGGTACAGAATGGAACCGCAAGCGAACCAACCGTACCGCTGTCTGCAAGCTGGATCTGTATTATCAACATAATAAACCCGGCCAGTGTATTCGTAATGTAATCCTGAGCGAACTGGTTGGAAGTCAGATTGGAATACGTATGAGTAGCAGGTCTAAATCCATAACCAGACAAGGAAGGCGTCACCATGCCTGACCAATTATAGGGAACTTCAATGCTATACAGGCCGTCCTCATCGGCAATGGCAGTCTTGGACGTACCATCCATGTAACTAAGCGTTACTCCTGCCATACCGGCGTTACCAGAGATGGTATAGGTAACCCCTGTAGTTGTATAGTTTTGCGCCGTTTGATCAGCAAGTACGTTGACATAGATCATACTTGTAGGCGAGAAAGTGTAGCCAGCCTTGGAAGGTGTTACCGTTCCAGACCAATCAGCTGGAACCTGAAACGTGTACAAACCGGCTCCATCCGCAGTGACAGTCCTGGACGAACCATCTACATAACTTAGAATCGCGCCTGCGACTCCTGCGTCACCAGAAATGGTGTAGGCTGTTACTATGATGTTAACCACACCAGACGCGCTGTCTATAGTGCCGTCATTGACCTTAAAGGTGAAACTATCTGCACCCGAGTATCCAGTGGTTGGCGTGTAAGTCCAATTCTCCTCGCTACCGCTCAAACTGCCATGCGCCGGATCACCCACGATACTGTAAGTTAAGGAACTACCTTCTACATCTGTCCACGTCAACGTAATATCGATGGACGTATTCCATGACAGGCTAACAGACTGGAACCTCGGCAACCGGCGCATCATTAACCGGGTCGACGGTCAAGAGAAAAGTATCGCTGGCGGTAATCGTTCCATCATTGACAAAAACTGTGATGGTGGCATTCCCACCTGATTGGAAGCAGGTGTTAGATTAACTGTGCGGTTTGCTCCGCGCCACCCAGAAAAATATTTCCGTTTGGCACCAAAGTTGTATTCGAAGAAGTCGCTGTGACGGTCAGGTAATCCACAGAACTTTCCACATCACCAACTGTGAAGGAAATATTTCCAGTAGCCGTATCTTCATCTGTGGTCTTGTCAGTTATATCGCTAATTGTCGGCGCTGTATTTAATTTTGAAAAAGTATGCGACCAGACTGGCTGTGCTATCCCAACCTTGTACATATTATATGTAAACGAGAGGCCATCAACACTGATAGTTGCAAAGCCCTGTGAATTTTCCATGTCCGGATACACATAGTCCACTCTATCCGGAAAAAGATAACTAAAATATGAAGCGCCGCCGGAAGGGGAAGTTATAAATTGCTCGTAACTGCGGGTTAATCCAGCCACCCGCGTATTATCCATATGCGTCCAGCTTAAAACATGTTCATGGCCGTGAATGGTTGCAGAGACAATAGGGTGATTGTTAATGATGGTCATCAAGGCTGGAGGCGTGCAGTTTGAGTCTGTCCTGCTTGAACAAATACAATGGACGCCTTCCACACAATATTCTGGCCCATGAAAGAATATGAAGGCATGCGTTAATCCTTGAGATTCTGCATACGTTAAGCGAGAATCGAGAAAGTCTATTTCGTCTGAAGTCAAATAATTAACGTCACCTGGAACATCCAGGCCAATAAAGATGGAATTCCCGTATTCAAAGCTGTAGGTCAAATGATCCGAATCTGAATTAAGCGCCACTTTATTGGTTACGTATGGCGGCAGCACCTTAATGTTTGGGGCTGTTTCAAAATAATTTTCCCACAAGGCCGCACTGTTGCTAATATGATTATCTGCATTACCTCTTACTAAAAAAGTTTTATTAAATAAATTTACATTTTTAGCGCATTGATCATCGGGTTTATTTCAGTCAACGCAAACCCGGTATCCTCCAAATCGCCATTGAAAAGAACAAGTGCAGGGTTGAGGGTTGAAATCTGATTGACAGTCGTGGAGAAATAGGCTGTCTCTGCATGTCCATCAGCCATCGATGCAAAAGTGAATGCAGTTGGTCTTGCGATGTAGTCCTGCGCTGTCTGAGCCGAAACCACATTGCTATAAGACATATTGCCAGGCACAAAGGAAAAGCCAACCTTGGAAGGCGTGACCATGCCGGACCAGTTATTGGAAACCTGGAAGCTATACAAACCAGAACTATTCGCCGTGACAGTCTTGGGCGTACCGTCTGTATAGCTTAGTGTCGCACCGCCAACACCTGCATTACCAGAGATGACCGGCATATCCGATACAGCAGTGTAATTCTGATTGCTTTGATTGGATGTCACATTCGGGTAATTTCGGGTAGCGGGCGTAAAGATATAGCCAGCCTTGGTAGGTGTAACCAAACCTGACCAACCAGAAGGGACGGTAAACGAGTAGTTCCCGGTCGTACCATTTGCGGTGGTTGATCCGCCTGTATAAGTGATGGTTGCACCAGCACCAGCCGGCCCAGTACTACCACTGATTGTATAAGTAACTAACGTGGCTGTGTAATTCTGATTGGTCTGATTGGAATTGATCCAGATATAACTCCTGCTGGTAGGCGAAAACGTATAACCTCGTTTTTTGGAGGGCGTCACGGAGCCGGACCAGTAGCGATCACGGACAAATGAGTAATTTCCTGTTGCATCTGCGGTGGTCGATCCGCCAGAGTAGGTAATCGTTGCCCCTGCCACCCCGGCATTGCCACTGATCGTATAAGTAGGTGCTGCGCTGACCGGGTGAACCCCAACCCCAGCCAGAAGCATGGACAGGATCATTAAACTATAAAAGGCCCGAAGGCTGATCGTGAATAAAGATTTGGTGATTTTGGTTTGCATATCGTTCCTCCAACGGAATGTATTCATCAGGCGAATCGTGGGTATCCTGATTCGTTGTATCTGGAATAACGAGGTTGTATTATTTTTTGCCGCAAAGACACCACACCTGCCCCACTCGTTTCACTTCGGAGACTGTAGTGGCGGGCAGTGACAGGGAGTCACGGAGACACCAAGAGAAAAAAATTTACAGCTTTGAGACTTTGTGGTTAAGTTTTCAGATGCTCTCTTAGATTTCATAAGTACCCAATCCTGACTGTAATAAGCAGGTTCCTGCCTATATTTATTATTTTGGCAAAAGCCTTCCCGTCCCTACCTTTAAGACATCAGCCGCCTTGCGAAGATTACTTAACGACATATCGTTATCACTGAAACTGTTAAAATTTTCGTACTCGCCACGCCATATTTTTATTGCAGTCGGCTCGCTGCAACCACGCTTCCGCATCTCCCCAACAAATTCGTCGAATGACATATTTATCTTTTCAGCCAACTGTTGAACAACGCTGTCCATACGGCTCCCTGTATATTCTTTTACAAAAGGCGCTGGGGATATAGTCCGAATGAAAATCGCAGCGCCGAAAGAAATACCTATTAATTTTCATTTCAAAAGCAATTTGAAAGTTAAGATAACCATACTTTACCCACATAAATCTTTTTTATTCTTTGACATTTATTTGAATTATTTTGAGACAAACTTGAGCAGTTCTGTCAGATATATTCAACTCCCCCGTTTTATAAAAATCGTCGTTTTACTGGATTTCATTCCCAGATCAATGGATAAAGCACCTGCATCTTCCAGAAAACCTGCCGGAAAGAATTGGATATCCGCCTTCCAGCCAATCAATAAAGACTCGCACAAAAAATTTATTGTTACTACGGCAACATCAACAGCAATCAGAATGGCAAAACATTTGCATTTTCGGCTTCAGCATTAACGTCACGAGAATCTTTATTGCCATACAGTTTGGTTTTGAGCAAAGATAAAATCCGCGTCTTTATCTTCTGGTGCTGTGTCTTTTGATTTAATACAATACCTGCAGTATGAGCGCCAACCAATTGAAGTCTTCTCAAGGCAGTCTGTGCAGCATCCACCGGGGTGTACCCTGGCCTGATCACCAAAAGAACCGCGCTTATTTTCGAAGCCAGGATCTGGGCATCAGCAACCTCTGCAGAAGGACCATTAATAATTATTAAATCAGCCTGTCTTTGTAGCTGAATCAATAATTGTCCCCATTTTTCAGCATCGAGCCATGCTGCCGATTCTTTATCTTTCACCCCGCCAGTTATCAATGTCAATCCTTTAACGCCGCTCACAGCTTGACACGCTCGATTTAAATCCAATTTCGTACTGAGAAGTTCAGCAAATCCATTTTGGTTTTCGATCTCGAAAAGAGTATGTAAGCGAGGGCGATCCATATCTCCATCTAAAAGAATAACCTTCTTCCCACGCAAAGCATTTACGACAGCCAAATTTGCGGCTATGGTTGTCTCTGTATCTGCGGATTCCACATTAAGAACCAGCAATGTGCAGATATTCTTTTCCGCGCTGATCATCTCCACACTTGCCCCCAAAGTACGAAATGCTTCCGCCTCCAATGAAAAAAGATTGTGCGATGTAATCAATCCGCTGCTAACAGGCTTGTAATCTGAAACGGACCCTAAAACGGGCAGTCCAAGTAGTTCTTCCATTTGCTTTACTGACTTCAAAGAATCGTCCAGGTGATCGATCAACAAAATAGTCGAGACAACCAACGCCAACCCAACAACACCACCCAGTAAAAAATAAAGAACCGGCATGGGACGAATCGGGTCTTTAGGCGGTGTGGCCAAAACAATTTGCATAATATTCTGCGCGCCCTGCATACGTGCCAAACGCACGTTCTCACGGCTATTGATCAAAGACACATTAATCTGTTGATAAATACCCAATGTGGATAAAAGAGTTGCAAACTCCGGATCTTCCAGGCGAGAACCATTTTGCCCGGGTTGACCAATATAAATTAGGTTGGTTTGGATCTGCTGATAAAGCGTCATCAAAGAATGAAGCTGATCCAACTGCGCTTGTTTTTCAGCAAGCGTAATCCGCTCAAGCGGGGAAGGCGTATATGGAAAACTGGCAACCTCTTCTTCAAGACTGGCTATTTCCATTTTCAACTGCTCAATCTGTTGGTTTACCTGTACCAGTTGCTCCTGAACACCCGCCTCATTTACCTGATCGATCTGAGTTTGCAAAGCATCAATCTGTTTCTGCACCTGATCGGCCTGTTCATTTATGGCACTTTCAAAAGCGGCATACCGTCCGGATAAAAGTATGTCATTTTGTTGAATAAGGGTCTGCACAAGTAAATTGGCAGTCATTGCAGCCCGTTGCGGATCGTCATCCTGGGCTTTGATTTGAATAATAAGCGTATTGGGAATCGCTCCAGCTTGAATGGTATCCACCTCAACCCTGCTGCCCAATTGAGAAGAGACATCATCCAAAACAGACTGTGATTGTGCCAGTTGAAGGTTAATTGCCAGCAATTGCTCATCACTCAGCGACAACATATCTGTATTGCCCTGCTGACGTACACGACTGACAAAAAATTTGGCTGTTGCTTCATAAACGGGAGGTTGAATTTTAGACACAAAAAGCCCAACCCCTGCGCCTAACACAAGTCCAAAAATAATATATTTAACATTCCGCCACATCAGCCGAATTAAATCTTTTAGTTCCATGGGTTATTCCTCTCAACGGGAAATTTATTATTACTGCAATTTCTTCAGTATTCGGCAGAAAATATTTCTCTTTTCCGCCACGGAACGCCGCGAATGTATGAATAGGCGGATAGTGCAGACTGGTTTGAATCCCCTGCGACTTCATGCCTTCCATGAAACTCGACCGGTTTACACCGGCAGGTAAAAGCACCGGCATCAAATGAGCCGCTGAAACACCCGCATGGCGAACAAAAGGAACAACCACTTGCGGGGTTAACTCCTGTAATAAATTCCGATAAACCTGCGTAAAGTGGCGGCGACGCTCATTATTTGCCTCCAACTTTTTTAGTTGAACCTTTCCCAACGCAGCACGGATCTCATCAATACGATAGTTGTATCCCAGATCCACAACATCGTAACTCCAGGCATGTCCCTTAAAAAAGCTAAAACATCCAAGATCACCCCAAACACCAAGCTTAACGCCGCCAAGCTCGATCCAACTGCGTGTGCGGCATCCTCGATCACTTTCAAACCGCGTTCGCGCGCCAGTTCCATAATACTGGGCATATCACAGGCGTAACCGCCATAATGCACAACAAGGATGGCGCGTGTCCGTGCGGTAATTGCTCTCTCAATGGAATGATATGAAATATTTAGATCATCCTCACTAGCGACATCTGCAAATACAGGTGTAGCGCCTGTATAGCGGACAGCATTAGCCGTAGCAACAAACGTCAACGAAGGGACAATCGCTTCATCACCTGCGCCCAAACCTGCCACAACACAAGAGAGATGCAGCGCCGCTGTTGCATTCGTCACTGCAATTGCGTACTTCGCGCCAATATACGATGCAAAAGCCTGCTCAAACTCCTCTGTCATGGAACCCATTGTCAGCCACTTGCTGCGCAGAACATCATCCACAGCAGCCATTTCCTCCGGGCCAAAATCAATATCAGAAAGCGGAATTTTCCATTGCATGATATTTATCCTCCACAATAGGCCGGCAAAAATTGCTCACGCATGTTTTCAAAATCCTTTGCAGCGCGGGCATAATCATCGGGCCTTCCAAGGTCTTCCCAATAACCGTTGAATTCATATCCGACGACTCTTTCACCGGAATTAATTAATTTCTTTATCAGATCAGGAAAATCAAGATATTCATTACGGGTGATGTAAGGCAAAACAGCCGGTTCAAATACATAAACCCCCATACTGACCATAAAATCATAAACCGGCTTCTCAATGTACCCCGTAATGCGAAAATCTCCATCTTTTTGAATCACACCCAAATCAATTTTTGATTGACGATGATGACTCGCAATTGTGGCGATCGCTTTCTGTTCGTGATGAAACTGAATAAGCTCACGCAAGTTTAATGTTGTAAGCACATCGCCGTTCGTCACCAGAAAAGTATCGGTCAGTCCATCCACCAGCGCAATCGGACCAGCCGTTCCCAATGGACATTTCTCATAACTATAAGAGATATCAATTCCAAACTGGCTGCCATCCTTAAAAAATGCGCGCAACAATTCTGATAAATGCCCAACTGTTAAAATAACCTGCTCAATTCCCGCCTCTTTCATTTGAAGCAGCATCACTTCAAGAATGGGCATATCCCCAATCGGCATCAATGGTTTGGGTAGGATCGTAGTATAGGGTGCAAGGCGGGCACCCTTCCCGCCAGCTAAAACAACAGCTTTCATGTTTTCCTCCTTCACTAAAGTTCGTAGATGCCAACACGATAATGATTTAGATTCTCTTTGATCCAGAAAATGGTTTTATCAAGACCATCATCCAGACTCACAACCGGATTCCAACCTAGTTTTTCACGCGCCAAGGAATTATCAGACAGCAGACGCTTCACCTCCGATTTGCGTGGACGCAGACGAGCCGCATCCGCCTTAACTTTTACATGAGTGCCCACCTTTTGAATGATCTTCGCTGACAGATCACCAATACTGACAGCCTCTCCTGTACCAAGATTAAAAGTACAACCCTCCACATTCCCAGCCATCGCAGCACATAGAAAACCATTCACTGTATCATCTACATAGGTAAAGTCACGTATGGTATCAAGGCTCCCCAGGCGAATCGTACTCCCTGCGATTGCCTGAGTGATAATCGTGGGGATTACAGCACGCGCAGATTGACGCGGCCCATAAGTATTGAAAGGCCGAACAGTTACAACCGGCAGATCATAAGTACAATGAAAACTTTCAGCCAGTTTATCGGCGCCGATCTTACTTGCAGAATACGGCGATTGACCTTGCAACGGATGAGACTCGTCGATCATAGGCTTCAACGCAGTGCCATATACTTCACTTGTTGAAGTGTGTACAAGCCGCTCCACCTCAAAATCACGGCAAGCCATCAACACATTCAATGTCCCCATAAAATTAGATTCGACAACCTCAGCCGGGTGCAGATATGAATATGGAATCGAGATCAGCGCACCCAGATGAAAAACAAATTGCCGGCCTTCACCGCCGCACGAATGGCATCTGCATCTCTCAAATCACCGCCAACAAGCTCAACTCTGGAAAGGTTCTCAGGAACAGCCATGCCAAGCAAACCAGGGTCGGCGCGCGGTTATAGTGAACAAACGCCCGAACTGACGCGCCAGCCTCCACCAGCCTCTCAACAAGGTGGCTGCCAATAAATCCGCCGGCTCCGGTTACGAGGACTTTCTTCTTTTTCCAGAAATTTTTCGTTTTCCTGCCCGCTGCATTGCGGCATCAAGTCTTAACAACACGATCTTCAAATCAAAATTAAAATAGTTTATTCCTGAATCTTTTGCTGGGCGTATCGGGCTAAACAATGTTGACACTGAAAATTATTTAAATTATCCTCAGCTTCATTGTTTACTGTCACGCCATCCAGCCCGCTCAGCGAACCAAAAATATCCGGCGCAACGACAATTCGTGCGGGGCTAAAGTTGGCTGTATCGCGAAACTCTCTGTATTTATTCAAAGCCATCTGGTTATCTGCAAGAATAATCAAACCAATATCATGACATTGAATGATCTTCTGGATATCTTTAACACTGCCAATAACTTTCGATCCATAGATCTTCATTCCCTGCGAGAAGGGATCATCATCGATAAAACCTGCGATCTGGAATTTTTCTGAATACGTTGGATGCCCCATTAACCAGGCAATGTTTTCCGCTGTCCGCCCGAGCCAACGATCAAAACCCGCTCGCGGATTACACTTGCATTTAGCCTGTGAGTTAATACCCAACTACAAACCACTTATTAATTGCCCACGGTAACGAATAATAAGTACGCCGAAAAGGATAGGAAGGCCCCAAGAATTACGCCATAAAAGCGAAGACCCTAATTCCCGAATAAAAATGATAACCAACCAGGATGATCGTCGCAACAAACCAGCTCATCCACAGGCGTCCCGATTCCCAGGAAGAAGCTTTGGCCCAGTTTATTCGATTTGTATTCAATAAAAGCCCGGTCGCGCTATATAACAATGAGCATCCTAATGCCATTTTTACAGCCATCAGCCAACCGATATTCAAGGGGCCAAAAATACGCACAAAAGCCCCGGTAAAAACAATGGAGCAAAAAACGATCAGAAAATCCCAAATAAACCAAATAACATAGCGCTGTATCAAACGAGTTACCGGCCCCACAAACAACATTTGTTCCGGCGGCGAATAAGATCTGATCTTTGGCATCAGCAGCAATGCGGTCCAGAGCATAACATCCAGATCAACCAGAAGGAGCGATAGCGGACATGGAGCTGATCCAGCCGCATTTTATCCGGGCTTAACTCATGTAGGCACACGTATCACCTCTCTCCGGCCTGCAACATACTTTCTTCATCCCTGTATAAAACAGAAGCCGGGCTTGTAACTCCGGGCCGCACAGAAAGGATTTCGCTCGCAATTTTTGCCGGCCACGTCCTCGCAATGGACGGATCCTCAGGTCTTGGGCCTACCAGACTCATCTCACCGATCAGCACATTCCAGAGCTGTGGCAGCTCATTCAGCTTGGTATCACGCAGCCAGGCGCCGAGTGGTGTAATACGGTCATCTTCCTTGCTTGTCACACGCAGACCTTGATAACTTTTTGAGTCTCATACATGGTGCGAAATTTGAGCATCTTAAAAATGACGCCTCGCAGCCCAAAACGCGGACCCCAGTAAAACACAGGGCCTGGAGAATCCTGCTTGATCAATATGGCGATAAACACAAAAAAAGGCGACAGAAGGATCAACCCGATCAATGCAACAGCGATATCAAAAACGCGCTTCATTAATCCAGACAGCATTATGCGAAAGGAAATATTAACCAGCTCAATATTCTTCGATTGCTTTAAAAGTGGTCTAAAACGAATCATTCATCCTCCACCAGCATTAATATAATTACACAATCTGAGTCGTCACGCATCTACTTTGTAATTTTTTCAAGCCATTCCTCCCGCCAAAACAAAAAACAACATCGGTCACATTCGCCAAACGCGGGAGTTCCATTGCAAATTATGTTTTCGAGCAAAATAACGCCGCGTGCTTTCTTAAGTTTATAATCACGCTCGTCCATAAAATGCCGCATGGACCTAAGGACACGCTGCTCTGTTCCGCAGTATTGATACATGTCCGGGAGAAAGGCGCAGCCTTTTAATTCCTTAAATGGGTCAAGCGTGGAAAAAATCTCCTCACGTGAACGCACACGCACCAAATCACCTTGTACAAACGGAATTGCAGGAGCAAGATCCTTTGCGGCTGTTAATTGAGCCGAATCTCCGCGCAAACGATTGGAGATGTAATAAGCCTGTTTCAATCCTTTTTTGACATGACGATTCCACGGAACCGCCAAGAGACGCTTAACACTCCCCATCAATGTTTTCCTGACCGGGCTGGCTGCTCCAGTTGAAAATTTTGGAACACACGGAAGCTGGCAGCCATCAAAGCTTTCTGCATTTGATTCTCCTGGTTAACTTTTATGCATACCCGAAACATGTTGTGTCGTCAGACATTCGGGCCAGGCTTGTTCAACAATGCGACGCTTGCCTTCCACATGGAACCGCAGCATACCCTCTGCTTTCGCAAGCTGAGGATTAGACGGGTCGCGCTGAAGCAGTTTCCGGGTCAAGGTATGAATCGTTGGGGTGGCAAAGGGATTCAGGAAAGGATGAAAATCCACACGTTGACGCACAGCTCTGGGTTCAAATCCCATCCGAAACTTAAATTCATCCACATTCGCCGGCGCATCCAAAGACTGCACTGTAAAAATATCTCACTCACCTTCTCGTCCCAGTATTTCGCGGCTCACCGAAAAGAAAACTGCGTTATTTACATGATCGGCTAAAAAGCGGCTGTGACTCATGGCATAAGGCACATTGAAGACATCGGCAATACGGCAAATAATGACCGCACCGGCAAGTTCATCATTTGAGATCGCCGCCCAGGCTTCAAAGCCTGGTAAATCGGCTGCCGACCGGCAGATACGTTCCCATTCTTTCTGCGTCATACTTCGCAAGCGGTCCTGCCTTGCCAAAGTATCCTGCTGCAAAACCCAACCTTCAGTAGCCAATCTTTCAAATGAAATCTGCTGCACTTTAAAATGATCCAACCCGCGCCGCACCCCATTACGCGCCTGCGATCTCAGCATTTCAAGTTCATAAGGTTTTCGCAGCGTAACGTGATAACTCACCATTCCGTTTTGAAAATCCAGCGGCGTTGAATAACGCAGCGCAACGATTCCATGCCCCAGCATCAAATCTCGTATTTCCTGTTCATCCGGCGTTATCAACCAGTGATACGGAAAAGCCTGAAGCACGCGCGGACCGGCATCATACCAATAGCTGCTAGCTGTATGAAATACCCGATGTCCCTGTCGGCGCATCCATTCTGCAAAAATCTCTTCGTTCATAATACTTCTCCTGCATGGGTGGTCTTCTCCAAGCGAGTCTGATTACATAAACCGTTCAACATTTTTTCGTAAGCATCCACACAATGCGTGCGGGAATAATTCTTTTCCAAACAAGCACGTCCATTTTGACCCGCTTGAATAAGCCGGGATTCACGGCCCTGTAATTGGATTATGACCTCTGCCAGTTTTTCAGGCGATTGCGGCGGAACATTCCACCCGCAGCCTGCCTCTTCGACAATTTGCATGATCTCACTTTCAGGCGGGGAGACTGCCAAAATCGGCCGCGCGCTCGCCATTACATTAAATATCTTGCTCGGCAATGAAGAAAGCGCTGCGCTTGCATTGAGTGTTACCAGACCAAGATCGGCAGCAGCAAGCATTCCTGAAAATTTTGCTCTTGGCTGAAACGGCAAAAATAGAACATTTGTCAATTGTCTTGATCGTGACTCTGCTTCAAGCGACTCTTTTTTAACGCCCTCTCCAATGATCACAAATTGAATATCTTTTTGTTCCCGCAAAATTTCCGCCGCGCAAATCACATCTTCCAGACAGGAAGTAATACCAATGTTGCCTGCATACATCACAACAAACTTATCTACAAGCCCGTGCTCAAAACGAAATTCATTTTCCTTCTGCATTGGCCGCACTTCATCAGGGTCAGCCCAAACTGGAATGATGTCGATCTTTGCATCCGGAACGCCTTTTCTAAGCAACGACTGTCTAAAATTCTTTGAGATGACCGAGATGTGCTGTGAATGTTGATAAAGAAATTTTTCCATCCCTAAAAAAAAGTTGACGATTCTTTTATTTTTCATCACACCCGCGGCTATTGCAGCATCAGGATACAGATCTTCCAGTTGAAGCACCCAGGGGACGCGAAAGATTCGGCTGAGCAACCAGGCTGAAAGTCCAAGAGGAAGCGGGGGGGAATAACTGACGATCACATCCGGGCGGCCCGCAAATAATCCGCCATAAAAAGCTGTCAGGCTGTAAGTCCCGTAATGTAGCAATCTCGGCCAAAATTTTTTGGAGGGGGAAATATAACTCCAGGTACGAATGACTCGCACGCCATTCAGCATCTCAAGCGCACAAACCCTGTTATGGTATCCCTCAAACACATGCCCCTGCGGATAGCTTGGCGCCCCAGTGACAATACTCACATCATGTCCGCGCTTAACAAGATCAACAGCCAACTCGGTGATCAGGATCGCGGCACTAACATCTTCCGGAGCATAACACTGCGCCATAAATAAAATTTTCATTCATACTGCCTTGCTTATAAATGCATCTGGAAATATGATTTTTAATAATTGACCTACAACAGCATCTGCGCGAAACTCACGCCCTTTTATGCGATTCGCTTCTCCCATTTTTTCTCAAGTCTGAGTCCACTGCGAGTAATAAAATGGCTTCAGCTAAAAAAATAACTATCCTGAGTTGGTACCAGAAATCCGTTAACTCCATTCACAACCAATTCAGGAAAAGTCCTGACTTGGAGTGGCAATTACTGGAACTCCGGCGTGCATCGCTTCTATCAAAACACCGGATGACCCTCAGTTTCAAAATAAGTAGGCAGCACAAGCACATCATAATTTGCGATCAATTGCGGCCCCGTACCAGCTTCTGCAACACCGCAATAACGAGCACCTGGGATCAATTTCAAACTGCTCAAGAATTCATCCCGTACTTCATCATGAATGGGGCCAAAAAAATCACAAGTCACTCGCTCTTCACATAACTCCGAAACCACCTTAAGTGCATTCAGCAAAACAAGCGGACCTTTCAGTCGTGTAATATGCCCTAAAAAATAAGGTGAAGTTCAGATGAATATTGTTTGGAAGCCTGAGTGAATGCCGGCAGCGGCCGGCATCCTGGTAGATAATGAACCCTTGTACAACCCATTTTGTTGAGATCATCTTTTAGCAGGCGGGTCTGAGTCAAAATGCCATCTGTGGAACGCAGCACATACAACAAGTATTCCCGCAGAGGTTTTTTCTGGGCGTTGATGAACAAGTCCAATCCTGCGCCCACCGGTTTGAGGTAAAAAGGTTTGTGAAAAATTTTTGACAAAAACAAAAGCAAAGGTGCAAGTGTGATGGCAAACAGGTCATTTGCAAACACCAAAACTGCATCACAATATGGAATTTCAAGCATAAATCTTGGCAGGACAAACAAAGATCGTTTAACTTTTTCAAAATTAAAACCTGTCATCTTTTTTCTAACATCCAAACCGGGAGAGGTATTGATCAATTGAACATGCACGGAAGGGTATAAAGCCAGTTCTTCCAGCATGGCCTGAACGGTTAATGGCGAACCGCCAATAGGTGGTGGTTTTGGCCCAACAAACAGAAGCCTCCTGGATTTGAGGGTCGTTTGTAACTCCATACTGTGATTGGATTTGGTCATTTGCATTGAATAGTCTCTCTATTAATGAAGCGGTCTTGTATTGTTTAAAAACTCTTCAATATTTGTATATCCATCCCCATCTGCATCCTGCGAGCCATCTGCCGGATGAATGGGATCAAAGCCATATTTTTGTTCCCATTCATCCGGCATACCATCATGATCCGAATCTACACAGGGAATACCAGAAAGAACTGCCAGCCAACCGCCCACCTCGGAAGGGTCATCAATGATTCCCCCCGTTCCATCGCGAACATTTTTGACAATGCGCGTGTCTATATCATCTCTTCTTAAAAATAATGTTCCGTCGCAATTCAGTCCTATATTTGCCCCGGCGCCACTTAATACCTGCTCATAAGCCTGAAGAGCTGTCGTTGTTGTGATCATATCGGCAGGAAAAGGCGTGGACATAACAAACTGTCTTGAAGCAGGGTCAACTATACTATTCTCAGGCAGGCTATCACGCTCACGGTTAGGTCCGATATTGTTTTGAACAAAAATCCCTGTTTCAGCGGCTCCAGAGTTAAGGACTCTAATCCCATATTTCACTTCAGTATTTGGGCCGGGTTTATAGATATTCCCAATATAATTTGTCAAACTCGGGGTCAATTGATAAATCATATCTATATGACTAAAAGTTCCAAAAGGGTTGTACGCCACATTATTAACAACATCAACAACACCGCTGGCTTCAATATATGGATTGCGTTCTCCATTATGTGCCATTAAGTTGTGATGAAAGGAAATATTGTAAGCACCGGGTTTATCTTTATTCTCATCACTGGCATAGCCTCCGATCAAAACCCCTTTACTATGACAGCCCTTGGGGTGAATACTGCAGTTTAACCCTTCAGAGAAAATATTCCATTGAATGGAAATATCATGAACATCGTACCAGGTTGCCAAATTGCGATTGACAGCCCAACTGAGAGAATTATGATCCACAACAATGTTATATGTATCGTGTCTGTCAGAGGCGAATATCTCCATTGCATCACCAGCTGACGGCGGACCAGCGCGCAATGTAAGGAATCGAATCACAACATCATGGGTCTGGATATTAATCAAGGCAGTAATTCGCGAGTTAACACCACGCAATGTGATCCCCCCGCCCGGAGCAGTCTGTCCCGCAATGGTCAGATACGGCTCCATAATTACCAGGTCAGATTCAAGCTCAATCACGCCTGCCACACGAAAAACAATAAACCGCGGCCCCTTCGCTTCAATTGCGGCACGCAATGATGCCTCACCTGCATCATTCAGATTGGTTACTTCAATTACCCTGCCCTCACGACCACCGGCCGCCATAGCACCAAACCCTTCAGCGCCAGGAAAAGCAGGCGGCAGCCCGGAAGATGAAACAAATACATCTGTTAGACCTGTATTCGATGTATTTGTAAGTGCAGGGATCTCAACTGGGCTTGGAGCCAATAAACAATCTGTTAGATTTATCAAAACCCAAAAAAGAAACCCAGCAATCAGAAACAAACCGATGCCTGAGTCTTTTTTCATCAACCTGCCCCGGTATTAATTCCAGTTTTCTTGATGTTTACAAATCGCGCCATATTTTTTGGAAATCTTTCTTTGATCTCGCCGGGGAGAAATTTTTCATAAGTAAAACTTCCTTCAATGATAATAAAATTAAGGAATATCCAGGTAAGTTTTCTAAACTCCCAGGAAAGTGAACAAACACCTATCACCCATGTTAGAAAAGT